>JBCKZH010000030.1:0-35122 GCA_038919385.1 Vicinamibacterales bacterium | reverse complement strand
TCTTCTGCGACAGCGCGTCGTACTGCGCCGAGAACTGGATGGTGCGGTCCGAGGTGCGGTAGACGCCGATTTGGCCGCCGCTGAAGAGGCCGTACTTCAGATCGACGCCGATCTGCGCGCCGCTGTCGAAGCCGAACGCCCGCGCGGCCAGATCGCCGAAATCGCCGTCACCCAGCGTCCGCAGAAAACGGTGCGTGAGCCGGAAGGCGAGCTTGCCCTTGGGCAGCCGCAAGTTGGTCGGGAGAGTGGCGACGTAGAAATCCGGCTGGGCGTTGTTCGGATCCCGATCGGGGTCGTCCGTCGGCGCCTGCGCCGCGGCCGGCACGGCCACGGACGCGACCAACAGAATCGGAAGCAGGTAGCGATACAAAAGCATTCTCAACGCGAATCTCCTACTGCTTTCTTGGCTGCCACGACGAGCATGCCCTTCATGTCCTCGTGGCCATTGCCGCAGTATTCGGAACAGAGGAGGGGGAACTCGCCCGCTGCCGACGCAACAAAGTCGATTGTGATTGGCGTGCCGCCCCGTGGGACGGCTTTTTCGACGCGAAATTTCTTGATGCCGACGCCATGGACGCCGTCCGCCGACGTGACCACCAAGCGAATATGCTCGCCTTCGGTGACCTCGATGCGGGCCGGCTCGAAGGTAAATCGGCTGGCCACCACCTCGATGATGCGTGGCGCAGAAGCCGCGGCAGGGTCCTGTTGAGAAGGTGACATCGCTGCCACTCCCAACAGGAGCGCCGTCCCCGCCGCGGCAACTGAATCAGACAATTGGGTCAGGTTGAACGCCACCTGGTCAGGCTTAAGCAAGGGTGATGCCTACGCGGACGGCTGGCCGTTCCGCACCGCTCACGGCGAAGACCGGCCGCAAGGGACAGCCGGCGGCCGTTCGCGCGGCGTAAGTGCTTACGCCGCGCGTAAGGCGCCTAGTCTTCAATACGGTACTTGGCCAGGTAGTGGCTGAGCGCCCGCTGGCTGATGCCCATCAGCTCGGCGGCGTCCTTCTTGACGCCCCGCGCCTGCTCCAGGGCGCGCCGCATGGTCTCTCGCTCTGCCCATTCCAGGTTCTGGTGCAGTTTCAGCGACGGGACAGCGGCCGACGCCGGCGTGGCCGTCGCGCTCATCAGCCACACCGACTGGCTGCTCAACAGCGACCCGGTGGACAGGACCACCGCGCGTTCAATGGTGTTCTCGAGTTCGCGTACGTTGCCCGGCCAGCCATAGCCGGAGAGTTCCGCCATGGCTTTCTCGTCCACGCCCGAGATCGTCTTGCCGGTTCGTTCCGCAAACCGTCGCACGAAATGGTCAACCAGCAGTGGAATGTCCTCTGGCCGCTCGCGCAACGGCGGCATCTCGATGGGAATGACATGCAAGCGATAGAACAGGTCCTCGAGGAACTTGCCCTCTGACACCAGCTGGCGCAGGTCGCGATTGGTGGCCGCGATCACGCGGACGTCGACGCGCTGCGTGCGTTCGGCGCCGAGCGGCTCGAACTCCCGATCCTGCAGTACCCGCAGTAACTTGGCTTGCACGCTCAGCGCCACGGTGCCGATCTCGTCGAGGAAGATCGTGCCGCCATCCGCCAGCGCGAAGCGGCCTTTCTTGGTGAACGAGGCGCCGGTGAACGCGCCGCGCACGTGGCCGAACAGTTCGGACTCGATCAGCGTCTCGGGAATCGCGGCGCAGTTCACCTTGATCATCGGCATGTTGCGCTGCGCGCTGCGCGCGTGAATGGCGCGCGCCACCAGCTCTTTGCCGGTGCCGGTCTCGCCGGTCACCAGCACGGTGCTCTTGGATTCGGCCACCAGCTCGGCGCGCGTGATCACGTCGCGAATGGGACGGCTGCGACCGATGATGCCGTAGTGATCGAACTCCGCATCCCGCTCGCTCAGCAGGTAGCGCAGACCGGTGCGCGCGCGCTGGTCTTCCAGCGCCCGGCGGGCGAGCACCAGCAGTTCATCCACCTCGAACGGTTTCTGCAAGTAGTCGCGGGCGCCCAGCTTCATGGCCTCGACGGCGCTCTCGATGCTGCCGTGCGCGGTCATCATGACGATCGCCGGACGCTCGGTCTCCGGGGTGGTGGCGACGAGATCGCGAATCACGTCCAGGCCCGTGCGATCGGGCATCAGGAAATCGATGACCAGCAGGTCGAAGGCCCGCTCGTTCAGGCAGCGCGCGGCGTCGCGCGCGTTGGCCGCCGTCGTCACCTCATGCCCTTCGTCTCGGAGTGCGCGCCCGAGCGTCTTGAGAATCTTCTCTTCGTCGTCGGCGAGGAGGATGCTGCCTGCCATGTGCCCTGTTGCCTATCCTTCGGCTCGTGCCGGCGCGTCGCCGAGCTCGACGCGAAAGTCGGTTCCGGCGCCGGGCCTGGTCGTGACGCTGATGGCGCCACCGAGGCCTTCGACGATGTTCTTTGCAATGGCGAGGCCAAGGCCGGTGCCGGCCCGCCGGGTCGTGAAGTACGGATCGAAGATGCGCGCCAGATCTTCCTCCGCTATGCCCTTGCCGGTGTCGCGAATGGTGATGGCGACCCGGCGTTCGCCGAGCGCGCTGGTCAGCAGCCGCACTGCGGCGCCCGGCTTCGCTTCCACCGCATGTTGGGCGTTGGCCAGCAGGTTGACCAGCACCGTTCGCAGCCGCTCGGCGTCGGTGACCAGTGTGGGCAGACCCGGCGCGAGATCGAGCGTCACCGCGTGCCCGTCGTCGGCCATGATGGCCCCGGCGGCGTCGCTGCACACCTGATTGATGTCCGTGGGCGCGGGATCGAACCGAATCGGCCGCGCGACATCGAGCACGTCGTTGACGAGGCGGTTCAAGCGGTCGATCTCTCCGTCGATGTCGGTCGCCGCATCGCGGACATCCGCGGCGGTGGCGCCCTCGCGGGCGAGGGAGCGCAGCGCACCCTTGATGATCATCAGCGGATTGCGGACCTCGTGGGCGATGACCGTCGACAACCGTCCCAGCGACGACAGCCGCTCGCGCTGGCCGGCCTCACGCTGAAAGCGGACAATCGAGTCGATCAGCAGATTGAAGGTCGTCGCCAACATGTGCGCGTCGTCATCATCCCAGCCACCCTGGCGCTTGGTGGCGATCTTGCGCGTCAGGTCGCCGGTGGCCGCGATCTGGCGCATGTGGTCGGTGATCGTGGCAAGCGGGCGCGAGATCGTCCGCGCGACGCCGTAGCTCACGACAATCGCGAGCAGCGTCGCGCCCAACGCAATGCCGCCCAATGCGGCCTGGATGGCGCCGAGCGACCGCAGCCGCTCGCTGCGCGAACGCAAGACGATGGCGGCGGGACGGGTGGACGCCGTCCCGGGCCCGAGTGCCTGGTTCAGCGCGACGTATTCCTCACCGTCAATCACGATGCGCGTGGGGCCGGAGGCCGCGAGCAGTGGTGCCAGGGTCTCGCGCGGACCGGGCAGGGTGGAGGCGCGCACGGCTCCAGCCATCGCGAACGCGATGTCGGCACCGGTCAGCGCCTTGAACTGCGCGGCCCGCCGGTCGTCCAGCAGGTAACCCACGCTCAACACGCCGAGTACCTCCGGCCGCTCGAGGCCCAGCGTCACCGGCACGCTGACGACCTCCATCACCCCGCGCGGATGCAGCCAGAAGGCGGGCGTCACCTGACCGTCGAGGGCCCGCTGGAGGTCGTATGATGCTGACGACACCGGTTGCGTCGCTGGTTCACCGGCCATGGCCAGCAACACGCCGCGCGGGTCGGTGACCATCAAGAGGTCCGCGCCGGCCTGCAGTTGGTAGTCCGCGGCAATGGGCTGCAGGGTGGGCCGGTCGGCAATCTCCACCACCGCCTTGAATTTGGGCAAGTCGGCGATCAGGCGGGCGGTGCGGGAGATGTTCTCGAACTGCGTGCGGCGTTGCTCGTCCACAAGGGTGGCCGCCTCCGTCAGGTCGCGCTGCAACTCGGCTTCGGTCTCGCTGGTCATGCGCGCGCTGATCAGGTACACCGCGGCTCCGATCGAGAGCATGGCGAGCAGCGCACTGGCCAGGAAGATGCGGTTGGTGAGGGAACCGAGCACGCGCATCACGGCACGACCAGATCGGCATCGGCCCACCCGCCCGGCGGCACGACCACTGACCGCGTGGTTCGCGGCTCACCCTCGTACCACCCGACCACGGTGTAGGTGCCGGGAGGGACGGCGGGTAAGGCGTACCGTCCCTCGACGTCGGTGACGCTGAAGAAGGGGTGATTGAAGACCAGCACGAACGCATTCATGTGCGAGTGGATGTCGCAGAACACGCGCACGACGCCGGGCCGATCCATCCGCACCGCCTTCGACTTGCCGGCGGCGTAGCGGCCAAGGTCGAACCGCTGGGCGCGCGAGAGCGAGAACACGTTGTGGTAGGTGCGGTCGCTGTTGGGAAAGTCGACCAGGGTCCCCACCATGACGGCCAAGACGTGCGGGACGAAGCGTTCATTGCGCTGATCCATGACGGCGCGGCCCGGCTCGCGTTCATCGAAGGCCGCGCGCGGCGCCGATTCCAGGTAGACGACGCCGCGACGCAGGTCGTTCAGGTCGCGGGGACCGGGCGCGCCGGTCGCGGCCACATCGGGCCGCCGTTCGGCCGGCCGCGCGAGGCGGCGAATGTCGAGGCGCCCGCGGATACCAGCCGCCGCGGCCGATGCTTGCGCGGCGGTGGGACTCGCGGCTTCCACCTTCGCGCTCCGCGCTTCGGCGGACAAGTCGCCGCTTGTGGGGAGGATAAGCACCAACCCCAGGAGCGCCAAAGGCGCGACTCCTGCGAGGGGCGAAGCCCCGAGTCCCACAAGCGAGCGCAGCGAGCGCGCCCCACCGAGCCGCAGGCGAGGCCCCTTCAAAACCAATACAGCACCTGTGCGGCGAGCAAGTCGTCGTGTCGCACGCGGCCGCCGTCGCGTCGATTGCGCTGCCACGCGCCCTTGAACATGATGTTACGCGTGACCGAGTAGCCGGCGCCCGCTTCCACGCGCCAGGTGTCGGCGTCCCATGTGTTCCGGATGCGCGACCCGAGGATTTCGTTGAAGTCGAGGCGGTCGCCGCGAACCGCCAGGTACAGCCCGGCCGCGACCTTATAGCGCCCCTCGACCAGAGTCGAGGTGGCGATCAGGTCGCCGCCGATGAGCGGCGCGTTCACCTCGGGGACCGTCCACGTCGAGCGGATCACTTCACCGCGAATCAGGAAACGGCCGGTGGAAAACTCGGCGTCGCCGCCGACCGCCACCTGGCGTGCGCGCGCGACCTGCGACGCGTTGGCGACAGCGGTCTCCAGCGATCGACTGAGCCAGGCCCCGCTCGACGCGGATGCGCCGAGCTGAAGCGACGCCTGCGGCCGGGCGACCAGCCGGCCGGCCGCCTGCCGCCCGCTGTTGTTGTCGCGCAGGCGCGGATCCGACAGCGAGCCGGTGCTCACCGAGCCACTCCATTCGAACAGGCCCATGACGCCGTGCGCCTGCACGCCCGTGTCCCACCGGCTGGTGTTGACCACCGGGAGGCCGGGGCCCGGGGTGGTGTTGCCGACCGGGAAACTCGAGCGCCACCCCCGGCCACGCATCCGCAGCAGGTCGTCGCTGCTGGCCGGCAGCGCATCGGATCGGATCGACGTGAGGTATTGGTAGGCGAGCGGCTGGCCGATGAGCAGATTGCCGCTGCCGTACGCGCTGCGTGTCATCGCGCCGAAGGTCGGGGGAATGCGTCCGGCCTGCAGATCGAAGCGCCGTTTCGGCCACGGCCGCACGCGCACGAACAGGCCAGACATTTCGAACACGCGCCCCTGATCCAGCCGCACTTCGCCCAGCACCTGCACGTAGTCGTTGGCGCGCACTTCAGCTGACACGCCGAGCCGGAAGTTGCGGAGCGCGCTGAACTCGTAGCTGGTGTAGTTGAAGAAGCCGGGGTCGTCAGGCGCGAACGTGCCGGTGACCTCGGCGCCGAGCACGACGCGCCCGCCCGCGATCGAGATGGGTTGCTCGGGGAGAAGCTGGGCGGCGGCGGGCCTCGCCAGCGCGACGGCGAGCAACAGCGCACCGCAGCACTTCCGCACCCCAGCCCGCCTCCGCTCGCACATCCACCGCTGGCGAGCTACGGCGAGGTCTCGCCGGAGCGGCCTCAGGCCGCGAAGGCGGACACCCCAGCACCCTTTCACCCGGAAAGTATAATGCCCGCGTGTGTGAGCCCCGTGGCACCCTCCCGTACGCTTCTCTTGCTTTCACCGGATCGTTTTAGTCGCCGCTCGTAGAGTTCACCGAGCCGGAACCACACGTCCACCGGATTGTCAGGGAATCGCGCGCCCAGGTCTTCGAGCACCTGCGCCGCCATCGACTGCGGGGTATCCGGGAACTGTTCGATGATGGTCCGCAACGTCACCATCACGGCCGGCACTTCGATCGTATGCCTGTAACTCCTTGACAGGGAAGGGGGCGAACGGTAGAGTCAAGAATATGAAACGTCGTTCCGCATAGTGGAATCACCACAACAGCCAACAGTCCGTTCGGCCGGCGCCCTCACCTCCGTCGACAAGGCGCTTGAGGTGTGCGAGGTGCTGAGCGGCATGCCCCGCGGGATGAACCTGTCGGACCTGGCCCGCGCACTGCGTCAGCCCGCCTCCACGGTGCACCGGTTGCTCGGCGTGCTGAAGCGGCGTGGCTACGTGCGACAAGACGACGAGACCCAGCGCTACGGCTTGACGCTGAAGATGCTGGATCTGAGCTTCCGATCGCTTGGCCAGTCCGAGCTTCGGCTGCACGCGTACCCGATCATGCGGGAGTACGTGTTGCGCACGCCGTATCGCGGCTTCATCGCCATCCCCTCGAGCGGAGAAGTTACCTACGTCTGGAGCACGGGCCCGGACGAGGTGGCCATGCGTACGGTCTACGGCAAGGAAATGCCGGGGCACTGCGCCATCTACTTTTCCCCGCGACAGGCGACGCGCCGGCTGAGTTGTCTGAGGCTGGCGACGGTGGGGGAGTTGGCAAAGCCCGAGGCCACGGTCGTGCGGATGGGCCCGCCACCGATCGAGCCCGATGCGTTACAGCGACTGTTCTGCACCTGTGCTCCGGTCCGCGATTACACGGGACAGGAGGTGGCGCGCGTCGGCGTGTTCGGCCACGGCGCCGACGACCGGCCGATCCTGACGGAACACCACCGCGGCGCCTGGGATTTGGCGCGCCGGATCTCCATGCGCCTGGGCCACGTCCCGGCCAACGCGCTCGAAAGCACGGCGTAGCCTTCTTACTTTCTGACTGATAAGGATCAAGACATGGCGTACATCATCACGGAACCCTGTATCGGCACGAAGGACTCGTCCTGCGTAGACGTTTGCCCGGTCGACTGCATTCATCCCCGCAAGGACGAGGGTGACTTCGAGCCGGAAAAGATGCTCTTCATCCACCCGGACGAGTGCATCGATTGCGGCGCCTGCGTCCCGGCCTGCCCGGTCGAGGCGATCTTCGCCCTCGACGAAGTGCCCGAGAAGTGGGCGAACTACATCGAGATCAACGCCAGGCACTTCCAGAAATAAACGGTTGCCCGGCCGGGCTTTACATTTAGAATCGGGTGATTCCGTGATCTCGTGAACTGGCGGCTTTGCCTGAGACCGGGCGAGGCCCTTGGAAGCAGGGTGTATGCCGATTCGACCTCGCATGGCGTTGGTGGCCGCGGCGGTGCTCGCGGCGCTGGTATCGGGAGTTCAGGGGCGCGGGCCGGGCGACGACGCGGCGCTGCAGTTTCAACTGGGGACGCTGCTGTTCGAAGAGACGCGGTATCGCGAAGCGCTCGCTGCGTTTCGCAAGGCCGTGACCGCGGACAGCAAGTCGATGGCGGTCAAGGCCCGAATGGGCGTGGTGAAGTCGGCGCTGCGGCTCGGCGAGTTCCTCGAGGCCCAGAAAGAAGCGCACACCCTCAAGCTGCAGGACCCGCGGAATGCCGAGGTTCTCACCGTACACGCCGACGCGCTGTGGTCGGCCGGCCTCTTTGACGAGGCGCACGAAGAATTCAAGGATGCGCTCGCGCTGGTGCCAGACTTGTCGCGCGGCCACCACGGCCTGGCGCGCGCGTTGGCCTCGCAGAACAAGCTGGAAGAGGCGCTAAACGAAGCGCAGGCCGCGCTCAAGCTCTCGCCCCGCGACGAAGAAATCCATCACACCGTGGGGTCGATCTTCGAGCGCATGCGGCGCTACGAGCAGGCGGCCGCCGCCTACGGCAACTACGTCAACCTCCTGCCCAACAAGGATCGCAGCGACAAGGCGTCGTGGTCGCGATCGCAGATTCGGTTCTTGCGCTCGTTCGGCGAGCGCGAGCCGATCGCGATGGCCGAGGACGCGGCTGGCGCCCTGCACACCGTTGACTTCCGTGTCGTGGACGAGAAGGTCATTGTCAAGGCCAAGGTGAACGGCGGGCGCCCGCAAGACTTCGTGCTCGACACCGGCTCGGAGCTCACGACCATTTCCCGGCAGACGGCGTCGAGTGGCGCCGTGCGGCCGATTACCTACACGCTGAGCGCCGGTGTCGGCGAAGTCGGCCTGCGCGCCTTGCAATTGGGCCGCCTGGATTCGCTTGAGATCGGCGCCATGAAATTGAGCAACGTGCCGGCCCTGATCAAGGCGCCCGCCCTGCGCGGCATTCCCAAGCGCGAAACCGAGAGCTTCTCGCCGCTCGGTATGGGCTTGTCCATGACCATCGACTACGCCACCCAGAAGCTGACCCTTGGCCGGCACCTGCCCGCCGAGAAGGCCGAGGTCATACTACCCATGCGCCACCACCGCCTGTCGATGGTGCGCGGCCTGATCAACCAGACGCGGCCGACGTACTTCGTCGTCGATACCGGCGGTGAGGTGATTTCGATCAGCACCGTGACGGCCGCCGAGTTGAACCAGGCCATGCCGCGCAAGATCGCGCTGCGCGTGTATGGGACCTCGGGCTGGGACCGCGACGCGTTCCTGATGCCTGGCGTCAACCTGAGGTTCCAGAACATCACCTTCAACAACTTCGCCGTGGTGGTGCTGAATCTGCAGGCGCCCAGCGTGTTGCTGGGCTTCCAGGTGGGCGGGATCGTCGGCCACAAGTTCCTCAGCCCCTACCGCGTCTCGCTCGATCTCGATCGCAGCGAGTTGCGGATGACCAAGGCAGGAAACTAGCCTCCTCGTTGCGACTTGCGGCGGAGCCGGTCGGCGCGACGCTCGTGCGCCTGCCGGACCCGTTCCTCATCGTCTGGCGTCTCCGTCAGCAGCGGCGGCACCTTCTGCGCCTTGCCGTTCTTGTCGATCGAGACGAAGGTGAGATACGCGCGGCTCGTCAGCTTGCGGGTGCCGGTTTCGATCTCTTCCGAGAACACTTCGACCTCGACTTCGAGCGACGTGCTGAACACGCAGGTGACGCGCGACTTGAGGAGGATCAGGTCGCCGACCTTGATCGGGTGGATGAACTCGAGGCCATCCACGCCCGCCGTCAAGGCGAGCGTGTTGGTGTGCCGGTGACAGGCGATGGCCCCGGTGATGTCGATCAGGTGCATCACCGTCCCGCCCAGGATGAACCCGAGCGGGTTGGAGTCGTTGGGCAGGACGACCTGGACGGTCTCAGCCGTCGAGTCTTGCCAGCGCTTGGCGGTTACCAATCGTAGCCAATCCACAGCGAGAACTTGACCTTGCGGAAGGCCTCACTGCCGCCGCTCTGCGCAAAGACCACGTCTTCCCAATTCTTGTTCATCAGCGTCTTCCACGACCAGTCGAAGTGGACGGGGAAGCCGAGGGCGAAGGTCGAGAGGCTGATGCCGTAGGACGCGCGGGCATCGACGAAGCGGTTGCCGGAAACGGCGACCGGCCGGCCGAAGACCGGCTGGCCACTGGCGTTGTAGTCGACGATCGGTTTCTCGATCGTCGTGTCGCGGCGGAACAGCGTGAACGGCGTGCCCTCAAAGTAGGCCCCGCCCAGGCCGGCGAACAGGGTCGCGCGCACGCCGCCCAAGACGCCGATCGGGGTCGCCATCGCGTCGATCAGCGGGAAGCGTAGTTCGACGTTTGTGAAGAAGGCGTTCTGGCCGATAAATTCCAGGTACTCGTAGCCGCGCAGTTCGCCGTTGCCGCCGAAGTAGGTGTAGTCGGGGTTGCTGCCCCAGCTCCTGAAGCCGCGGGCGCGCAGCGCGAGCAGGCCGTTGGCACCGAGGCGCAAGTACTTGCGCGCATCGCCATCGACGGTTTGCCGCGTGAGCGAGCTGCCGATCTTCGGCGCGATCTCGTAGGACAGGCGCATGGTGCTGCCCGACAGGGGGCCGAACTCACGGAAGATCGTCGTTTCCTGCACGAACGCGGCGCCGAATGGCACCATGCTGCCGTTGTTGAACAGCGAGCGGCCGAACTGCTCCTGCTGATACTGGTTGGCCACGAACTCGACGCCGGGGTCGTTGTAGCGTTCCTGATAGCGGCTGAAGCCGCCGAACACTTCGATGCGACGGTAGCGATTGAACGGATAGATCGCATAGATGGTGCCGCCCTGCATGGTGCGGGTGGCCGTCGCCAGGTCGCGATCGATCAGGCCGCTGAAGGCCGGGTCGTAGAACACGCCTTCGAGCTGGCCGTAATAGAACTGCGTGGTGTTGAAGGCCTGCACCGCGAGCTGCAGCCGGCGCTCCATGTTCACCCAGGTGAACTGCATGGTGCGGTACTGCGAGACCGACGACACGAACATGCTGAACTGCTGATCGCCGAGCACGTCGCTGAACACCACCTGCGTGCCGCCGAAGACGTCGCCGCCGCTAGTGACGCCCAGCGAAACCGGGGGGCGGCCTTCGAGGAACAGCTTCTCGAACTTGCCCTTCTTCTTCTTGTTGTCGGCCACCAGTTGGTGGCCGAGCGGCGCCTGGAAGTCGACGATTGGGCCGGGCGACCCGAAGTCGGCGCTGGCCACCTTGGTGATCTCGTCCTTGCGTTCGAGCACGTGCAGCCCGTATTCACCCTTGAAGTAGGTGACAAACGCGAGCTTGTTGTTGGTGCCGTCGCGCAGCACCACCGGCGACAGGTTGCCGGCCAGGGCGTCGGTGTACTGCTTCAGTTCGTTGGTCTTGAGGTCGAGGGTCCACAGGTTGTAGATCTGGCCATTCTTGGCGACCTCCGGGTCGATCGGCTCGGCCGGGTTCACAGCCGTCGAGGCAAATACCAGCGTGTTGGCGTCGAGGAACTGGGCCCCGCCTTCGTCGTGTGTGCCGAAGGTGAGCTGCGTCTTGTTGGCGCCCGAGGCGTCCATCCGGAAGATCTTCTCGTTGCCGCTCACGCGCACCAGGTAGACCACCGAGCGGCCGTCGGGCGACCACGTCGGCGCGTAGTTGGCGAAGGCATCCTTCGTGAGGTTGACGATCTCCTTGCTGTCGAGGTCCACCGTGAAGATGTCGGCCTGGCTGTCACGCATACCCGAGAACACAATCAGCTTGCCGTCCGGGGAGAAGTCCGGTGACTCGGGTGCGTCGATGGTGTTGAGCGGCACGCGCACCTCGATCTTGCGCGACACCACGTTCTGCACGATCAGCGACCGGTCCTTCTCGGTGCGCACGAAATAGGCGAGGTGATCGCCCGACGGCGACCACGACATCCACGGCACCGAGTTCCAGCGCCCGCCCGGCGTGGCGAGGTACTCGAAGCCCATGCTCTGGTCGAAGCCGCTCGTCAGGTTGCGAATCACCGAGCCGTCTTTCGCGGAAATCAGGACGATGTCGTACTCGCGGTCACGGCCGTTGCCGGTCATGCCGGCGATCAGGTCGCCCGATGGCGAGGGCTCGATCGAGAGCACGTTCGCGAACTTGCCTTTGCGCGGATCGGGCGCCAGGTCACGGCCGTAGTCGGCCGGACGCTCCTTGTCACGGAACGGCTTGAAGCGTTCCTTCAAGTAGCGATCGAACTGCTGGTCCCACTCTTCCGGCGTCACCTGGAACGCTTCCTGGTAGGTATCGTCGCTGCCGCCGATCACCGAACGGCGGAGGGCGAAGACGTAGGCGCGCACGCCTTCCTTACCCCACTTCGATTCGATGAACTCGAAGGCGGCGTGGCCGAGGTTGTAGATGAGGCGCGGATTGCTGAAGCCGCCGTAGTCCTGCATCTCGCTCATCTTCGGCACGATGTCCGACACCGCGGCATCGCGCACGGTCATCATGTCGAGCGGGCGCCAGTAGCCGGTCATGTAGTCCGCCATGCCCTCCATGGTCCAGAGCGGCATGTTGCGGCGGATCAGGCCGGTCGGAATGATGTCGAATTGGAACTGGTGGGTGAGCTCGTGGACGATCAGGCGATAGAGCAGATCGGGCGGTTCGTCGATCGGCATCACCATGCGGTAGCGGCCCGGTTCCGCGAACGCGCCGACGCCTTCCTGCGCCGCGCCCGGAATCACGTTCTGCTGCCAGAACTCACTGGCGGTCGAGAACAGGATCAACGGTAGCTTCATCGACAGGTCGTGCTTCAGCTCCGAGCTGACGTGCTGGTACGCGCTTTCGGCGTAGCCGGCTATGCGTTCGAGGTGCGGCTCAATCGCGGGGTAGTAGTAAATCTCGAAGTGCTCGGTCTGGTAGGTGTGCCAGTTGAAGTTGTCGTAGCGGATCTGGTTCTTGCCGAAGTACGGGACGTAGCCGGTTTGTGCCTCCGCCACGGCGGGCGCCACGGTGGCGGCTGCCAGCATTGAAAACAGGGCCAGGGCCAATGGCGTCAAGGCGTTCCGCTGCGGGGTGCGCATAGTCTCTCCTTGGTGCATCTTACCGAATCCTCGGACGATGGCCGCAATCAAGTGGCCGCTCGGCGTCCCGCAGAGCAAAATTCGATCCGTCGCGCTTCGTCCTATCCTTGGGACGCAACGCCGCAGGGATGCCGTTCACATCCCCGTCGCACCGCCTGCCGGGAATATTCGGGCTCCCCCGGGGGGTTGGTCAGGAGTCAGCCCGGATTCTGCATGTTTTCTGGCCGACGGCCGACCCGTGTTGCCGTTCATCATGCCTGGCCTGGAACGGCCGGCCGCCGAACTGAGCGTGCTCGGTCTCGTCGAAGTCGTCTGGACGCAAGGCGGTCGCACCCACATGCTGGTGGCCGAAGCGGGGACCATGGCAGGGTTGGCGCGCCTAGGGACCCATCCAGAAACCACGCTTCTGGATGGGGAAATCCGTCGGGATCTGCATTGGCGTTATGGGGGTCCGGCCCTGGCAAGAACACCCAAAGAGTATCGATCTGGGAAAAAGCAAAGCGAGCGTACTCGCGCTTGAGCCGATCGCGGGTACCTGCGCCGATGGTCGGCTGTGCTCGGCGTCAGCGACCTGCTCGACCGAGCCTTGCTGGACGCGCGCGGCTGAGCCCCGCGCAAGAGTTCTTCAATCCGTTTCTCGGAATGGCCCAAACCGTCATAGAATCCTCTCCCCAGCCATCGACCAGGAGAAAGAACGATGTCCATGATCACCGCGCTCCTTCAGGAATTCGAGAACGAAGCGGGGACGACCCGGCGCGTCCTCGAGCGCGTCCCGTCCGACAAGCTCGCGTGGCAACCGCATCCGAAGTCGATGTCGCTCGGCGTCCTCGCGCTGCACGTGGCGGCGAGCCCCGGCGTCATCTGCGGCTGGGCGGCGCAGGACGTCACGCAGTTCAAGGGCGACCCGTCGCCGACCCCCGCGTCCACCGAGGAGATTCTCGCCGCGCACGATCGGAGCGTGACCACGACCAAGGACATCCTCGGCAAGCTCGGCGACGAGGGGCTCCAGGGCATGTGGTCGTTGAAGGCCGGCGACAACACGTTGATGACGATGCCGAAAGCGGCCCTGGTCCGCGCGGTCGTCATGAACCACTGGATCCATCATCGCGGGCAGTTGTCGGTGTACCTCCGCCTGCTCGACGTGCCGGTCCCGTCGATCTACGGTCCGAGCGCCGACGAGAACCCGTTCGCCGCACGCACATAAGCCCGCGCTGTCGGCTGTCAGCGTTCGGCTCTCGATGTAACGTCAGAACCGATAACCGAACGTCAGTGCGAATGTCCGGTCGGTGTTCCGGCGGCCGGGGGCCGGGGTTCGGTCGTCATCGACATCGAATTGCGCGGCCGTGACGAACAGATTGTCGTCGCCGGTGACACCGCAGTAGCCGTCGTGCTGGTGGAACAACACGACACGATCGCCCGCGACCAGGACGTTGAGCGTTCCTGCCTCGCGCAGCGCGGCGTAGCTGTCGTCGGGCGCCCCGTCGTAATAACGGGGGAGTGTCGGCCGCATGGTTGAGCTCCGGCGCCAGGTGGTGCAAGAACCATGCTGCGCCGCGCGCGCGGCCCGCAGGCGCCCATGTCGCCGCGACTTCGGCTACACTAGCCCCGCCAGACCTGCCCCTGGCGTCACCTGGTGAGGTGCCTGTGAGCGTGCAATCGAATCCCGATCTGGCCCGGCCGCCGCGGCTGCTCGACCGCTTCCTCAACGTCGTCGAGAAGTCGGGCAACACGCTGCCCGATCCGGCCGTGCTCTTCCTGATCGTGCTGCTGCTCGTCTGGGCCTTCAGCGCGCTGCTGGCGCCGGTGCAGTTCAGCGAGATCGACCCGCGCAACGGCCAGCCGATCCGCGTCATCAACCTCCTCACCGGCACGGCGCTCGCCACCTTCCTCGCGACGATGGTCAGCGTGTTCGTCAACTTCCCGCCGCTGGGTGTCGTGCTGGTGGCGATGCTGGGCGTGGGCGTGGCCGAGTCGGTGGGCTTCCTCAACGCCGGGCTCAAGTGGATGCTCAACCGCACGCCGCGAGAGCTGCTCACGCCGATGCTGATTCTCGTGGCGTGCCTCAGCCACACGGCGACGGATGCCGGCTACGTGCTTGTGATTCCGCTCGGCGGCGTCATTTTCTACACCGCGGGACGGCATCCGCTGGCGGGCATCGCCGCGGCGTTCGCGGGCGTGTCGGGCGGCTTCAGCGCCAATTTCATTCCGTCGGGCATCGATCCGCTCCTGCAGGGCTTCACGCAGGCGGGCGCGCAGCTCATCGACCCGGCGCGGCTGGTCAACCCGCTGAGCAACTGGTTCTTCATGAGCGCCTCGACGCTGCTCATCGTCGGCCTTGGATGGTTTCTCACCGATCGCATCGTCGAGCCGCGGCTCGCGGGCACGCGTGTGGACGGCGACACGGCGAACATGCCGGCGCTCGAGCGGCTGACGCCCCAGGAGTCACGCGGCCTTGCCGCCGGCGCCGGCGCCATGCTGCTGCTGATTGCCGCGCTCGTGGCCGCCGCCTGGCCGGCGTGGTCGCCGCTGCGCTCGCCCGAGGGCGCGCTGACGGCGTTCACGGCGCCCATCATGCGGTCGATCGTGCCGCTGATCTTCCTGCTGTTCCTGTTGCCGTCGATCGCGTACGGCTATGCGGCGGGCACGGTCAAATCGCACCGCGACATCGTCGCCGGCATGACCAAAGCCATGAGCCTCATGGGCTACTACGTCGTCATGGCGTTCTTCGCGGCGCTGTTCACGTCGGAGTTCGGGCGGTCGAATCTCGGGGCGCTGGTCGCGCTCAAGGGCGCGACGCTGCTGCAGGCGCTCGCGATGCCCGGGCAGGTGACGATCGTTGGCATCATCCTCGTCACGGCGTCGGTGAACCTGCTGATTGGATCGGCGTCGGCGAAGTGGGCGCTGCTCGCGCCGATCTTCGTGCCGATGCTGATGCAGGTGGGGCTGTCGCCGGAGCTGACGCAGGCGGCCTACCGCATCGGCGACTCGAGCACCAACATCATCACGCCCCTGATGCCGTACTTCCCGCTGGTCGTGGTGTTCTGTCAACGCTACGTGCGGGGCGCCGGCATCGGCACGGTGGCGTCGATGATGCTGCCGTTCTCGGTAACGTTCATCGTGCTCTGGACGCTGTTCCTGCTGGGCTTCTGGGCGCTGGGGATTCCGCTCGGGTTGCAGGCGCCGTACACGTATCCGTAGGCGGCAAGTGGATGGCGGTCACCGACAACCGCCCGATGCTCCGCCAGCGCGCCAATATTTTCGGAACCGGCGCGGACTACGGCAAGTTCGTGAACGCCGCCGCCCCGGTGTGGCGCGTGGACGCTCAGCTTCTCCACTTGGCCGGCGCAGAAGGAATTCAACCCGGACGACAAGACCGCGCTCTTCGGATCCGCCGGCTACACGCCCGACAAGGACGTGCTCCGCGTCCGCATGGACGTGGACTCGAAGCGTCCCATGCGCATCGATCGGTTGACGATCTTTTCGCCCGCACCGCGCATGATGAGCACGATGTCCTGTGTCAATAGTGCCGCACGGCCGAGACCGGCCGCGGTTGTGTTGTAAGCTCCCTGGGTAACGTGGTGGAACGAGACAAAGCGGGGCCCCTGCCGTCGGCTGCAAACGACCCGGCGTGGCGTCTCTTGTTCGTGGTGTGGCTGGTGAGTCTGGTGGCGACACTCGGGAGCCTGTTCTTCAGCGAGGTGATGCGGCTTCCGCCGTGCGTGCTCTGCTGGTACCAGCGGATCTTCATGTACCCGTTGGTGATCGTCTCGACCATCGGTCTCATGTCGCGCGACGCGGGCGTCGCCCGGTACGCCGGGCCCCTGGTGGCGGGGGGACTGGCAGTGGCGGTGTACCACAACCTGCTGTATTACCACCTGATTCCCGAGAGCATCACCCCGTGCACGACCGGCGTGTCGTGCACCAGCCGCCAGATCGAGTGGCTCGGGGTCATCACCATCCCCCTGTTGTCCCTGACCGCATTCGTCATTCTGGCGGTCAGCCTGTTCAACTTCCATCAACGCATGCGAGGCCGAGTCCGATGAAGAACGACAAGTATCTGTTGGGCGCCATTGTCGTAGGGCTGGTGGCCGCGTTCGCGCTTGGCGCGAACTGGTACCGGCAGCAGGAGACCACCCAGGTGCAACAGGCCGCCGTCGAGGGCGCCGATCGCCTGATCCGCCCTCACAGCCCGACGCTCGGTCCGGCCACGGCGCCCGTCACCCTCGTCGAGTTCCTCGACCCCGAGTGCGAAGCCTGCGGCGCCATGCACCCCATCGTCAAGCAACTGCTACGGGAGTTCGAGGGTCGTCTGCGGCTGGTGGTCCGCTATCTGCCCTTGCACGCCAACTCGGTGTACGCGGCGAGCCTGCTCGAAGCCGCACGAGCGGACGACAAATACTGGGACCTGATGGATGTGTTCTTCGCGCGACAGCCCGAGTGGGCGAGTCACGACCGGCCGAGGCCCGACCTGCTGGCGGTGTATGCGCGCGATCTTGGCCTCGACCCGCAGCGGCTGGGCGCCGCCACCACCAACGCCGAAACCGAGCGCCGCATCAGGCAGGACGCCGACGATGGCGCGGCGTTGGGCGTGACGCGGACGCCAACCTTCTTCGTCAACGGCCGCTCCCTGGCGCAGATTGGCTACGAGCCTTTGCGGGCTGCCATCGCGACCGCGCTTCAATAGCGGGCTCAGGGCCGGTCGCCTCGTGGTACCTTTGACGCGAACGGGTCGGCGCGAACCTTCGCACGTTGTTGGCTGAAGAACATAAGGAGAGGCAAGCGATGGGCAATCGACAGACAACCTGGGCGGCCGCGCTGGCGCTGTGTGCCGGCCTGGCGTTTCCGCTGCAAGGCCAGCAGCATCAACCGAGCACCAAGCCGGACCACATGCAGCACCGGTTTGACGATCCCGCCAAATTCGCGAAGTCGTTCGACGATCCGGCGCGCGACGCGTGGCAGATGCCAGCGAAGGTGATCGACGCGCTCGCACTGAAGGGCGGGATGTCAGTGGCTGACATCGGCGCCGGCACCGGCTACTTCAGCGTGCGATTGGCGAAGGTATCGCCCGCGCTGACGGTGTACTCCGCCGACATCGAACCGGCGATGCTGGCGCATCTCGCGCAGCGGGCGGCGGCCGAGACACTGGGCAACGTCGTCGCCGTGCTGGCCGGGACGACCAGCCCCAATCTGCCCAAGCCCGTCGACGTCGTGCTGATCGTCAATACGTATCACCACCTTGGCGATCGCGTGGCCTATTTCCGCCGGCTCAAGCAATCGCTGACGCCGTCAGGGCGCATTGCGATTGTCGACTTCAGGAAGGATTCCCCGGAAGGGCCACCGGTTGAGTTCCGGTTCACGGTCGAACAGATCGAGGCGGAGATGAAGCAGGCCGGCTACGCCCTCGCCGCGAAGCACGACTTCCTGCCGCGTCAGCACTTCCTGATCTTTCGCTGAGAGCCGCGAAGTGACTCGTTCTCGTTCTAGTTTTAGAGCGGCGGCCCAGAACGCCGCCAGTCGACCCGGCGACGCTCTTCGACACGCGGTTCGATCTCCGTGTAGTTGAAGACGTTAGGGACGCAGTCGGCTTCCCGAGGCCGCATCCACTCTCTAGCGTCCTACCCGCGGAATGAGGCAAGATAGCGGCATGGAACACCACGACGCGTCTCTCGACAACGCTCCGGCCGCTCCGCCCGCTCCGGCCGATGGTGTTCAGGCAGGTTCTCCCGCGGGTGCGTCGGCCGGCGGATCGAAGATGCGCATGATTGCGGCCGGCGCCACTGCAGTCGCGCTGCTTGGCATCAGCATTCCGTTCGTGTGGCAGTCCAGGCCGACCTCCGACCCGGTCGCCACGCTGGCCGCAGAGGTGACGCCCGCGGCGTCGCACGACAGCGGGGCCTCAGCCGAGACCGGCGCGTGTATGGCCAACGCCAAGCCCGCCAACTTCAACTTCACCATAAAGGATCTCGACGGCAAGGACGTGCCGCTGTCGATCTATAAGGGGAAGGTCGTGTTGCTGAACTTCTGGGCGACCTGGTGCGGCCCGTGCAAGGTGGAGATTCCCGGCTTCGTCGAGTTGCAGGACAAGTACAAGGACGATCTCGTGATCGTCGGCCTCTCGGTTGACGATCCCGCCGACAAGGCCAGGGCCTTCGCCACCGAGTACAAGGTGAACTACCCCATGCTGCTGCTCGAGGGGCGCGAGGATGTGCAGGAGGCCTACGGGCCGATCTGGGGGATTCCCGCGTCGTTTCTGATCAGCAACGATGGCAGGGTCTGCCGCAAGCACCTGGGCATTGCGCCCAAGGCCGTCTTCGAAAAAGAAATCGCCGCGTTGATGTAAGATCCACACATCATGTTGAAGGGATTCGCGCACGCTCGTCTCGCTTGCGGGTGCCAGCTCGGGTTTCGCGAGGGTTCCACGGGCAGCCCGGTCCTCGTCATGCTTGAGACCAAGTCCACGGGCTGCGTGAACCCGAGCCACGTGTCGGGCCTGCCGTTGTACGACTATCGCGAAGCGTTGCGTCCGTCAACGCGCCTCGGCCCTCCGGGCGAGGAAGAGTTCGAAGAAGAGAACTAACGTCCGGGATCGTGTTTCCTGAGAAGCCGCGGCTCGGGCGCCAGCGGCGCCCGAGGTCGGTCTATAGTTCGCGCAGCGCGGCGGGAATCGGCAGGCGCGCGGCGCGGACCGCCGGGAACAACCCGCCAACGAGCCCCATCGCCAGGGCATAAATCAACCCCATGACCAGTAACCGCGGTGTCACCTGGAAGGCGAACGCCACCTGGCTGAAGGTGGAGAAGTTCATGGTCGAGGTCTGGTAGCCGTTGAAAGCGAGATCCGCGCCGACGCCACCGAGGGCGCCGCCAATGGCGGCGAGCGCGAGCGATTCAGCCAGCACGGAGACGACCACGGACGTGGCGTTGAAGCCGAGCGCGCGTGACTGTTGCGCGTAGTACTCGGCCGACGCGACGGGCACCTGGCCGTCGCGTCGCAGCCCCGGCGCCTGCTCGATCACGTCGACCTCGGTGGCCGACAGGCCGCTGGTCATTTCGCTGTCGGCGCCGCTGCGCATGACGATGGCGCGCGACGGCGAGCCCGAGTTCTGCATCGCCGCGGTGAAGCCCGCAGCGATCGACAGCTTGGTCAGCAGCAGCGGCAAGTCGACGTTGCGCTCGGCGGTGAGCACGGGCAGCAGGTCGTACGACTGGAACACGAAGCCGATGTGGTGCGAGCGCCAGCGCGACAGCTGGCTGCCCGACAGGCTGGCGATGTTGGTGCCGCCGACGTCAATGGTGCCGGCCGACGGCTGGCATGACTTCACTCTCGTTGACGTCGACTTCGATCTCGAGCGATCGCATGTCGACGATCGTGCTGATGCCGGTGCGCGTGAAACCGCCGCCTGCAGAGACTGGCGACACCATTTCGCCCGGCTGGGCATCCTTCGACAGCGCCACCTGGCTCTGCGCCACCTTGATCTGCTCGCGGGTCGAGCTGATGCGCGCGAGCAGCGAGTTCACTTCGGCCTGTCCCTGGTCGATGGCCGACGGGGTCGTCAGCCCGTCTTTCATCAGCTGTTCCTGCCGCCGCAAGTTGATGCGGGCTTCGGCGAGCCGGACCTCGATTTCGGGAACCGCCTGCCGCGTCGCTTCCAACTGCGCGCGCGCCAGCACCTGGCCTTCGCGCACCGCCATGCCTTCTTCCACATTCATTTCGATGATCTTGCCGGTCACCTTCGACGACACGGTCGCGCGGCGCCGCGCTGTGACGTAGCCCGATGCGTTCAGCACCGATGCCTGTGTGCCGGCCGCTCGTTCGGTGACCGCGACGACCTCGACCTCGACTGGCCGCTCGCGATTCAGCCAATACCAGGCGCCGCCACCGGCGCCGCCGGTGGTCAAGGGTTCACGCTCGATGCGCAACGCAGACAAGTCGTCGATCGAATCAGGCTCGACGGGCGGAATCAGGACTTCGGAGGGTTGGACGCGTCGCCGCCCTCCTTGATGCGCCCCGACTGCTGGACGGCCCGGCGCAGGACGAACTCGATGGTGCCCGCTTTCGAAGTTGTGGACGCGCAGCGACACTATTATCTCTTGGCGAGGAACGGGTGGGCGCGTTCGCGAATCATGGACAGGGGTCCTCCTTGACGATTCCAATCTGATATCACTTGGATCTCGCCTATCAAGGAGTGACTTGCGGCTTGCGGCTTGCGACCAAGCCCTCAAGCCCTCATTCAGTCGAAGCCGATCCGCAAGTCCGCGACCAGCGGCAGGTGGTCCGACGCCATCAGGGCCATGCGGTCGCGCGGCAGCGTGACCTTCAGCACCTCGACCTTGCCCTCGTAGTAGATGTGATCGAGGTGGAAGATGGGGAAGAAGCCGGGATAGGTGCGCTTGCGACTGAGGTGCTGGCTGAGGTCGATGCTCTGCAGCCGCTCCGCGAGCACGTCCTTGGCAATGCCGCGCGCCCACTCGTTGAAGTCGCCGAGGATAATCTTCGGCCCCATCACGCGGCGATCGTGCACGAGGGTGGCGAGCCGCGCCGCCTGGTGTCGGCGCTCCATCAACGAGGTGCCGAGGTGCACGTTGTAGAAATGCAGCGTGTCGTCTTCGATGCCGACATCCACGCGCTGGACGCCGCGGTGCTCGCAGGTCTTCCAGGTGAGGTCGTACTGGACGTGATGCCGCACGGGAAATCGGGTGAGGACCACGTTACCGAAGAGCGCCGTGCGGAGATGGCGAGTCGGGGCCATGACCCAGCCCATGCCGAGCGCCGCGCCCAGTTCCGCCGCCTGTCCGGGCTTCAGCGGGCTGGCGCCCACCACTTCCTGCAGTGCGACGATGTCGGCGTCGATGGCGGCGAGGACACCGGCAATGCGCTCCAGGCGCGTGCGACCATCAAGGCCACGGCCGCGATGGATGTTGTAGGTGGCAATCCGTACCGTTCGTGTTCGCGTGGGTGCTTCGGGCGGCATCAGTCGAGATCGAATCCGCGGATGGGCTTCGACACCGGTTCCTTCTTGGCTTCCTTGAGCGCCTCTTCGAAGCGCTTCGCGAGCGCGTCGCCCTTGTTCTTCTCGTTGTTGAAGGACTGCTCGAACAGCGCATCGCGTCGCGCCGCCTGGTCGGCGAGGATTCTGTGCGCGTTGTCCAGTTCCGGCCGATCGGGATTGGCCGGCGACTCATGGCTCACGATACGGCCCAGGTTGAGGTCGATGGTCAGCACCGCGCCACAGCAAGGACAGGGCAGTTCGCGTTCGCTCGTGAGCTTCGCCATGCCAACAGCCTACCTGAACTCCCTGGGAATTGGGACCCACTTCTCCCGCCCGCGGTAGTAGATCGGCTTCCGATCGTTGTTGGCCTTGCGGTAGGCGCGGTATTTGCGCAGCAACTGCCGGTAGCGCGGCGTCGAACTCTTCAACTTCTTGTGCGGCAGGTCGATCAGCATCTGCTCGACCTTCCAGACGCTCCTCTCCGAGAATCGCCAGTCATAGTGGCCCATCGCTTTCGCGAGGTTGGCGACACCAAACCCCTTCATACGGCCCGTGTCGTCGACGTACGGATCCATGTAGCTTCGCGCCAGTGCCCGCGGTGAACGGAACATCGGCTTACGACCGTGCAGTCCCGGGTCGCGCGACCGCGCCACCGATCCCCATCGGCCTTTCACCTGGTAGACGAAGATGACGTGGTCGAGCCAGTCCTGCGATTCAAGGCTCATCACCAGGGGAGGGAAGCCGTGCTGCTCGAGCACCACCGCCGCAAACAGCGCCGCTTCCATGCAGTGCGCCGTGCGCAGCTTCACGACCGGACGGAAGCTGTGTTGGGTCTCGCCGCCTTTCTCCGTGTTGTACGGCAGCGCGTTCAACCACCGCTGCACCTTCGCCGGGGTGTTGAGCCGCGCGTTCAGGGCGCGTTCAGCGCGCGAGAACCGCTGCTGTGAGCTCATCGGCTATGGACGAAGCGGACCACGCGTTGCTGTCGTGGATGACGACGATCCGGCCGCGCGAATCGATCACGGCGGTCCGCAGGTTGTGGGTGATGGTGCCGTCTTTCTCGCGGATCACGTTCACTCCGAACGTGGCCGCCAGGCGATCGACGACCGTTTCTTCGGCAGTGGCGAACCGCCACACGGCGGCATCGGCGCCGGCCTTCGCGGCATGCGTGCGCAAGGCAGCGGCGCGGTCGGTCGCGGGATCGAAACTGATCGACAGCAATCGCACCTTGCCCCGCAGGGCCGGGTCGGCGGCGGCCAGCGATTGAATCTCGGCGAAACGCCGATCCATCAGCGGGCAGAACTGGAGCAGCGGGCAGCGCGTGTAGATGAACGTGACGACGACTGCTGACCCGCGCCAATCGGTCAAGGCCAGCGGTGTGTCGTCTTGATCGATTAGCGACGTCGCCGGCACTTCGTCGCCCGGCTTGAGCAGGCTCACGCCGGCGGCTGCGGGAATCTTTGTGACGGCATCGTCCGGAATCGGCGCGGAGCCGGTCTTGGTGATCGCCGACAACCACGCCAGTTCGGGGTCCACATGCAGGGTGGCGGTGATCAGATCCCCGGGCGCGCGGTCGTTTAGCAACGCCACATCCTTCACCTTGTAGGGCATGGTCATCGCCGGCATGAAGCCCTTGATGTCCTCGTGCGTGACGAGAATCTCGTTGGTCTCGGGCCTGACGGCGAGCACCTGTCCCTGGAGCTCGTAGGTGCGAGCTTCCGGCTCCTGCTTGAGCGTGCAACCGGCAACACAGAAAAAGGCCGCGAGCACAGCGACATGAGGGCGACGAGGCATGGCGATGATCCTACCAGAGGCAGACGCCGACGCTCGGGTGAGGGAACCGCCGACTTGGCTAGCGGCCGGGCACTTTGGCAGGGTGGGGCCAACGCAGCTGTCGTGGGTTGCGACCAGTCAGCATGTCAGCGCGTCGACGCAGAACCAGGCGTTGAGCGCCCTGCTGTTCTTATACAGGCATGTCCTGCATATCGACCTCGGTCCGATCGAGCCGGCGGCGCGAGGCAAGATGCCGCATCGCATTCCGGTCGTGCTGAGCGTAGCGGAAGTGAGCCAGGTCCTGAGCCACGTGCCGGGCGTGATGTGGCTGGTGGTGGCGTTGCTGTATGGGGCCGGGTGAAAGACCTCGACTTCGAGCGTCATGAGATTCTCGTCCGGCGTGGCAAGGGCCAGAAGGATCGGCGGACGATGCTGCCGACCCGGATTGACGAGCGGTTCCGGGCCCACCTTGGGGGGAGGTGAAAAGGCAGCACGAGCGTGATCTGGCGCGCGGGTTCGGGCGGGTGGCACTGCCATTTGCCCTGGACCGAAAGTACCCGAACGCGGCGACTGCATGGGGATGGCAGTTTGTGTTTCCGGCCGCGCGTCTCTGTCGTGATCCGCGGTGGCGACCGCGTCCAGGTGTCACGTCCACGAATCGGTGGTTCAGCGAGCGGTTGCGGTGGTGGCCCGTCAGGCAGGCTTGACCAAACAAGTTGGGTGTCACATATTTCGTCATTCGTTCGCGACGGAGTTGCTTCGTTCCGGGTGAACATGCGGCTGGCTGGACGCCACATTTCGCGCGACGAACTCTTCGCGGCGACCGAGAGCTATGAGATCATTGAGTCGTACCCCGAGGACAAGGATCTTCCGAGCTACCTCGTTTGGGCCACGTCAGCGGGCAGCCCATTCCACGTGCTCTTCGGAGTCGACGTCGATGGCGACAACGTGCGAATCGTGACTGCGTACCGCCCGAATGCTGACGAATGGGAATCGGATCTGAAGTCGAGGAAGGAGCCGAAATGAAATGCCGAGTGTGCGGCAGCGCCTTGCGCGCGTCGATTACTGATCGGCCATTCAAGGTGAGTGAGCGAACGATCGTCATCCTGAAAGACCTCCCAGTCGAGCAGTGCGAGGCCTGCATTGAGTACCTCATCGCGGACGCCGTGTTCGCGAAGGTCGAGGCATTGCTCTCGGGAGTGGACGCGTCGGTTGAGCTCGAAAATATTCCGTTTGCGGCCTGACGACACGCGGGCTAACACGCGCTGCACCCGACGGCCGCGGGAAGCGTGAGCGGCTGCGGGTGAGCGCTGGCCGTCTAGGCGGGCACCGAAGTTCACTTTGTCAGAGCACTGGACCACGCTCGCGCCGGGCACCCCACAGGGCGCGAACAATCACTTCGCGGTCATCAAACGTGTAGTACAAGTGGCAGGCCAGTTTACGAAGGTAGACTCGTCGCAGACCCCCGACGTCGGTTCGCGGGTATGGGGTGCCAGCCCCAGGCAGGACTGCGGCGATGTGGAGAGCATTCTCGAGTTCGGTCGCGAACAACTCCTGATAGTCGCGGTTCGCCAGCCACCAGATCCGTTCGTGGTCGACCTGATCACTGGCGGTCTCGGTGAAGCGGACGCGCCGCTCATTCACCGCCCGCGAAGTCCCTTCAACACATCGGCTGCGTCTATCAATCGGCCGGCCTTCACATCGGCCTCCGACTGGGCCAACGCCGCGTGCAACGCCGCGCGGTCGTCGTCATCGAGCCAATCTCCGGGGTCGAGTGGTAGCAGTTCCACTTCGGTGCCTTCGGGCAAACTTGTGGGTTCGTTTACCACCAATCTGCCAGCATGCACCCGGGCCGTGATCGTCATGGGGTCAGCCTAGCACTCGACGTGCCGCCTAACAAGCGCGTGGAGCCGTCGGCGGCGAGCGTTCTGTGGCAAAATGCGCGGCATCGTGCCGCCGCGGCTCACGCGCCGGCCGTTGGGCCGACGGACGGCGCTTTGCGACAAGCCCAGACTGCCGTAGACTGCGGGAATGAATCTGCTAGAACGAATCGGGGTGGATCCCAACATCGGGTTCGGGAAGCCGTGTGTTCGTGGGACTCGCATCTCGGTAGGGGACGTACTCGGCTACCTCGCTGGCGGCATGTCAGAGGCCGAAATTCTGGGAGATTTCCCGCAGCTCTCGAGCGATGACATCCGGGCGTGCCTCGCTTATGCTGCCGAGCGCGAACGACGCACGTTGAGCACGCCGGCCGCCTGATCGTCAGCAAGGACGGGGACTTTCACCGCTTAGCGGTCCTGCGCGGCGCGCCACCGAAGTTCATGTGGGTTCGCCTGGGCAACTGTCGAACAGCCGATGTCGCGCGCCTGCCGCGTAACCGCTACGAGGACATTGTCCGATTCAGTGAGCAGGACGAGGCCGCGGTGCTCGAGCTGGGTTGATGCGACATCACGGCCCAACAAGTCGAAACCGCGTTCCCGCACGGCTCGCGGCTGAGCGCCAAACCGTTGACGATGTCTAGACGGACTTGCCGATTTGTAGGTTCTCAACCAGAATCCAACTGTGTCGTTCGAGATCGTCGGCGAAATCGAACAAGTTGAGACCATTGCGACCGGCACCGGCGTCAAGATTCGCGGATTTCTTCGGAAAGTCCATGGTCGCGGGCGATGGCGCAAGCGTAAGGGTGTTGCGACGGTTCGGTTGGCCAATGGCAAGCTAAGTCGCGTCGAGCTACATTGGTACGAGGCTCACGGAGTCGGCAAGCGTGATTTCAAGATCAAGGCCTATCTGGACGCATCATGAAACGAGTGACGAGACAGTTTGCGCTTTGCCTCGACAACGCGGGAAATGAGGCCTCGCTGATTTTGGGCAAGGTCTATCGCATTCTGCCGGACGCGCGTGCGGCCAAGGACGACCTGCTTCGCGTGATCGACGAAAGCGGGGAAGATTACCTGTTTGCCAAACAGCAATTTGCGTTCGTCAATCTGCCCCAGGCCGTCAGAAGGCGAATTCTCGCGTTACAGAAGGCCAGCTAAGCCGCTGCAGCCGACGAGCGGCAGATGGCTTAGACTCCTTCGAAGGGTCGCGACCGCCGCTCGCGGCTGACGTTGAGCAGGGCGACGTCCTTCACCTTGTAGGGCATCGTCATCGCCGGCATGAAGCCCTTGATGTCTTCGTGCTTAACGAGGAAGTGGTCCAGGTTTTCAAGGACCTGCGCGATGTCGGCGTCTCAATTCTGACGCTGGGGCAGTACCTCCGCCCCTCGAACGACCACGCGGTGATGACGCGCTACTACCACCCGGATGAGTTCCGCGAGCTCAAGCGCATCGCACTCGGCCTCGGGTTCGCGCACGTCGAAGCCGGCCCGCTGGTCCGCAGTTCCTACCACGCCCACGAACAGGCCGACGCTGCGCACGCGGCGCTCTCCTGCTGACTTTGCTCGACCCCGCGCAGCTGTCCAGTCGGTCAGGCTACGCCAGCGGTTCACGCGAGAGGCCGGCAATCCGATCGAACCCCGAGGCTGGCCCGCCTGGACCCGGAAACGCGCGCACGTACACTTCGCGACGGCCCGATTCGTCGGAGACGAAGGACAACCATCGGCCGTCCAGCGGAGCCACGAGGATGTCTTCGCCGGTCGAGCCCGGAATCGCATCCATCGCGATGAATTTCCCGTCCGGGGACGTTGAGACATCGTGTGCGTTGGCGTTGGCCTCCGCAGGCACCTTGACCTCCTGGTCAAGAAAGGGCTTGGCAACGCCGCCGCTCACAGGGATCGCAAACAGTCCGCCACTGACCTGACCAAACACCAGCAACCCGTCGTCGGCCCTTCGACCAGTTCCATCACCAGTGCGATGGTGCCGTCGGTCTTTTCAAGGCCGTGAATGTGCGCGATGTTCGGATGGTTCAGGGCGGCCAGGACTTCCGCTTCACGCTGGAACCGTGCCAGCCGGTCGGTATCACCGGCCACCGACGCGGGCAGCACCTTGATAGCGACCTGGCGCTTCAGGTTCGTGTCCGTCGCGCGATACACCTCACCCATCCCGCCGGCGCCGATGGCATCGAGGATTTCGTACGTGATATATTAACGAGTACACTTGCAGGTACATCCATGGGCAAACCCTTGATGATTCAGGCGGTCGACGACACGCGCATCGACGCGCTCAAGGCGCGGCTCGGCCTGCCCACGAAAATCGGCGTCGTCCGCGCGGCGCTACAGCTGCTGGAGCAGGATGCGGCCCGGCGGGAGCGCGTGGTGCAGTGGCAGCGTGCCGCGCGCCGCGCCGCCCAGACGAGTCGGCGCGTCAACGCCGAGTTCCGCACGCATTCCCGCCTCACACGCCGGTGACCATGCCCCGCCGGTGGCACGTCTACGTGGTCGACCTCAATCCGCGCGTCGGCAGCAAACCCGGCAAGCAGCGACCGTGCTTGGCCATTCAGCCTGGAGAGTTCGCCGCCGCCGGCCTCGACAGCACGGTGGTGCTGCCCATCAGCAGCCGGTTGACCGACGACGCGTTTCCGCTGCGCGTGCGGGTGCCCGAGGGTACCTGTGGTTTGACGCAGGACAGCGATCTCCTGATCGACCAGATCCTCGCGTGGGACAACTCGCTGTTTCGTCGCGACCTCGGGCCGCTGCCGGAGGCACTGTGCGACGAAGTGCGGCGCGCTCTCCGGGACTTTCTGGACTTGTAGATGGCAACGACTTCGGCGGACGGCGCCATCGCGATGGATCAGGGTGGAGGCTTCGGACCTGAGGCGGTACCGCCGCGGAATGAAACGCTGTCGGCCACGGCGGTCCGGTGTACCATCCCGACCATCTATTCATGACATTCAGGAGGCCAGGCACATCATGAGCACCAACACGTCGCTACGGCTGTGGCTTTGCGCGCTCGCCCTGGCCGCCATGCCCGCCTGGTCGCATCGCAGCGCCGCGCAACCGGCCCGGCCCAACATCGTGTTCGTGCTCGTCGACGACATGCGATGGGATGAAATCCGGGCGGCGGGGCATCCGTTCATCGAGACGCCGCAGATCGACCGTCTCGCACGGGAAGGCGCGCGGTTCCTGAACGCCTTCGCCACCACGCCGCTGTGCTCGCCAAGCCGCGCCAGCTTTCTCACCGGCCAGTACGCACACACCAACGGCATCATCGACAACACGGCGCGGTCCAGTCACCAACTGCCGACATTCCCGCGAACGCTGCAGCAGGCCGGCTATCAGACGGCGTTCTTTGGCAAGTGGCACATGGGCAACGACGACAGCCCACGTCCCGGCTTCAGCCACTGGGTGGCCATGCAGGGGCAGGGCGAGGCGATCGATCCACGGCTCAACGTGGATGGCACGCGCGAGCGCGCGACGGGGTACACGACCGACATCCTCACCGGCTACGTCGAGCGCTTCATCCAGCGCTCGAGGGGCGGGCCGTTTCTCGTCTACCTCGCCCACAAGGCCATCCACCCGAACATCATCCAGCGCGATGACGGCAGCACCGGGCCCGTACCCGGCCAGCCCGGCGGATTCGTGGCCGCCGAGCGCCATCGCGGTCGCTACGCCGACCGTGTCATGCCCCGGCGCGCGAACGCCTTCAAGCCGCCCGTCGGAAAGCCGGCCCTCTTGCGCCAGATCGGCGACCTGCCTCCGCTTGGGCGCGCCACCGCCACCACGGACGAAGAGATGCGTGGCCGGGCGGAGATGTTGCTCGGCGTCGACGACAGCCTCGGACGGATCCTCGAGACGCTCACCTCGATCGGTCAGCTCGACAACACGGTGGTCGTGTTCACGAGCGATCACGGCTACTTCTACGGAGAACACGGCCTGAACCAGGAGCGCCGCCTGGCCTATGAGGAGGCGATCCGGATTCCGCTGCTCGTGCGATATCCGCGCGTGGTGAAGGCGGGCACCACGCCCGGTGAGATGGTGCTCAGCCTCGACGCGGCGCCGACGCTCCTCGATCTCGCCGGCGTCACTCCGGCGGCGGGCCTGCAGGGACGCTCGCTCGTGCCCGTGTTCAGGAATCAGACGCGCGAGTGGCGCTCGTCATTCCTGATCGAGTACTTCAGCGACACGGTGTACCCGCGCATCAAGAACATGGGCTACTCCGCCGTACGCACCACGCGGCACAAATACATCGAGTACCGCGAGTTCGACAACATGAACGAGCTCTACGACCTCGAGGCAGATCCGTACGAAGAGCACAACCTGATCGGCTCGCCGACGGCGCGCCCCCTCCTCAACCGCATGCAGGCGGAGCTGGCCACACTGTTAGCCGATACCCGGGGAGCCTTTCACGACTGAGGTCACGCGGACGCTGACGCTCGAATCACCTGACACGCTGGTCGTGGAGGCCGCGAAAGGCCGGTGCTGGATGCGCATCATCATGTCTCCCGACGCGTGTAGAGTATCCCGGTGACAGCTTCCCGTGCCGGCGCGATCGCATTCGCCGGCATCGCGGCAATCCTGGGCACTGGTGGGTGCCGCCCCGCCACTGCGACCCCGCCAACAGCGACGACGTTCGCCCCGACGCTGGCCTTCGACGCCCCGGCGCCGGAGCCGGCGCCGGCCGGCATGGTCTGGATCCGCAGAGGCGAGTTCTCGATGGGAAGCGCGGAGGCGGCCGAGGCCTTGTGCGATCGGCCCGGCATCACGCTTGACGCGCAGCCGATTCACCGCGTGGCGGTCAACGGCTTCTGGATCGACGCGACTGAGGTCACCAACGATCGGTTTGGCGAGTTCGTCAAGGCCACGGGGTATGTGACCATCGCCGAGCGGCCACTGGATCCCGCGGCGTTTCCCGGCGCTCCGCCCGAGTTGCTGGTTCCAGGGTCCACGCTCTTCACGCCCCCCAATCGGCGCGTCCCTCTCGATGACGCCCGGCAATGGTGGCGCTACGCGGCGGGCGCCGATTGGCGTCACCCCGACGGCCCTGACAGCGACTTGCGCGGCCGCCAACGCCATCCGGTCGTGCACGTCGCCTTCGAGGACGCCGAGGCGTATGCGACCTGGGCCGGCCGACGTCTGCCGACCGAGGCCGAATGGGAGTTCGCTGCCCGTGGCGGGTTGACGGGCAATCTGTACACATGGGGTAACGACCTTGCCCCGCACGGCGCGCATCAGGCCAACATCCATCACGGCGCGTTTCCGACCGAGGATGATGGCCTCGATGGATTCGCCGGCGTGGCGCCGGTGGGCCGTTTTCCGGCCAATGCCTACGGCCTGCACGACATGGCCGGCAACGTCTGGGAATGGGTGGCCGATTGGTATCGTCCCGATTACTACGGGACGCTGGCGGCGTCGAACCAGGTTGCCGTGAACCCGCGAGGGCCGAGCGACTCATTCGATCCGGCCGAGCCCGGCATGCCCAAGCGCGTGCAGCGAGGCGGGTCGTTTCTCTGCACGGCGCAGTACTGCTCGCGCTACCTGGTCGGCACGCGGGGCAAGGGCGACATCTCGACGGGCAGCAATCACCTGGGGTTCCGAACCATCACGCCCGGGCCAGTGAGACGATAGTCAGGCCGTGCTGAAGGCCGGTCATTCACGTGTTTACGTGATAGCCTTGTTCTCGTGGCTGACATCCAGAACATCACGTTGAGCCTGCCCCGGGACCTGTTGAAGCGCATCAAGCGCGTGGCTGTCGACCGCGAGACCTCGATTTCGGCGCTGATCACCGCGGCACTGGCGCGCGTGGCCGAAGAGGATCGCCGCTACGCCACCGCGCGCAAGCACGCCGTCCAGGCCATGAACGCCGCAGGCTCGCTCGGCACCAAGGGCCGCCGCACCTGGACGCGCGACGAGTTGCATGAGCGATAGGCCGCGCCGAGAATTCGTCGACGCCAACATCCTGGTCTACGCCCTCGATTCCTCGGCCGGTCCCAAACAGGTCGCCGCCGCACAACTACTGGAGCGCCTCTGGACCAGCGACACCGGACAGCTCAGTGTCCAGGTCCTGCAAGAGTTCTATGTGACGGTCACTCGCAAACTCCCCCGCGCACTGCCTGTGGCCGAAGCCGAGGACCGGATCCGCGAGTGGTCAACCTGGGAGGTCTTTGCGCCCACCGCGAACGACGTATTGGCGGCGATCGCCGTGTCGAAGAAGGCCAAGGTCAGTTTCTGGGACGCGATGATCCTTCACGCGGCCGCGGAATCGGGATGTGATGTCTGCTGGACCGAGGACCTGAACGACGGCCAGGCGTGGCGGGGCGTCCGCATCCGCAATCCGTTCGCGAGCCAATAGCAGGCGCTCTAGCGTGGTCTCTGGCCGGCTGCGTGCTGTTGCTACTATCGCCGTCATTTTGCACGCTATAATGACGGTAATATGAGCAATTACAACAGGCTGCTCGCGCCCCCAGACGGCAGCTTCTTCCTGTTCGGGATCCGCGGCTCGGGCAAGTCGACCTGGACCCGGGCCGCCTTCCCTGATGCGCATGTCGTCGATTTGCTCGACGAGTCGCGCCACCACGCCCTGCTCGCCGACCCGTCTCTGCTCGCGGCAGAACTGGCGGCCTTGCCACGTTCACAGGTGGTGGTGCTCGACGAGATTCAGCGCGTCCCGGCGCTGCTGAACGAAGTGCATCGTGCCATCGAATCCACCCGGCGCCGGTTTGTGCTCCTGGGATCGAGCGCGCGACGACTGAAGACGGCCAGCAGCAACCTGCTGGCCGGGCGCGCATTGCTCGAAACGATGTGGCCGCTGGTCCCGGACGAACTCGGTCGCGACTTCGATCTCGCCAGAGTCTTGCGATTCGGCAGCATCCCGGTCGTCTGGCAGGCCGCCGACCCGCGCGCCGCCCTCGACGCGTATGTGCAGCTCTACTTGCGCGAGGAAATCCGCGCCGAAGCGCTGGCCCGCAACCTGCCCGCGTTCCTGCGGTTCCTGCCGGTCGCCGCCCTGTGTCACGGCCAGACCGTCAACGTGTCTGGCCTGGCCCGCGACTCGGCGACGTCGCGCACGACCATCGATGGCTATCTGGGCATCTTGGAAGACACGCTGGTCGCCACGCGCTTGCCGGCGTACGAGGCGCGGCTGCGAGTACGCGAGCGCAGTCACCCGAAACTCTATTGGGTTGATCCCGGCCTGGTGCGGGCCGCCCGGCGTCATCTGGACGCGGTCAGCGCCGACGAAAAGGGACCCTTGCTGGAAGGGTGGCTGTTCACGGTGCTGCGCGCGCACAATCGGGGTGCGACGCTCTTCGACGAAATCAGTTACTGGGCGCCGGCTCAGGCCCGCATGACCGAGGTGGATTTCCTGCTCCGGCGGGGACGCGACTTCCTGGCCATCGAAGTGAAGTCGTCCACGCGTTTCGATCGCTCGATGCTGTCGGGCCTGCAGGCGATCGGCGACCTGCCACGGGTGCGGCGCCGCGTGCTGGTCTACCTCGGGGCGCAGCGTCTGAAGACGCCTGAAGGCATCGAGGTGTGGCCACTGTCTGTCCTGCTGGCGCATGTGGCAGAGGACAGACTGTGGCCAGCATAGCTACTGCATTTCCTTCTGCAGGTTCTGGATGCGCCCGGCCATCCCGCCCATCATCGCGCTGACGGTGCCGGAGTAACCCTTGTACTTCTCGGGCAGCTTCCATTCGGCAGCGAGCTGCTCAGGCGTCTTGCCGGCCTTGAGGCCGGCCTGCATCCACGTCACCAGCTCTTTGTTGAAATCCGCGAACTCCTTCAGGTCGGCCCACGTGGTCTGCGCCGGCGTGTGGCCGTTGATGATGGCATCGACGTTCTTGATGCCGTCGTGCGCCTTCATCAAGGTGTCGCCGATCTGCAGCATGCTGCCACCATTATTGGCGTCGATCAGCGGCACCGACTTGCCCGCGAAGATGTCGCCCGAATGCATGATGCGATGAGCCGGGAAGACCACAAAAGCGTCGCCGTTGGTGTGGCCAGTGCCAAAGTAGTAGAGATCGACCTGGTCGGCGCCCGCCCCGATCGTCAGCTTGTCCTTGAACGTCCGCTTGGCCATGCCGACGTTGTTGTTCTCTTTGAAGATCGGCATCTTCTCCATGTTGGTCTTGGTGTTCTCCTGCGCGACGAAGTCGATCGTCGCCGGGAACTCCACGTTGCCGCTCACATGGTCGCCGTGGGTATGCGTATTGATCAGGATCGTCACCGGCTTCGGGGTCAGCTCCTTGATCTTGTCGAGGATGGGCTTGCCCCAGCCCGGGTTCTTGGCGTCGACGACGATGACGCCGGTGGCGGTGACGAGGACGGCGGTGTTACCGCCACCGCCACGCAGGACGAAGAGGTTGTCTTTGACCTTCTCAACTTCGACGACCTTCGGCGCGTTCGCCGCAGGTTGCGCCTTCAAGGCCACGAGCCCTCCACCGAGAGCCAACACCACACCCAACACAACTACTCGCTTCATGAGAATCCCCTTGTTCTGTTCCCGACAAGAATTGCTTCCCGACGACTGTCACTTCCCGCCACGGATCGTTTCCCGGCAGGGCACTAAACTAACACGCGGCTCACGAATCTGGCGAATTTCCGGCGGCCGGCATGGTGGGGGTTACCGGTGGCCGCGGGAATCGCGGCCGTTGCATTGATGCTGGCAGGCAAATCCAGAATCCGCTACTTCCGCTTAGGCTTGTAAACGTGCGTCGCCTGGCCGAAGAACATCTCGGCCGACTCCATGATCGTCTCCGATAGCGTCGGATGCGGATGGATGGTGAGCTTCACGTCCGACGCGGTGGCGCCCATCTCGATCGCGAGCACGCCTTCGGCGATCAATTCGCCCGCGCCGGACCCGACAATGCCGACGCCGAGAATCCGTTCGGTGGCCGGATCGATCAAGAGCTTCGTCATGCCATCCGTGCGATCGATCGCAATCGCGCGGCCAGACGCCGGCCACGGGAACTTCGCAACGTCGACCTTGATGCCCTGTTTCTCGGCATCGGCTTCCGTCAGCCCCGCCCACGCGATCTCGGGATCGGTGAACACCACCGCGGGAATCGCCGCTGGTTCGAACACCGCCTTGTGGCCTTCGATCGCCTCAACGGCCACGCGCGCCTCGTGCGACGCTTTGTGCGCCAACATCGGCTCGCCAGCCACGTCGCCAATCGCGAAGATCGTCGGCTCGGCCGTACGGCGCTGGCCGTCGGTTTCGATGAAGCCCTTGGCATCGACCTTGACCTTGGTCTTGTCGAGGCCGGCGATGGTCGCGTTGGGACGGCGGCCGATCGACACCAGCACGTAGTCGTAGGCCGCTTCTTTCGGCGCGCCCTCGCCCTCGAACGACACGGTGATCGCGTCCTTCGACGCCTTCATCCCAGTGACCTTGGTCGAGACCATCACCTTGTCGTAACTCTTCTCGATGCGCTGCGCCAGGAACTTGACCAGGTCGCGATCGGCGCCGGGCAGCAGACCGAGCGTCATCTCGACCACCGACACCTTGGTGCCGAGCGCCGCGTAGACCGAACCGAGTTCCAGCCCGATGTAGCCGCCGCCGATGACGAGCATGGTCTTCGGAATCTCCGGCAGGTCGAGCGCGGTGGTCGAATCGAGCACGCGCGGCGAGTCGATCGACAGCGACGGAATCTTCGTCGGGGTCGAGCCGGTCGCCAGGATCATGTAGTCAAGGGTGACGGTCTCTTCCCCGCCATCCGCCTTCTTCACGGTGATGGTCTTTGCGTCGACGATCGATGCCCAGCCCTGGATGTAGTTGACCT
>JBCKZH010000029.1:0-35634 GCA_038919385.1 Vicinamibacterales bacterium | reverse complement strand
GGTCCAGGCGCTGGCGCTGCATCGTGCCGCCGGCCGAATCACGGCGGGACCACACCCCGCCGTGCAGCCCTACGTGATTGGGTTTGCCGTGGCCGCGCTGGCATCACTTGCGGGCGGCACCTCTCACGGCTTCCGCCCCCAACTGGGCGAGTACTGGAGTCCGGTCTGGACCGTGACGATCTACTCGATCGTCTCGGCGTTTGCGCTCCTCATCGCCGCCGGCATCCGCTCATCGCTGCACCCGCAGGTGTCGGCTGCCTTGACCCGGCGCGCCGGTCGCGTCTGGCTCATCCGCGGCTTCGGCCTCACCGCGCTGTTGACATTCAGCGGCGGCATGTCCTTGTGGCCCTTCACGCGACGAAAGCCTTTGACGGCTTCAAAGCACGCCGGCCGCCGCCCAGCGTCGCACCATCTGCCCCCCCGCCAGCGCGTGACGTGCCGTTTCACATGGCGGGTCCGGCTGATGAGGCTCTCAGCGGCGTTGGTCGTGCGCAGCGAGCGCCGCAGGGACGCCGACAGTCCGAACCCGATGATGGTGAGCGTCTCCTCGAGGCCCTCGCGGACGCTGTCGGCCGCACTGGGATGCTCGGCCTCCAGCCGGCGCGCGCGGTCCTGCAAGAGCCGGGTCGCGCGGGCGACCGGGTCGCTGGTGTAGGCGCGGTGCAGGATCGCTTTCACCCACGGCTGATGGACTGGGTGCTGAACTGGACCGCCACGCTTCGAAAGGGCGCGCGCGACGCGGGCCGACAAGTCTTCGCCGTCGACGAGTTCCATGACGATGGCGTTGTTTTCAATTCCGTAGATCTGCGCGATGTTTGGGTGATTGAGCGACGCGAGCGTCTGCGCTTCGCGCGTGAACCGCGCGAGCCGATCGCGGTCGCGCGCGAATGCGTCAGGCAGCACTGTGATCGCGACGTCGCGGTTCAGCCGCGTGCCGGACGCAAGAGCCATCAGGCCGTGCCGACAACGGACATCTGGCCGTGCTCTTTGCGGGTCTTCTTCAGCCGGATCTCGATATCGAGGCCAAGGGCCGTGAGAAACTCCATCAACCGCTCAACCGAAAAATTACCCGCTCGGTTGCGCATGAGCAGAGACACGTGCGGCTGCTTGATGCCCAGGATCTCGGCCGCGCGAGCCTGGGTCAACGCGCGAGCCTTGACGATTCGGTAGATCTGAAGCGTCAGGTGGGCCTTCAAGAGTTCCTGCTCGGGATTCTCAAAACCCAGATCGGCAAAGACGTTGCCGCTGCCGGTGTCGTGACGGATCGCCTTCTTCTTTGCTGCCATGTCACTTCATCCTGTCCTTGTGAAGTCGTTCCGCATCCTTCAATCGCGCCTTGATCGGGTCGATCTCGTGTTTCGGCGTCGCGATGCCCTTGGTGGCCTTCTTCTGAAACGCATGCAACACGTACAGGACATCGCCGAGCTTCGTCGAGTACACGGTTCGGTACGCATCGCCATCGAAGCGACCGACGATCTCCATGACGCTCGCTCCGCCAAATCCTCGCAAGGGCTTCGCGGCCGGATCCGTGTCCCCAGCCTGCGCCGCGTAAAGGGCATGGCCCATCTCGGCCTGAACTGCGCGGGGAAACGCCTTGAGATCCTTCCGTGACGAGCCCATCCAGGTGACGGGCTTCAGACGGCCGTCCAGCGAGCGGTCACCCACCATACGAGTATATGTCTATCTGTATAAGCTACAGGATCCCGGATCGCGCGCTCACGTCGTTCCCGTCATCGCCTGAAGACGGCGTGCTCAGCCGACAGCCCATCAATCAGGGGCTGGTCCAGAGCGTTCGGCTCGTCGGCGAATACCGCGGCAAGCAAGCGCTCTTCAAGCAGCAATCTCCCCAGGTTCTTGAGGCGCTGCGCGAGAACGCCGTCATCCAGAGCATTGAGTCATCCAACCGCATCGAGGGAGTCGTCGCGCCGCTGGAGCGCATCCGGGACCTCGTCGCACACCGCACAACACCGGCGAATCGCTCCGAGCAGGAGATCGCCGGCTACCGAGAGGTCTTGAACACGATTCACAGCCACCCCGCGGACATCACGCTGACGCCCAACGTCGTACTACAACTGCATCGCGACCTGTTCCAGTTCGCGCCGGGTGGCGGAGGCCGCTGGAAATCCACGGACAACGACATCATCGAGAGTTCGAGGATCGTGTCGGCGCGACCAGCGCCAAACGGGGCGCGAAGCGGGACATGATTCGAGATCTCGTCAGCCGGCTACCCAACGAGTTTCGATACGCAGATCTTGAGCGCGCTCTGCCGGCGGTCAGTCGCCCGACGATCGCGCGCGCGCTCCGAGAACTCAGCGCCGAAGGTGTGGTGCGGTGTCTCGGGCGAGGACGGGACGCGACCTGGGAAAAACGTCCGGCCGCTATGGCCTAGAGACAAGGCTGTGGGCGCCTACTTGTAGAGATCGCCCGCGAGGTACTTCAGGCCGGTATCGCACGCCACCGTCGCGACCACCTTGCCCGTCCCGAGTTCGCGTGCCAGGTCGAGCGCCGCCGTCAGGTTCATGCCGCTCGACGTGCCGGCGAACAGTCCCTCTTCCTTCGCCGCCCGGCGCGCCATGGCGCGGCCGGCGTTCTCGTCGATCACGCGCACCTCACTGTAAGTGTCCTTCGTCAGGTGCGGCGGCCAGAAGCCCGCGGCCGTGCCCTCCACCCGATGCGCGTGGCCTGGCCGGCCTGCTTGAGCGCTTGCGACACGCCGACCAGCATGCCGGCGGTTCCCACCATGCCGACGAAGGCATCGACCGTGCCGATCTGCTCGGCCAGTTCGCGGCCGATGTTGGCGTAGCCAGCGATCGCATCGGCGTTGTTGAACTGATCGGTCCAGAACGTGTTCGGGTCCCTGGCCAGTTCGGCAATCCGCGCCTTGAAGCGATCGAACAGCGCCGGCGTCACCTTGCCGCCGTCGCTCGGCACGATCTCGAGGTCGGCGCCGAACGCGCGCATGGTGTTGAGTTTTTCAGCTGAGAACGCGTCAGACGAGAGCGGATGGAACTCATAGCCCTTCATCGCGCAGACCATTGCCAGAGACGAGCCGGTGCTGCCGCTGGTGTACTCGACCACGCGCATGCCGGGCCGCAGCGCGCCGCGCTTCTCGGCGCCCTCGATCATCGCCAGCGCCATGCGGTCTTTGTAGGAGCCGGTCGGGTTGAAGTACTCCAGCTTCACGACGACGTCGGCCGATCCGGCTGTCACCAGGCGCGTCAACCGGACCAGTGGCGTGTCTCCGCGGCCAGTGTTGTGAGGGCAATCGTCAGGAGAGCAGAGCCGCGGGCCGAGTAATATTCACCCATGCCGCTCCGTCCCGTGCTGATTGTGGTGGTCGCGATGGCCGTGCTCTCGGTCGCCGCCCGCGCAGATCAACAAGAGTAACGTCACCCAGTTGAAGGTGGCGTGGACGTACGATTCCAAGGACGCATTTCCGGCGTCCGAAATGCAGAGCCATCCCGTGGTGATGGATGGCACGCTTTACGTGACCACGCCGAGCATGAAGGTGGCACCGGCTGGATCGCCGCGCGCCCGCTTCCGGCATCGCGGCGTCACGGTCCACCAGGATCGCGTGTTCGCGACCTATCGCAACTACCTCTACGCGCTCGATCGCGCGACGGACTCGGACTTCCCGTCGAGCGCGCCAGCGTCAGCGCCAGCACGCCCGGATCGATCTTCGAGGACCTGATCATTTTCGGCAGCAGCGTCCCCGAAACGCTGCCGGGCACGCCTGGTCACATCCGCGCCTTTGACGTGCGCACCGGCAAGCTGCGCTGGATCTTCCACACCATTCCGCAACCGGGCGAATTCGGATCCGACACCTGGCCGAAGGGGCCGACGCTGTCGGGCGGCGCGAATGCGTGGGCCGGCGTCACGGTGGATCAGGGCAACGCGATGGTGTTCGCCGCCACCGGTTCCGCCTCATTCGATTGGTACGGCGTCAATCGTCACGGCGACAACCTGTTCGCCGATACGGTACTGGCGCTCGATGCCCGCACGGGCAAGCGCGTGTGGCACTACCAGATCATCAGGCACGACCTGTGGGACTGGGACCTGCCGACGGCGCCGAACCTGGTGATGGTCACGCGGAACGGCAAGCCGGTGCAGGCGGTGGCCCAGCTCACCAAGCACGGCTACGTGTTCGTGCTGGATCGCAAGATCGGCACGCCGCTGTTCCCGGTCGAGGAACGCCGCGCACCCGAATCCACGATCGACGGCGAGCAGGCGGCGGCCCGGCAGCGTCATCCACTGGCGCCGCCGCCATTCAGGCGTCAACAGATGACCGCGTCGATGGTCACCACGCGCACGCCCGAGGCGTACGCGGCGGTGCTGGCGCAGTTCCGGCAGCTCACCAGTGGCCCGCTCTTTACGCCACCGTCACCCGGTCTCATCGTCTTTCCTGGCGTTGATGGCGGCGCCGAGTGGGGCGGCGGCGCGTTCGATCCGGAGACCGGGCTGCTCTACGTCAACGCCAACGAGATGCCGTGGATCATGCGGCTGATCCCGAACACCGACACGGCACTCTACGGCAGCAAGTGCGCGTCGTGCCATCGATCGGATCGCACCGATGGGCCGCAGGCGCCTTCGCTCGTGGACGTGGCAAAGCGTTTCTCGCGCGACGAGATCGCTGGCATCATCCGCACCGGCACGTGGCGCATGCCGGGCTTTCTCGACATGGGCGCGAAGAATATCGGCGACGTGGTTGAGTTTCTCGTAACCGGCAAGGACCAGGCGAACGATCCCGCCATCGCCAGCGATCCCAATCGCCTCAAGTACCGCAACGACGGCGAGGTGCTGTGGCGCGATCCGGACGGCTATCCGCCGATCACGCCGCCGTGGGGTACCTTGAGCGCCATCGATCTGAACGCCGGCACCATGCGCTGGCACAAGCCGCTCGGTGAGTACCCGGAACTGGTGGCCAAGGGCATGAAGGACACCGGCAGCGATAACTACGGCGGCCCGGTCGTGACCGCGGGGGGCCTGTTGTTCATTGCCGCCACCAACTTCGATCGCACGCTGCGCGCCTTCGACAAGCTGACCGGCGAGTTGTTGTGGGAGACGGTGCTGCCATTTGCCGGCAGCGCCACGCCGTCTGGCAGCACCATCGTCGCCTTCACACTTCCCTGAGCACCCGCGTGATGGCGCGCGTCCGCCAGGCGCGTCTTACTTCGGTGCGCCCTGTTTCATCAGCGCCGGCCAGTTGACGATCACCACGAGGTGCGGCGGCACCTTCGACGGAATCGGTGAGTTGACGATGAATCGCTGACCGTCGGCGGTGACGTCATAGCTCGTCGCTCGGGTCAAACGTCAGGCGCTGGCGCACGCCGCGCAGCAAGTCGACGATATAGATGGCGCGGGTGCGGAGGGGAACGTCGAGCACGCTCACCAGCATGCGCTTGCCGTCGCGCGACAGCTCCAGGTTCGAGTAGTCCGCCTCGTCCGAGACCGTCGACTGCACGGCGCCCGATCGGTTCATCCAGACGAGACGCGAACCCACGCTGGCGCGCGAGGGTTGATAGACCAGCGACCCGCGGTTGGAGACGCTGAACGACGCGCCCATGTTGGTTTGCTCGACGCCTTCGGCGATGACCACGGCATCGGCCGTCGGCGTCATTTACGTGCCGTCGAAGGGTTGCGCGAACAGCCGGCCGCCGCGCGCGAACAGGAGAGAACCGTTGGCGAACAGGGCCTGGCTGGCGTTGGGACCCGTCATGACCAGTCGCCGCTCGGGCGAATCGAGCGATCCCACGTAGGTGGATGACTGATCCTGCGGTTTGCCTGGCTCCAGGTATTGGTGCAGGAAGCGGCGGCCATCCGGCAAGAACGATACGAAGCCCAGCGGACCGCCATTTTTCACGGGCGGAGCCAGCGCTCCACCCGAGCCGGTTGTCTGCATCAACTGCGGATCCCCGCGCGGCTGCACCAGGATCACATTGTCCGTATTCCAGGCGGCCCAGCCGGCGTTGGTCGTCAGGCCGATCGGCATGCCGCCATCGACAGACACCTTCTTCATCCCCGCCACGGTCGCGCCAAACGCGCCAAAACCGATCCATTTTCCATCCGGGGACCAGAACGGTGAGGCCGCCAGTTCGGTGCCGGCAATCAGTTGGGCGACCGGATCGATGAGGGTCTGCAGCCACAGCCGCCGGGAGTTGCCGGCATCTTCGCCGATGAACGCCAGTTTGGTGCCGTCAGGCGAGAGGCTCAGCCGTGAGGCCGGCGGCAGGATGTCGCTCACACGAATCCCGTCCGGCAACAGCAGCACCAGGCGATACGGCGTGCGACTGGAGGTGTCCGCCACGTCTCGCGTGCTGAACACCTGCCAGCCGAGCGCGCTCAGCAAGACGGCGGTCGCCATCGCCCAGGCCCAGCGTTCGCGGTGCGAATGCGCGGCGGGTTCCGGAGTGGCGATCGCCGAGCCGGATCCTGACAGCGCCGCGAGCGCCTTGGCCTCGCGCTCGAACCGCGCCAGCCGAGCGGGATCGTTCGCGAAGCCGTCGGGCAGCACCTTCAGCGCGACTTCGCGGCCGAGCAGGGTGTCGTGCGCGCGATAGACCTCGCCCATGCCGCCGGCGCCGAGAGCCGAGACAATTTCGTAGGCACCGATTCGTGTTCCTGGAGTCAGAGGCACTGGGTGACGACTGGATTATAGCCGCGAGCGGATGCCGGATCGGCAGACCACCAAATCCCCAAATCCCCAAATCCCCAAATCCCCAAATCCCCAGATATCATCTGCCCGTGCACCTCACCCCCCTCGACTGGGCGATCGTCCTCGTCTCCCTGTCGCTGTCGTTCGCGCCGGCCATCTACCTGATGCGGCGGGCCGGCTCCAGCACCACCGAGTTCTTCACCTCGGGCCGCGCCGCGCCGTGGTGGTTGATCGGCGTGTCGATGGTGGCCACCACCTTCAGCACCGACACGCCGAACCTGGTGACGAACCTGGTTCGCGAGAACGGCGTCGCCAGCAACTGGGTGTGGTGGGCGTTCCTGCTCACCGGCATGAGCACGGTGTTCTTCTATGCCCGCATGTGGCGGCGCTCCGGCGTGCTCACCGATCTCGAGTTCTACGAGATCCGCTATTCGGGCAAGCCCGCGGCGCTGGTCCGCGGCTTCCGCGCCGTGTATCTCGGGCTGTTCTTCAACATCGTGATCATGGCCACGGTGAATCTGGCGGCGGCGAAGATCGCCAACGTGCTGCTTGGCTGGCCGATGGGGCAGACGCTGGCAGTGTGCGCGGTGATCAACGTCGCCTTCGCGTCGATCGCTGGATTGTGGGGCGTACTGATCACCGATGTGTTTCAGTTCGCGATTGCGATGGTCGCATCGGTGGCGGCGGCGTACTTTGCGCTGCAGCGACCGGAGGTCGGCGGCCTCTCGGGGCTGATGGCGCAGATCCCGCCCTCGACCTTGCAGTTGCTGCCCGACTTCAACGACTGGACGCTGACGCTGTCGGTACTGGTCCTGCCGCTGACCATCTCGTGGTGGTCGGTGTGGTATCCCGGCTCGGAGCCGGGCGGCGGCAGTTACATCGCGCAGCGCATTCTCGCGGCCAGGAGCGAGCGCGATGCCCTCGGCGGCACCCTCTTCTTCAACGTCGCGCACTACTCGCTGCGCCCGTGGCCGTGGATCATCGTCGCGCTGTCGTCGATGCTCGTGTTTCCGGAGCTCTCCGACATCGCCAAGGCGTTTCCGTATCTCGAGCCCAGCATGATCGGCCACGACATGGCCTATCCCGCGATGCTCACGTTCCTGCCCGCGGGATTTCTCGGCCTGATGGTCGCCGGCCTGCTGGCCGCCTACGTCTCGACGATCTCCACGCACCTCAACTGGGGCACGTCGTATCTCGTGCATGATCTCTATCGCCGCTTTTTCAGGGCAGACGCGAGTGAGCGCCACTACGTGTGGATGGGTCGGCTGGTCACGGCGCTGCTGATGCTGCTGGCGGCGGGCATGACGTTCCTGCTCGAATCCGCGCGATCGAGTTTCGAGCTGTTGCTGTCGATCGGCGCCGGTTCGGGGCTGCTGTATCTGCTGCGCTGGTACTGGTGGCGCATCAACGCCTGGAGTGAGATCGCCGCCATGGGCGTCTCATTCATTGTTGCGATCGGATTCTTCGTGGCGGGGAAGATGGGCTACGGCGTCGGTGCCAACATCGTGCTGCTGGTTACGGTGGGCGTGACCACCGTGGCGTGGGTGGGCGCGACGCTGCTCACCAAGCCGGAGAGCGAGGCGACGCTCGTGGCGTTCTATCGCCTCGTCCGGCCCGCCGGTCCGGGGTGGGCTGACATCTCACGAAAGGCCGGCGTCGGCGCCTCGCCCGACAGCCTGCCGCAGCAACTCCTCGGCTGGGTGCTCGGCTGCGCGTTCGTCTACGCCACGCTGTTCGGCGCCGGCAGCGCGCTGTATGGGTTGACGCTGCAGGCGATCGTGTGGGGCGTGGTGTGGCTGGCGAGTGGAGCGGGGTTACTGCGGATACTCAACCGGCTGTGGCGATCTTAGCGGCGCTTCTCTGATACACGGCCTGCCGGCACGCGGCTCATCCGTAGTACGCTTGGGAACCAACCCTTGAGGAGCCCTCTGTGAACCGAATCGTTACCGTCATCGCGTCACTCGCGTTCGCCCTGTCCGTTCTCTCGGCGTCAGCTCAGACGCCGACCTACAAAGTGTTGGCGACCAGCAAGACGTCGACCATGCAGAAAGAGATGCAGGACGCCGGTCAGCTCGGCTACCGCTTCGTCGCCGTCATGGGCGGCGAGACCGCCATCGGCGGCAAGGAAGTGGTCGTGCTGATGGAGAAAAATCCCGCCAACAAGGAGACCTTCGACTATCGCCTGCTGGCGACCTCGAAGACCTCGACGCTGCAGAGAGAAATGCAAGAAGCCGGCGACAGCGGTTTCGCCGTCGTTGGTCAGACCGTGTTCGACAGCCTGCTCGGCGGCAAGGAAACCGCCGCCATCGTCGAGCGCGGCTCGGCCGGCACGAAGACGCGCTACGAGTACCGTTTGATCGCGACGTCGAAGACGTCCACGCTCGAGAAGGAAGTGCAGGAGGCTGCTGCCGCCGGCTTCGTGGCGGTCGACATGACGGTTGGCAAGACCCTGCTCGGTGGCAGCGAGTTGGTGGTGATCACGCGTCGAGCGAAGTAGCGAGCATTACGCTCGTGCCGTTTGCGGCGCAGCTCGCCTGTGCCCAGCGCGCTCCAGGTGCCGGAGCCGGCCGTTGTGGTCGGCCAGAACCAGGCGAGTGAGCCGGCGGTCCGCCGTGTGTCGCCTCCGGATGGCCTTGGTCGACCGATCCATCTGCTGACTGAGTCCATTGATGCGCTCGAGCACCGTCTCGAGCTCGTCCATGCGCGCCTCGAGGTTCGTCATGCGACCCTCGAGGCCGCCAAAGCGCTGCCCGTCGCCGTAGAACCCTTTGGCAACGGTCTCTTCAAGCTTTCCAATGCGTTCGTCCAGCTCCACCGCCTCGCTCTCGGTCATCGTAGCATCGTCCTTTCGCAGGCGATCCTGCGAACGCAATGCCGCAATGAAATAGGGGAATTGCCGAACGATCTTGCGGATGACGGCGGGAGTTGTTGCAGATTCTGCGTACGAGGCGGCGAGGATGCGACTCAGAAATTTCTCAGCTCCTTATATATGTAGAGCGAGCTCGTGAAGTGCAGCTCGTCGATCACGATGTTGCCGCCGCGTTTGGGAAGGTCGAGTCCCATGACGACGATGTTCTCGCCGTCGGAGGTGTTGATCAGCGCGCCGAACTTCTTCTTCAGCTCCTCCTGCTTCGCCGCGCCGAAGTCGCTGCGTCCTTCGCCGGGGCCGTAGAGGCGGAAGTCAACGACCTGCTCCACGGCATCCGCGGCAGACGTGCCAATCGGATGCATGGCTGCGGAGTTCACGTAGGTCTCGCGCGCCACGGACGGAAAATCCGCGCGCACCGATGCGGGAAATATCCCAGCTCGCGTTTGCCAGGAGGGCGGCACTTTGGTGCCGCCGGTGCCTGACGGCGACCAAGAATGGTCATGGAGCCTCCGGCGCCATGATAGGGGCCGGAGGCTCAAAAAATCGTCCTAGGTCAGGTCGCGCGTGACCCACATGAACGCCTGGACATCAAACATGTCCTTGGCGCCAATCTTCTCCAGCCGCTGCAGCAGGAACTGGCTCATGCGCTGCATCGCATCGAAGGTCGGCCAGTTGGGCGTGGCGGTGTAGCGCAGGTCGAAGTTCATGCGCGCGGCCATCAGTTCGGTGTTCGTGGGCTTCAGCGCCATGAACTTCTTGGGCTCGGCCAGGAACGGCAGCAGCGTGATGTTCGGCCAGGTCAGCACCTTGCCGCCGTCCGACGGCAGCTGGGCGACCGCTTCGAACAGCGCCGCGAACTTCACTGAATCCGGCTTCGAGATGAAGGCCAGCGTCGTCTCCAGGATTTGCGTGCCGGCGCTTTCGCCCTTCTTCAGGCCCTTGTGCACGGCCTTCACTTCGAAGGTCGATGGGATGTTGGTGGCCTTGAACAGCGCGTCGAGCACGTCGGCAATCTCGGCGTGCTTGTCCTGGTCGATCAGCTTCTGGCCGCGGCTGCCGCCGAAGTTGGCGACGAACACGTCGTGGGCCGCGCGCTTGTTGCGCAGGTCGGCGTCCAGGAACTTCTCGTCCTCGAACTTCCCGGGATAGGTCTTTTCGAACCAGGCGATGGCTTCGTCAAGGTGATGCACCAGGCCCTTGGCCTTGGCTTTGGCCTTCGACTTCTTCGGCTTCGAAGCGCCGGTGCCGATGGCGTCGAATTCGGGATCGCTTTGCACCTTTGAGCGCGAAATCTGCGGCGTGTCTTCACGCAGCTTGCGCTCGGGCCCCTGCGGCGTGCCGGCCAGGGACGTGAAGTGAACGATGGCGTAGGGAGGGGTGACGTCGAGCACCTTGCCTCGCTGCCAAACCGTATGTTCTACGAGGGCGCCAATGTCTTTCGGGGTCAGCAGCATCCTCCTATTGTAGTCTTTCTACCCACATTGGCCTCGATTTTGATTTTTTGACGGCGATCAGACCGCAGTGTGCAGAACGACACACCTCGTTCGACATCCAGTCGGCACACTTGATGCAAAGCAATCACTGAAGGTCTTGAGGACCTGAGGACTTGGGGACTTGAGAGATCCAAGCCTTCAAGCCCTCAAGCCCTGAAATTGGAGACTCATCATGTCGAAGGCAAAAGCAGCTGGTAAGAAACAATCGAAGGCGGGCGACACGGAAGCCAAGGTCGTCGCGCTGGCGGAGCAGTTGGGCTGGTTCATGGGAACCGTGCGGGCGAAGGCGGATGGCTGGCTTGAGAGCGACGCGCTCCGCAAGGAGATCACGCGGATTCGCGATGGCGCCACTGCGTTGTTGCAGCACGTTGACGCCGCGAGCCGATCGGCCCGGATCGCGGTCGCTAAACCGAAAGCGGCGCCACCTGCGCCGGTGCAGGCCGCGAGACCGAGTCGTGGAGCGGTCGATGCCCCAGGCAAGCGTCATCGCAAACCGCCACCGCAGGAGCATCTCGACAAGCGGATGGGCGAGCCGGTGGGGAAGCAGATGGGGCAGAAGAGTTTCCAGGTCGGCAAGAGCCGCGGCAGGGGCTAGCCTTTTCGCAAGCCGCAAGCCGCAAGCCGCAAGCCGCAAGCCGCAAGCCGCAAGCCGCAAGCCGCAAAGCCTTGACCCCGCGTCGTCGTAAGTGCATGATAAGTGCATGGCCGTCAAGACCATCACCATCGACATCGAAGCTTACGGTTTGCTCTCGCGCCACAAGCGCGAGGGCCAGTCGTTCTCCCAGGTCATCAAGGCGCACTTCGGGCCGCAGCCAACCGCGGGCCGCTTGCTCGCGCGCCTCCGCTCCATCCGCGTGAGCATCCCGGCGCTTGACGCCATGGAGCGACAGGTGCAGGCGAGGAAGCTCGAGCCGGCGCGGGCCGTCAGGCGATGATCCATCTCGACAGTTCGTTCCTCATCGACTTGCTGCGCGAGACGGCGAACGAGCGCCCAGGTCCGGCCTTCGACCTGATCGAATCGCTGGACGAGAACGAGCTGCTGGGCGTGTCGGTGCACGTCGTCTGCGAGTTGCGCGCCGGGGCGGAGCTGTCGCGCCAGGCGTTACGCGAGCACGAGTCGCTGGATCAGTTGCTGTCGGGTCTGTTGGTGGCGTATCCCGACGACCGCTTCGCGACGGCGTATGCGCGACTACTCGCGGCCACGACTCGCGGTGGCCGGCCGGTGGCGGCGATGGACTTGCTGATTGCGACGGCGGCGACGCTGGACGATGCGCCGTTGGTGACGAGGAATGTGAAGGACTTCTCGCGCGTAGCGGGGCTGCGCGTGCTCAAGTATTAGTCTTCCCCTTCGCCTTCCTCTGATGCTCAGTCATGAACGACCGGAGGACGGCGTTCATTCGCGACTGATAACGAGGGCCTTGGGCCCTGAACCACGCGAGCACGTCTTCGTCGATGCGGACCGAGATCGCCAGCTTGCCGACTGGTTGCACGACGACGGCATCGTCCCAGAAGCCGGATGGCCAGTCTGCGAGTTCCGGCGGAGAGGTGGCGCGGATCTCGCGCTCCGTCACGCGACGCAGACGTCGAAGGTCCACGCGTCCACCGCTAGTCGAGGTCTTGTTGGGTCGCTTCGTCATAGGCCTTGCGTTCTTTCCGACTGCTCACCCGGGCCGAGATAATCCGGCGCTCAATCCAGACTGGCCTCTGGGCTAAGCCGTCGCTACCTTATGGGCGTATGCTCTTGGAGAGGAGAAACGATGGCTACCGCTAACTCTGTCGTCCACAGCGACCCGCACATCATGGGGGGCACCCTCGTCTTTGTAGGTACCCGCGTGCCGTTTCAGGCCTTGCTCGACTACCTTGAGGCTGGCGATCCCATCGCCGAGTTTCTCGAGGACTTCCCGACCGTGACTCGTGAGCAGGCGGTGGCGGCTCTCGAGCAGGCCAAGGACGCCCTTGCTTGCCCACCCGCATTTTGCTTGACGAGTGCCTCCCGAAGCGCCTGAAGAGCGATCTGGTCGGCCACGAATCGCGCCCGGCTCTCACGGGCGCCGTCGCGGACGCCCGGTGGTGCCGCTTCTGAGCGCAGCCTTCAACAGGCTGATCTCCTCGCCGTGCTTCTTGTCCGTGACGTCGAAGCGAGCGGTGGTGGTTTCGAGCAGCCCCTGGTTGGCCTCGAGTCCCAGCTTCGCCAGTGAGCGCAGCTCCTCGTCTCGAATCCTGGACGCGTTGAAGCCGGCCTTCATCTCGTCTTTGACGGCGCCGAGGTCCGACTTCACGGCGCCGAGGTCAGCGCGAATCTCCTTCAACTGCTTCGCAATACCGTCGAGCGTCATCTCATCCGCGAGTCTAGCATCGTCCATGGCACCCCTCCCGATGAGAGAGAGGAGCATGTTGAATGCCGAACGCGTTCTGCTGGGAAACGCGAGCGTTTCACGATTCTGTCGCTTGCCCAATCGGCAGAATTTGCGACGTTTCGTTCCGATCACTCAGGCAGTTCTCGCGTCGTAGATCCGCCGCACGAAGATCGCGCCTGTCGTGTCCGCATCCCGAGTGGACTTCCAGGTCATCAAGGCCTGACCGCACACTGCACTTGCCGTGCTGCCTCTACTTCGAGGGCGTCGTTCGCGGTTTGACAGGCGGCGGGACGCGCGGGTCTTTGATGACGCCGGCGCGGACGCTTTCCCAGTAGCGCTCGTAATACTTCCCGCGCACGCCCTTGCTGAAGTCGTATTCCACAATCGCTTCAGGTGGCAGAGGCGTAGTTGCGGTGTTCTTCTTCATACGTGCGCCGCTCTCTGGCCGTGATTGGCCTCGCGCTGATCAAACGAATTTTATCATCCCGTTCGGTGTCGACGACAACAAGAATCCGGCCAGAAGTGGACATCCCGGTTGTGACGAATCGCTGTTCGCCCCAGCCGTGAGATTGGTCGTTGATGGTCTTGGCCAACGCAACCGCAGGGCGTCACGACTGGACCGCGTTCCTCTACGACTTCTGCCTCCACTGGCCAACCGACGAAGATCACGTCTACCTCGACTTCGTCCGCGACGGGAACACGCGATGGAAGCGGCTCACCGAGACGCGCGCCGGCTCGGCCAAGTCGCTGTTTCACTTCGATGTCCAAGGGTCAGTCGCCAAGTCCACGCACTCGGGCTTGCCGTGGCTGCGATTCATTCGCCCGCACGTCACCCGGCCGCTGCACTTCTGGCCATTCGATGGATGGGAGATTCCATCCGGCTCCTCAGCGCTCGTGGAGGTCTACCCGCGCCTGTGGAACCGGACGTATCCGGCCGACGGCAGGAATGCCGATCAGCACGACGCCTGGGTGGTGGCCGAGTGGATGCGCACGGCCGACGCCAACGGCGCCTTGTCATCCGCGTTGCGGCCCGCGCTGGATGTCGACGATCGGAAGCTGGCCGAGATTGAAGGGTGGATCCTGGGAGTGGGCTGAAACCGCCGCTAGACGACCGCTAGACGGCGAATCTGAGAAATTGACTCCTGGTCCGGGCCTCGCTAGCATCGACCTTGAAGGCAGGCACCGACATGACACCCGCATGGATTGTTTCCGACCCGGAGATTCTGGCTGGAAAGCCCTGCGTTAGGGGGACCCGTCTCAGCGTGGAGTTCCTGCTCGAGCTGGCGGCAAGTGGCGCCAGCCACGCCGAGATCCTGTCCGCCTATCCTCAGCTGCACCCAGAGGCGCTCTCCGCCGCGTTCTCATTCGCCGCCCAAACCCTGAAGCACGACCGGACCATCGACATCCCGCAGCCGGCATGACCCTGTTCGGGTTCGCGCTGTTGGCCGACGAGAACATCAACCCGCTCGTCGTCACTGGATTGCGAACGCTGGGATGTGACATCACAACTGTCGCCGAGCTGGGCTTGGCCGGTGCTCCCGATCACGCCATCCTCACGCGAGCCGCCGATGATCGCCGAGTGGTTGTCACCCACGACCAGGACTTCGGCCGCCTGGCAATTCAGGGCCGCGCCATTTCAACAGGCGTAGTCTTCATTCGCCCCGGGCACATTTCTGGTGACATGGTCGTCGCCGCGCTTAAAGCCGCGGACTCCGCTGCTGTCGAGCTCTCACCACCATTCATCGCCACCATCGAGCACAAGACTGGTGGCATTCGAATCAGGGTCCGACAGCTTCCCAAGCACGACTAATGTCCACACGGAACCCCGATGAACGCCGATCTCAGACGTCTCGTCCACGACGGCCTCGCCACGGCAGGACCTCCTTCAGCAGAACTGAGCCACCTCGTCCTTGCCGCCTTCGGCGGCCGCGAAGGCGTCTTTGATATGGCAAGTCCCGCAGCGTGACAGCCGCTGCTGCCTGAGACCATTCCAGCTGGCGGAGATTGAAGGGTGGATCCTGGGAGTGGGCTGAAACCGACTCCCAGTGTCGCTTCAGCGCCGTTCGAGTGCGCTGATCCGCTTGCCGTGATCCTTCAAAGAAGGGCCGTTCGCGATGACTCCGTGGCGAACGCTTACTGCCGGCGTCGCGGCACGCCGAGCTCGGCGAGCTTGGCCGCGACGGCCTTGCCATGCGTCGAGGGGCTGACGTGCTTGTCGATGTACAGGAACTTCCCGTTGGCCCCGATGTAGAACGTCCAGCGCGACGCGAACGGTTGATCGACGTCGACCACGCCGTAGGCCTTGGCCACTTCCTTTGAGGGATCGCTCAGGAGCGGATAATCCACGCCCAACGATTGCGCGAAGGCTTTGTTGGTCTCCGGCGTATCGACACTGACCGAGAAGTAGGCCACGTCGAACGGCCGGATATCGTCGCCACTCTCACGGAGTGACTGGCATTGGGCCGTTCAAGCACTGGTGAAGGCCTTGGCGAACCAGGTCACCACCACGGCCTGCCGTCCCTTGAAATCGGCGAGGCGGTAGGTCTTTCCATCAGTACCAGGCAGCGAAAACCCGGGAGCCTGATCGCCGGCTTTCAGCTCGCGCGCACCTGGAATCGCGGCGTCCTTGGGATCGGCGGCCGACGACGCCGGCCGGCCCTGACACGATGCCGCGAGCGCCGCGATGACGATAAACGCGCCAACCGGGTGAGGGCCCCGCATGGCTGACAGAATACCACGCGGCGCCCTATAATCGGGTATCACCATGGGCTGTGCCGCGTCGATTCGGACCGTTGCGTATGCGCCTGAATAGTGGCGCGAAACTCGGCTGGTACGAAATCATCGCGCCGCTGGGCGAAGGCGGCATGGGCGAGGTGTATCGCGCGCACGATGGCCGGCTCGATCGCGATGTCGCCCTGAAGGTCATCCATCCCGACCTGACGGGTACAGATCCACTGGTACGGTTTCGCCGCGAAGCGCGCGCGCTGGCGTCACTCTGCCATCCCAACGTCGCGAACGTCTACGAGTTCGACGAGCAGGGCGAAGTCGCATTCATCGTGATGGAGCTCGTGCCAGGTGAGACCCTGGCGAGCCGTCTCGCACATGGTCCGATGCCGATCGCCGAGGCGTTACGAGTGGCCGGACAAGTCGCCGCCGCGCTCCAGGCCGTGCACGATAAAGGCATCGTTCACCGCGACCTCAAGCCTGCCAACATCAAGATCACGACGGACGGATTGGTCAAGGTCCTGGATTTCGGCTTGGCCAAACACACCGGCGACGCACCGGTGAACGCGCAGCTTGCGACCAGGATCGCCGACCACACCGCCCCTGGTGTCACGCTTGGCACCGCGGCTTACATGAGTCCCGAGCAGGCACGCGGTTGGGAAGTCGATCGCCGAACGGATGTGTGGGCGTTCGGCTGCGTCGTGTTCGAGATGCTGACCGGAGCACGCGCGTTTGGCGCCGCCACGCATGCCGACACGATCGCCGCGGTACTCGAACGAGAGGTCGACTGGAGCGCGCTGCCGGCGTCAACGCCGGCCAGCATCATGCGACTGTTGCGTCGATGTCTGACGCGCGATCCCAAGCGGCGGTTGCGCGATATCGGGGATGCCCAACTCGAACTGGAGGACGCGGTCACGGAAGGCGTACCCGATCGCGCGCTGCGTCTCGACGATCCGCGGCGGAGCCCGCGTCTGCGCTTGATGGCCGGGGCCATCTTCGCAATCGGACTGGTGATCGGAGGCGCGGCGCTCTGGCTCGGGCGGCCCCAACCGCAGTTGCCAGGGAACGCGGTGCACTTCGTGGTGTCCGTGCCGTCACCCGCGCAATTGGCCGGCCTCGATTTCCCGAGCCTGGCCATCGCACCGGACGGCTCGATGCTGGCATACGTGGCTAGCCGGGGCAGTCAGACGCAGCTGTTCGTTCGCCCGATGAACGGCCTCGAATCGAGAGCGCTGCCGGGCACGACCAATGCAGTGGCGCCGTTCTTCTCGCCCGATGGCCGGTGGATTGCGTTCTTCGCCGGAGGCGAACTCAAGAAAGTGGCGCTATCGGGCGGGACGCCGGTCACGTTGTGTGAAGCACCGGTCGGCCTCGGAGGCAGCTGGAACCAGAATGACGTGATTGTCTTCGCTGCGACGACCGGATCCGGCATCTCGCAAGTATCGGCGTTCGGCGGCCGGCCGCAGCGGATCTCGACGCTTGACGTCGAGTTCGCTGACACAACTGACGTTTGACGCCGGGGCGACCTTCGCTGCCTGGACCCGGGACGGCCAGCGGGTCGTCTTCACGTCGGCGCGGAATGGCGCGCCGAATCTCTTCGTGACCGCGGTGACACAACCGGGGCCGGTTGAAAAGGTGGTCTCGAGCGATCACATGCAGATCGCGGGGTCATGGTCTGCCGACGGTGAGACACTGGCGTTCGTCGAGCGCCGCCCGGACACTGGCCGGGACATCCTGCTGATTTCGCCGCGCGACCGTCGTCCGGCGCAACCGTGGCTCGCCTCGCCATCCGACGAAAGTACTCCCCGCATCTCACCCGACGGCCGATGGCTGGCGTATGTGTCGAACCAATCGGGTCACGACGAGGTCTACGTCAAAGGGGTCGCGAGTGCCGAACGGCAATACCCGATCTCAACCGGTGGCGGCACCGAGCCGGTCTGGGGCGCAAACTCACGGGAGCTGTTCTACCGGACTCCGGATGGAATGATGATGGCCGCCTTCGACGGCACAACGGCCCGCGAGTCGCGAGCGCGACTGCTCTTCAAGAGCGAGTTCGCGGGAGGCACCATCGACTCGCCAAACTACGACGTGATGCCGGATGGGCAACGGTTCGTCATGGTTCAGCGTCAATCGGCCGCCGCAACGTCGCTGCATGTGCTGATGAACTGGTTTGACCGTTCACGCCTCGCATCACTACCCTGAGCCGCCGGGCCCGGGCGCAACTTTGACGGCAGCCTTGTAGGGAAGCGGACCAACCGGTACGGCAGCGGCGACGGCGCCGATCATGGCTTCGGTCGTGGCCGGCGGATCGTAGGTCACGACCGCCTCACCGGTCTCCAGCGAGACCTGAACGCGCGTCACACCTTTAACCTCGAGCAGTGCAGACCGCACTGCCGATATGCAGCCTTCTCAAGTCATGCCTTCAATGGCGAGCGTGACCGTTTCCGGCTTGGGTGGCCCGGCAGGCTCGCGCGCGTTGCGACAGGCCGTGAGCAATGTCGTTCCGATCACCACCAACCAGTCTCGTCTCGCAATCAGCGTCGTCCGCACGTCCATCTCTCGCTCCAATCATCCACCGTCGACCAATGGCACCGATTATGAGGCAGCGAACTGCCGGGTGCAACGACGAACCTCGACCCCCGCGGGTCAGCTGTTGCGGGCAAGCATTGGCCGCACCCTTCGACCTTCTAACTTGCCGGGTCACTGGCAGACGGGCGCTGCTGACCGCGGTAGAACGGCGTGCTCGGCTCTCCCCCGTCGATCGCCGACGTCGTCAGGGACAGATCCTGCGCGATGCGCTGGTCGATCAACGCCGTGGCGATGGTTCGTCCACCGACGGCTGAAATTCTTTCGGGTGCCGTGCTCGGCGCGCAAGCGCGCCATCGCGCACTCTCGACGAGGTCGAAGCCGTCGTCGCAGATTATTTCGCGATACTCCGGGCCGATCTGTCTGGCGAGGCGTACAGCAAGGCCGAGCACAATCGTGCCCTCCAGCGAGGGATTGGCCGCAATAAGGGCTCCATCGAGTTCAAGCACCAGAACATCAGCGCGGTCCTCTACAACTTCTACCGGACGGACTTTGTTCGACGCGACGCCGAGAACCGGCGATTGGGTCGGCTTGGCGAAGAGTTCGTTCTGGAGTGTGAACAGCGCAGGCTCCATGACGATGAGAACCGTCCTGACCTCGCCAAGCGTGTGGAATGGATCGCCGATACGCGCGGCGACGGTGCGGGTTATGACTTTGCCCGAGAACCGCGGCTTTACGTCCTCAAGGGAGCCATCAGCGAGAATTGCCGTTTGGAAGGAACGCAATTTCGAGCGAGGCTATTGTGACAAAGGATCGCGGCGCATTCGAGCTCGCCAAAGCGTGGAACGGGTGGGTCGCCCCTGCGATGCCTGCCGCGCTTCGGGAACTCCTCGACTCACGCGCCACAGGAGGCCGCGCCTCCCCCAAGCCTTCGAAAGTATTGAACCCGACGAGGTATCGCCGAATGGCTCGTCGAACGCCTGTCCGAAGGGCCACCGCGTTCCTCGACGACTTCTGCCTCCACTGGCCAACCGACGGCGATCGCGTTTACGTCGACTTTGTTCGCGACGGTGCCGTCGGCGACGGCGCGGCACGCGCCGGGAACACGCGATGGAAGCGGCTGTCGCCCAGTGGATGCGCACGGCAGACGCCAACGGCGCCTTGTCATCCGCGCTGCGGCCCGCGCTGGATGTCGACGATCGCAAGCTGGCGGAGATAGAAGGGTGGATCCTGGGAGTGGGCTGAGGCCGCCGTTAAGCCGCGCATCTGAGAAATTGACACCATGCCCAGCCCTCGCTAGCATCGACGTGGAAGAGGTCAAGACTCCATGCCAACCGTAACGTTCGACGTGTCCGAAGGGGCGCTCTCGGCGCTTCGCCTGTCGCCGTTGGAGTTCGTCAGGGAGATGCGGGTGGCAGCCGCCCTTCTGTGGTACTCACAGGGTGAGCTCTCTCAGTCAAAAGCTGCCGAGATCGCCGGAACCAGTCGCGTCGAGTTTATCGATGAGCTCGCGCATCGGCGCATTCCCGTTGCGCAGGTGACGGCCGAGGAACTGCAGGACGAGATTCACCGTGAGTGAGGCGTGGGTCGTCAACGCCTCACCACTTATTCTGCTCCAGTTCCACGACCCGTTGCTCCATCAGATCATTCCGGTTCGCCATAGCCCGCCCTGAGCGATAGTCGAAGGGTAGCATCGTCCTCCGCGAGTAGACGCTGCTAACGATGCCAGTCTGAAATAGGGGAATTGCCGAACGATCTGGAGTTCAACAGTGGCTGCCAGACTCTTCGACATACAGCTTCCCCAGACTGCTGGTGTCGAGGTATAGCGTCACCCGCGATCCTCAAGAACCGCGTCAGATACCGTTCGGGCTCCGGTCGCGCGGGGCGGGCGAAGACTGCCGACCGGCTTGCCGCCGCGCACGCGTTTCAGGTGCCGGCTCAGGGGAGTCTTAGGATAGCAACCCTCAGCGGCTGGGGCTGGTCAACTCTGAAACAGGCCGGACAGCGCCAATTGGCATGTTGCGCGAAGGCGTTCTGGTGACAGCGTGCGATCCTGTGGAATGCGGGCGGCGTCGCGGATCACATCCGACACGTCGGCGAATGTGTCAGCAGCCGACATCGTCACACTCCGCGCAAATGTGGCGGGTAGTGTTGGCCGGATGCTCGTGTCCCACAGGTTCCTGATGGTCGGGAGCGACGTCCCAAACAATTCGATTGTGTCGTGGATGTAGAGGATGTCCTGTGCCTGTTTGTCGAGGCTCTGGTAGTTCTGAATCAGCAACTTCTGAACAATGAACGAAGCCGGGTTCGCGACCAGAATGTCTATTGGCGTGGCAGTCGGCAGGCCCCGATCGGCTCCGACGCGAATTGGCCAGGGCTCGATCAGCAACAGCTCGAGGTGCTTCAGTTTCTGCGCCGTGACGCCGTTCCTCGTCATCGTCGCGTCAGGTTTGCCATTGCGCTTCACGCCGCTTCCCGTCAATGGCGTGAGAAACTCCATACCTGTCATTGACCCCACTTGGCCTAGCCCTCCAGGCCCTCGAGGCCGCGCTCGACGACTTCTGGCGCGTCCGGGTTCCGGGCATGGAGCATTGCTCGATGCGGGCCCAATTGCCATGCCTGCCCTACTACCTCCAGCCTCTGCCCAAGCCTCAAGCCGCGAGCCCCAAGCCGACGACCTCGCGCTGCGCGTGTCCTACGCCTGGGCGGGCCTCAGCCGCGGATGCCACCAGCATCCATACCAGCTGCCACCGACCTCGGTGGAACTGCTCGGGATGATTGCCGTGGTTGAGGAGTTCGTCGGCCGGGTGAAGACAGTTGTGGGTTAGCCGCTACGACGGCGGCGGCCATGCTCGAGCCTGACAATTCGCCGACTGTGATCCGCAAGAATCTTGCCGTGGTCCGCGAAGCCGGCGTCGACCTTGCGGTTCAGCGCGCCCAATTTGCGGTCGATTGTTTCCAGTGTCGTGCCGTAGCCTTCAGCGGCCTTGGTCACGAGGCCCTTCAAGTCCTCGGCGTGTACCTGGAGACGACCTTCAAGGTGCTGCTGCGCCGTCTCGAGCTGCCGCGCGACGACCTGGGACAGGGTCTCAGTCAGCCGGCGCTCGCTGGCGTCGAACCGCGTCGCCATCTCGGCCGACAACCCCTCGCGCAGCCGAGTCTCGCCGGCGGCGAAACCCGCGGCCATCTCGACCGACAGTTTCTCACCGAGACCCGTGACTCGCGTTTCGACCCTCGCGACGTCCCGAGCGAGCAACTCGCGCCCCGCGCGGGCTTCGAGCTTCGACTCGAAGTCCCGAGAGAACCCCTCGCACAGGCGCCGCTCGCTGGCCGCCAACTGATGCGCGGCATCATCGGCAATCGCCCGCCTGAGCTCGTTGAACTGTTGCTGCATCTCCGGCATCCGCTCGTCGTTCGCCATCGTACCACCGCCTCCGACATGGCAAGAAATGCGTCGCTCCTGCTAAGGCTCGAACCCGCGAGCCCGCATGAACGCCTCGTACTTCGCCCGTTGCTGCTCAGCGACTGCCTTCAGCTCGGGCAACTTCTCGTAGAACTCCTCCTGCCGGCGGCGGTGGTACTCGTCGATTGCGGCCTGCCTGGCCTCCCGTCGCGTCTCTTCGGCCGCGAACTCGTCGAGCAGCTCCTCAACCGGATCGCCCTGGACCTCGATCTCAAGCGCCGTCAATCGCTCGTCCAGTGCCTTGATCAACGCCTGATTGAACGCGCACGCCTTGCAAGTCGGCGGGCCTACTGGATTGGTCATCGTTCACCCGTATGCGGACGACGCTACCATCGTCGCTGGCGACGGCGTTCGACCGAAGATCGGCGGGGTGTGAAATAGGGCAGACGACGTGGCGTGTCTCGGGCCAAGATTGACTTGGTGCTGTCGGGTATCGACGTCGTGCTCGGGCGCTACACCTCGATGATGAGGACCGGGTCGGAATTGCCCTTGGCCTTCTTCTGGCTGTTGATCGTGTAGACCTGATACTCGATCACCGCGTCGGCGCCGTTATCGAGCGTCACCGTGTGGTCCTGGTTATTGTCGAGCACCTTGTTGACCGCGACATTGCCCGACACCGCCGCGCGCGGCAGGCTGCACAGCAGTGGTTCGCCAGCCTTGTTGACCAGCTTGATCTTGTCGAAGCCGGCGCCGTCGACACCGGCGGTCTGCACGGGAGGGAACACGCCGAACTCGCCGTCGGCACGCTTGATCACACGAATCTTCCTGATGGCCATGGCAACTCCTCTGTGGTTGATGTGTCGTTACAACGCTCGATACCGTTTGTCTCTTCGCAACTCCGCCAGACCCGGGGACTGCTCGAGCGGTCGCCCACGGCGGTCGACTGGGCGGCGTACACGGTGTTTCTTGGGCGCGGCGCGCTGTCCACGTCCCCGCATCATCCGGGAATGACCACTGAGACTGGAGCACAGCCATGAGTACAACGAGACGAGGGTTCTTGACGGGAGCGGCAGGCGTGGTGGTGGTGACGGCGGCGAGGGCGCACGCCGCGGCGGGATTGGCGGAACCAGCACCGGCGTCGACTGATCCGGACTACAAGGTGGCGGACGCTTTCTGCGGCAACCTGCCGATGTTCCTTGATGTCGACCAGAGTCGTCCGCACGTGGGCGTGCTGATGTACGGGCTGCTCTGCCTCGACCGGAAGTCACGCGAGGTGCTGGTGCCGAATGCGGCCAAGGCGGGCGTCACGCACGTTCACACGCCACGGCTGTGGGCCTTCTACTCGGCGATTGAGCGCCTGAAGGGAATTGACTCATCCCCGGACACCAACCGGCGGTACTACGCCGATCTGACGGCGAGCCGGCTCACGCAACTGCACGTGGTGCGGGCCAGGCTCGTTGAGCAGTTGGCGCTGCCGCCCGCGATCGCCAATCGGCGTGACGCGATCCATGTGCTGCCGGGCGCCGGCTGTCTGATCTTCGACGACAGGGTTGTGGACCCCAAATGCCTCAAGGCGATCGCGTGGGTGCAGGTCGACGAACCCGCTCCGCTGCTGCCGGTCGTCACGGGGCCGCTCAGCACCCTTCAACAGCAACCCCAGCCATGGCACTTGTCGCGGGTGAACAAGCCGCACAACCTGAACGGCGCGGGCATTGTGGTTGGCGTCATCGACTCCGGTTACGACGCCGTCAGGTTTCCCGAGCTGACCTTCGTCGGTGTGTCAGCGATCTACAGCCCAGGGAAACTGCCCAAAGTGCCAGCGCCAGCGGGCGACAAAGACACCGTGACGTTGCACGGCTCTGGCGTGTGCGCCTTCCTGGCGGGATCCACGAGTGGCATGGCACCCGGCGCCCATATCGCGGTAGCGGTCGTGCCGCCGCCCGGGAGCGCCGCGTCGAATTCCGCGGCCCTCTACTACTGCATCGACTGGTTGCTGAAGCACACGACGTCGCCGCCGCGATGGCCACAGACGGCGCCGTCGGGATGCGATGTGATCAACTTGTCGCAGGCCTCGACCACACCCGGCGTGTACTCGACCGGTCTTGTGACCGTACTGGACGATGCGCGCACCAAGTACAACACGTTGGTCGTCGCCTCGATTGGCAATGACGGTGCATCGAAGAATCTCTGGCGCTGCTGTCCTGGTGCTTACAAGACCGTGCTGGCCGTTGGCGCCGTCGACAAGAACGACATCGTCGACTGCAGCGCGTGGGGCATCGCGAAAGGTGTCAAGCGTCCCGACCTGGTGGCGCCCGGCGTGGCGCTGGAACAACCGGCCGCGGTGGGGCCGCCAACTGTCCTGCGGACGGGCACCTCGTTCGCGGCGGCGCTGGTCATGCAGAAGCACGCCAGTTGTCGCAACGACGTGGTGGCGCTGACGGCAAAACTGAAGACGCTGGTGCGACCCGCCGCTGGCGCGAACGTCAACCTGGCGGGCAGTCCGCTGAGCGATGCCGCGGGGGCGGGGGTGCTGGACCTGTCGACGTTGTAGATATGCTGATGGGCGATGAAGCTCGACACGGACGCCCTCGTCATCTCTCCCTCGGATCTGTCCAGCTTCCTATCCTGTCGCCATAAGGCCGGCCTCGATCTCGCCGTCGCGCACAAGGTGCTGACGCGGCCGGCGTCGAATAATCCCTACGCCGCCATCACCTTTCCTACATCGCGAACTCCGGCCGCGCACATCGGGTGGAACTGGTCTCGCAGGGGGTGCCCACGCTCACGGCGGCGGCGGCGATGGCCGTGCCGGTGACGTTCAAGCCCGCACGCGGTGCGCGCGAGACCTACCATCGCCTCGGCGACCAGGCGCGCGTGCAGCATCAACAACGAACCGAGAAGAAGCCCATCGTCGAACTACTGGCGATTGAGGAAGGGGCGGGGCTGCGGAGGCTGCCCGCTCCATCTTCGGGTGACTTGTTCCTCGATCTCGAAGGGGCTTCGTTCGCGCGCGAGGGCGGAAGGGACTATCTGTTCGGCTTGTGGACCGGCCACCCTGAAGGGTTGCCTCCACAATACCGCGCGTGGTGGGCGGTGGACGATGCGCAAGAGAAGGCGGCGTTTGAGGAGGTGATGGAGACGATCACCGCGGCAGATGCGGTTGGCGAACGCGCTGTGCCGGTACCGGGAGATGGCGGCGGTTGCGAACGGATGATTGGGGCCAGGCCCCAATCATCCACCGCGCAGCGCGCGGACACGATCTCGGCACGCTTCCGCTTGAACACGCGCACCCAGTCATCGACAGTGACTTGCCGCTTGCGCCCGTCCGGACCTTCGATCTCTTCGCCGCGCTTCTCGACCTGCGACACCGTGAACAGGTCGCGAATCTGCCGGTCAGCGATCGCGGCAAGTCGCCGACGCATGTCTGGCCGTCTTTCCACACGCCCGCGCCAGCCCAGTCGGCCAGCGTCATCTTGCTCGTGTTGAAGCGCGTGGCCTTGCCGAAGCTGCCGCCCAGGTCCTTGATCACCAGCCACGCCGCGTCGCACGTCTCGTTGCCTTTGGCGTCCTTGCGGTTGCGCCGCTCGGCACAGACGATCTCCTGCTGACCCGGCTTCGAGTCAGAATGCTGGATGAAGACTGCCAGCAGCTTGAACGCATCAATCTGCGCGCGGGTGGCGGCGCCCCCGCGAGGCCGGATTTGGTCGAGCTCGGGCCACGCCCAGCCTTCGTAGCCGGGCACCTCCACCGAGTTGCCGGTGATCTCGCGCTCGATGATTGCGGGATCGAACACCCGCGTCGCGACGCTGCTCGGGCTGCCGCGCGGCCAGTCGATCGCACTCGCCGCAAACGGGTCGGCCGGGCAGTTGCGGCACGTGACGTGCGTCGGCACCATCACGTCGGCCTTGAATCCCAGCGCCCACAGCAACCGGCTAGCCGCCACTTCCGCATACACCTCGCCGTTCTTCTCCCCATACTTGACCTTCGCCTGATCGTCTTTGTCGAGTGCGCACAGGAACTTCGGCGTCATGCCGGAGAGCGGTTTGTCCGGAAAGACAAACGTGCACGCCGTCTCGGCGCCGATGCGAAGGTCCGCCGGCAGCGCGGGGCCCTTGATCAGGTCCAGAGAAGACGTGTCGATGGCCTGCCAGACGCGCGCCCGTTGCATCACCTGGTGTCGCTCTTCGACGCTCAGCTTCTTGAGGGTGTGCGGCCCTTTGGGCACTTCTGTGTCGGCGGCGGGACCAAACCGCCCGCTCGCGCATCCCGTGAGAGACAAGCTCAGCAGCGCCGCGGCGATTGTGTAGCGAATCATCGTGGGATCCGAGGCACGTGCCGTGTCACCTGCCTTCCCCCTCTCGACGCGACCCGTGCTACTCCTGCGATACTCCGGTGACCCGTTCAAGGATGACCAGCCGGCCAACGTGGTCGGCGAGCACCCGATCCGTGTCCTCTGCCTTCTTCTTCCAGTCAGATCGGAAGTCGACCAGATCACGTTCGATTCGCTCCAGCGTGGCGCCATAACCTTCCGCGGCCTTCTGGACGCTGTCTTTCGCATCGCCCAGCATGATGCCCATCGTGGTGACGATGGTGGCGGCGAAGGCGTCGAGGTCGGCCTTGGTCGCGAATCCGGCCAGGTCAGCCTTGGTCGCGAATCCGGTCAAGTCGGCCTTGGTCGCGAATCCGGCCAAGTCAGCCTTGGTCGGCAGCTGGTCGACTTTTTGGCCCAGGCTATCAACCTTCGCTTCCAGGCTGTCGACCTTGGCTTCGAGTCGGTCGACCTTAGTCTCAACTCGTTCGAGTCTTACGCTCATGTTCGTGTTGTTGGCCATCGTAGCATCGTCCTCCGCGGCCAGATCCTGCTAACGAAAGGCCAACTGAAATAGGGCGAGATCCCGAGCAATTCTTGGGTTCCCCATCGCCCGCGTCGCACATCCTGCAATCTGGCCGGAGCTGATGTGTGGCAACTTCTGCGACGGCAGAGGGATGATTTCGCGGCCTGACCCCAATCATCCCCAAGTGTGATTTTCTTGACCTGACCCCATACAATGCCCCATACAATGCCCGCATGGCCGATTGGACTTCCGCCTTCACCTACGCCTTCCGCACCCTCCGCCGCCAGCCGACCTTCGTGCTGGTGTCGGTGCTCACGCTCGCCCTCGGTATTGGCGCCAACACCGCCATCTTCAGCGTGATCAAGACGGTGGTCCTCAACCCGTTGCCGTACGAGGACCCCGAGAAGATCGCCGTGCTGTGGGAGGTGAACCCTGACGGCAACCAGGGACCGGTGTCGATCCCGACGTTCGAGGATTGGAAGCGCGAGACCAAGAGCCTGGAGTCGCTCGCCGCCTATCGGCATGTCGACTTCTCCTACAAAGGGACTGGCGATCCGCAGAACGTGCCCGGCCTGCGCGCGACGCCGGATCTGTTCACCGTGCTCAAGAGCAACGCCGTGCTCGGCCGCACCTTCACCGCGGACGAAGCCGTCCCCGGCGCCGATCGCGTCGTCGTCGTGAGCCACGGCTTCTGGACACGCGTGCTCGCCGCCGATCGAGGCATCATCGGCAAGACCATTCAACTCGACGCCGTCCCCTTCACCGTCGTCGGCGTGATGTCGCCGGCGTTCGAGTTCCCCACCAGCACGAAGGTGGAAGCGTGGACGCCGCTGGCGTTCGATCCGAAAGACATGCACGGCCGCTCGCGCCGGGCGCGGTCGCTGACGGTGGTGGGACGCATCGCGCAAGACAGCTCGCCGCAGCAGGCGCAAGAAGAGGTGAGCGTGCTGGCCAGCCGCATCGCCAGCGAGTTCAAAGACAGCAACGCCGGCTGGGGCGCGCGCGTCGTCGCCGCTCATGAGCAACTGGTGGGCGCGTCGCGTCCGGCGCTGATGGTGCTGATGGGCGCGGTGGGCTTCCTCCTCTTGATCGTCTGCGCCAACATGGCGAACCTGCTGCTGGCGCGACTGTCGAGCCGACGCCGCGAGATGGCGGTGCGCGGCGCGCTCGGCGCGAGCCGATGGGAAGTGGCCAAGCCAATCGTCGCCGAGAGCCTGCTGCTGTCGTTGGCCGGCGGATCCCTTGGACTGCTCGCCGCCTTTGGCGGATTGCGCCTGCTCGCGAATCTTCCCGAGGGCCAACTGCCGCGCATGGGCGGCCTGGCCCTCGACGGCGGCGTGTTGTTGTTCACCACCGTGATCTCGATCGGCGTGGCGCTCGCGTTCGGCTTGTTACCGGCGCTCCACGCGTCGCGACAGGATCTGCGCGACAACATGAATGAATCGTCTGGGACCACAGGGAGTCCGTACGCCCGTCGACTGCTCAGCGGACTCGTGGTCGTTGAAGTGGCCCTCGCGTTGGTGCTGCTGGTCGGCGCCGGCCTGATGACGCGCAGCTTCTCGAAACTGCTGCAGGTGAGTCCCGGCTTCGATTCCACCAACCTGATCGCCGCGCGCGTGCTGCTGCCCACCACCAAGTATCAGCGCGCCACGCAGGTGCGCTTCTACGAGGACGTGATCGAGCGGATGCGCCGCGCGCCAGGCGTCGTCAACGCCTCCGCCGTGTCGGCCATGCCGCTGCACGACGTCGGCGCCGCCGGTGCGTTGCCATTCAACGTGGAGGGTCAGCAGCCGCCTGCCACCGAAGATCCGCTCGCCGACGTCCGCATTGTCGCGCCCGGCTACTTCGAGACGATGAGGATCAAGCTGCTCGAGGGGCGCTTTCTCGACGAGCGCGATGCGGCGGTCGGACCGCGCACCAGCGTGATCAACGAGACCATGGCGCGCCGCTATTTCCCGGATCGCAGTCCGCTCGGCCTGATCATCCAGAACCCCCACGGCAAGAGCCAGGTGGTCGGAGTCGTCGGCGACGTCCACAACCAGGGCCTGGACCGCGAGCCGAAGAAGCAGGTCTACCTGCCGATGAAGCAGAGCCCGACCGCCGGGATGGCGGTGGTCGCGCGCACCAACCAGGATCCGCTGACCGTGGCCAACACCATCCAGCGCGTGATCTGGGATGTCGATCCGGGCCAGCCGATCTACGAGCTGAGCACCATGGATCAGATTCTCGCGCGCGCGGTGTTCCTCCCGCGCCTGAGCACGACCCTGCTCGGCCTGTTCGCGCTGGCGGCGCTGCTGCTGGCGGCGCTCGGCATCTACGGCGTGCTGTCGTATTCGGTGTCGCAGCGGACCAAGGAGATCGGCCTCCGCATGGCGCTGGGCGCGTCGGGCGGCAATACGGTCGCGCTGGTGGTGAAGAGCAGCGTGGTGCTGGTCGCCATTGGCGGCGTGGTCGGCCTGGTCGCCGCCAGCCTGCTGGCGCGCTCGATGCAGGGCATCCTCTACGGCGTCGGCCCGTTCGACATCCCCTCGTTCGCCCTGGCCGCGACCACGCTGATGATCGCCGGCGTGGCCGCCAGCGTGCTGCCGGCCCTGCGGACGACGAGAGTGGATCCGATGATCGCGTTGAGAGAGCAGTAAGACCGGGATCCGGGATCCGGGGTCCGGGATCCCGGGTCCCGGGTAAGCACGGGCGGCCCGGGCAGCGTATGCCCTGCATGGAAAAGGTGCTCGCCCCGTTTCGCCCCCACATTTACGCCCTTTTGCGCATCGCCGCCGGTTTCCTCTTCTTCCAACACGGTCTCCCCAAGCTGTTTGGCGGGTTCGGGCACGATGCACCGGTCGAGCTGATGTCCCAAATGGGCCTCGCCGGCATCATCGAGGTGGTCGGCGGCGCGCTCATTGCCCTGGGCCTGTTCACCAGCCCGGTGGCCTTTCTCGCCAGCGGCGAGATGGCCGTGGCCTACTTCCAGGCCCACGCTCCGCGCGGCTCCTGGCCCATCGTCAACGGCGGCGAACTGGCGGCGCTCTACAGCTTCGTGTTCCTGTATTTCGCCGCCGTTGGCTCCGGCAAATGGAGCATCGACTCGATTCGTAAGTAGAACCACGAAGACACGAGTGCACCACTGTTTCGTGTCCTTCGTGTTGCGGTCGTTCCTCGCCCTCTCGACTCTGGCCGCGGTCCTCGCCACCAGTTCCAGCTCTCAAACCACCCCCCAGACCAGCGGCGCAGCGGCCGCGTGGCAAGCTCTGCTCAAGCTGCGCACCACGGCCAGCGTGATGCACATCACCGCCCATCCCGATGACGAGCACGGCGGCGTGCTGGCGAAGTTGAGCAAGGGTGATGGCGCGCGCGTCGCGTTGCTGACGCTCACTCGCGGCGAGTCGGGCGACAATGCGATCGGTCCGTAGCTGTTCGACGCGCTCGGCTTGATCGGTACCGAGGAACTCCTTCAGGCCGGGTGATCCTCTCGCGCTTCCAAGGCAACGAGCGTGATGGCGGTGGAGGCGTTTCGCGCGGCGGCGGATCCAACGCGATATCCCGAGCAGATCGCCGAGGGCCTGCGGCCATGGCAAGCGCAACGGGTCTTCGTCGGCGTCCGGCCAACGAGGATTCGACGGTCCGCATCGACAGCGGCGAGGACAGCCCGGTGCTCGGTGACTCGTTCGACAACATCGCGCGCTACGGCTTGAGCTTCCAGCGATCGCAGAACGGGGGGCGGTTTACGCCTTCGCAGGGACCGAACTTCGGATACTACAAACAGGCGGGTGGGAAAGAGCGGCTCAACGTTGACACGCAGGATTTTACGCAGAGCTTGTCTGAGCGGGCTGACGAGATCGAGAGCGAGCGCGCCGAGCCGGAACCGCCGGACGACTACGAGGGACGGTGGGAGTCTTCCGACTCCGCGGTCGACGATGTTCAGGGGATGTTCGACGGACTGGAGAGCGACCTGAGGGATAGCCGAGTCACTGAATGATCGAGAAAGCGCCACAGTGATGTCGTTTGACCAAGCGATATACCGCGCGAGTGTGTCCTGAAGCTCCGGAAAGGTTCGTACTTGCCCAACACTTAGGGCTTCTGAGAGTTGCGCGCCGACATCGAGAAGCCTAGACACTCGAGTTCTGACGACAGCGATCGGTGCCACCAAGCTGAGCCTCCAATCCGTGCGCATGCCGAGTCCAGCTAACGGCCTGCCGCTGAGCCGCTGCGCTTTTCAGCGGTCGACTCCAGCGGCGTTAGGCGACTCGTTACGAACCGTTTACTTACCAACTTGCCGTACGTTTATGCAGGTGCCTCGAAATTGCTGCGTCGCCTTTGAACCGAATATGTTGTTGTGTTTGCTCCAAAAGGCCGTGCCGTCGGGCCATATTGAGAATAAATGGGCTCCGTCTCCTTGCCCGAGCCAAATCGACACTCCGTTGTATCTGTCATGACGATTCACCAATACTGAACCCGTGTCTCCACCAGATAGAAAGCGAGGTCGCTGGCCGAGCAGGTCGAAGAAGTTCCACTCCAGCACGCCCTTTTCGTTATAAGTCCTCGTCTCCTTGAGGTCCATATACTGACCAGTTTGAAAACTGCATGTGACAGGATTGCCCAACGAAATCTTGTCTTGCGCTGCTCCCGGGGCGGGGAGCAGAGTGATTGAAACGATGACAACCAAAGATCTTAGATTCATCAATAATCACCACTCTCTTGTCTGTGGGACGCGCAACTCTTTGACTTGTCGCCTAACGCTACGAATGAGCTGCGCGCTTTCGCGATCCAGAGCGCGTCGGCTCCATTCGTTTGTTCGGCGGTTTGTTGGATAAGGTCCCGCGCAGCTTCTCGCGAACCCATTCCCGCATCAACGTCGGCTCCTTGACGCCTTGGGACCGAGCAATTCGCCTGAGTGCCTGAACCTCTTCAGGTGTCAACGCGATCGCAAATGTAGCTTCCTTTCCCCGGACAAAAACTGGCGTGTGGATCTCTTCCAGTTGGTCTTCGAAGTCCGTCAGGTCATGGCTGTCCCAGAACCTTGCGAGTTCCTCGATTGAATCCGTATCCGGGATGCGTTGAGATCTCATGGTCTTTTCCACCTGTTGTACCGCTTCTTCTCGCCTGGAGTCATCGGCCGTGCGGTCACTGGATAACCCTTGCCGTCAGGAAACTGTATGACGACGCAAAACAAATGGCGTCCGGAGAGCGTCTGCCCCAGCACGTAGTAGACGGGGTTGGGCCCTGAAGATTTGGCGCGTTGCACCAAAGCTCGCGCAAAGCACACTTCTTCCAGCTCATACGGCTCAACGCCGTGCTTGCCAATGTGCCCAATGCGATCTTCCGGCCAAATGAACTCATTGACGGTCACTTGGCGATTTTAGACGAAGAGATCACAGGCCACAATGAATCCGCCGAACTTCTTATTGGACCTGCGGAGCGGCCTGCTCCTCGACGGACGAACGAGTGCCCCTCGCAAGGTATCCCACCGCCCCGCTGCGCCGCCGAAGTCTTTGAAAGAGCGGAGTATAGCATCGCTGGCCGTGGCCGCCCGCAGGGCCGGAAAAGTTGCGACGCTCGCAGCCTAGTGTCATTTCGTCGCGAAACGGGCACGCGAATCGCCGCGCTCGCTGCAAGATAAACGCGTCGGCGCGCCCGACTGGGCCGAGCCACTAAACCGCTTCGTGCATGCGCGTTGCAGCCTTGTCGGGCCGGATTGACTAGGCCGCGACCGTCGCAAGAATAGTCGTCGTGCAAAACCCTCGGCGGACGACCGGCAGCAACCGAGAAGGACTCACGTCTATGAACGATCGGCCGGCCTCTTCACCGCCAGCCCGCCACGATTCAGAACGTGTGTGTAGATCATCTTGTCGTGCTCACATTGCGATGGCCAAGCAGTTCCTGCACGGTGCGAATGTCGACGCTGTCCTCGATCAGATGCGTCGCAAACGAGTGCGAAACGTGTGGCGCGAAACCCGCTTGATCAGGCCCGCCCGGCGCGCCGCCGCCACTGCCCGCGCCAGGTCGAGAGCGTGAATACGCGACACACCCAGCAGATCCGGCTCGAGCGGCCCCACGACGGCATCCGGACAAGTGCCTGTCTCCATGGCGGCTGCAGCTGCCGGGGCCGTGCCAATGCGTTCCGAGAGGCAAGCAAGGCACGGTCGCAGTGTATGGATGCCGCGGGCTCGAGTCTCGCCGCCAGTGGTGCCTACTTCGGGCGTTCAGGGTGAGTGATGAATACACGCTGCGGTTCTCCGAGAGAACGCAATCTGATGTCGGTCATGACGAAACCAGGAATTAGCTTCAACTCCTCGATCCTGGCCGCAAAGTCGTCAATCGTTCCACGTATGTGAAATGCTCCCGCGACGAGGTCCAGCGCTCCGATGGCAACCGTGTGGACCACGTGAAGCGCATTTGCCGCGAGCGCCTTCAGTACTTCGTCACCGAGTCCGTTCACGCCAGCCGCGCCGCTGTGAACCAGCCAATTCCGGTAGTCATAGCCATCATTGACGAGCCTTTCGAACTCTGGCCCCAATGGCTTTGGCCGCTTGTAGAGATTGGTGTTCGTCCAGTGGTCAGGCTTCGCTCTTTTGCCCCATAACCGGATTCTATCGGCGTCAATTGCGGCACCTTGCTCTGCCGCGAACTTTCGGAAAGGTTCAACTCCTCGCTCGCGTAGAGCGGGATGTTTGTCGTGGAAGTCGACCATCCGACGTGCAGACTTCAGTCGTTGGACGCCATCAAACGCGAAGAACTTCTCAACGCCATCCGGCATGGCATCGCGTGCAAGCAGGTGCGTATCCACGTAGAGTTCGACGGCTGTTCTCGATGCCCCGACAATCGACTGAAAGTGCCGCACGTTGGTCAGGACCAGCAACGTCTCGATCAGCAACCTGACACGCCCGAACAGCAAGTTCAGCGCCAGTTCCTTTGGTGTCGGATTGACAAGCGTGTTCAGCGAGGGCAGCAGGCACCAGTTATTGAATTCGAGGATGGTGCGGAGCCCCACGGTGTGACCCTCGGCCATCATCTCTGGCGTGTGAGGTATCGCGCTGGCCCTTATGACATCCTCGTTCGTCAAGGCTGAGTGGTCCAGCGCAAAGCTGGCGGCGCAGCTCAATTTCTGGTCCCTTCCGAAGTTGTGAGCTTGGCGATCACGTTCGAGAGAAACAGGTAGACGCCGAGGAGTCCCTGCCGCGCTTCAAGCGCGGTGACTTGCGCGTGGACACCTTTGGACGCGACCTCGTTCAGCCGACGGACGAAGACCGCCAAATAGTCAAACTCCGCCCGCAGGAGGGAGCGTGACGCATTCGCGTCGAAGCCCCGAATACAAAACTCTTGCAGTCGGTTCAGGTATTGCTCGTCACCGAGAGTGCGGCTCACCCCATCCGCGCAGACAACAGGCTCAGGCTGAGGCGGACAGTGGTAGTCGGCCGCAGCCTTCACGGCTCGCCGAATCGAGGTGAGTAACAGCGCATGATCCTCGGCGTTCGTCGACTCCATCAGGCTGGCAGCCTTGCGCAGGCTCTGGAAGGCGGGGTCGCATCTCTCCGCATAGAAATTGTGAACGTCCTGCTGGACCTTGCTCACGAGGCTCGACGTGTGTGCCTCAGCGGCAAGCTGACCTTCGAGGCGGTTCGCATAGTAGAGGCATCGAGTGCGGATTCGTTCGAGGACTTCGTCACACGCACGGATCTTCAGCCGCATCTGGCCCTTGAGCCTCATATTCTGGTCGGTGAACGCCGCCGCGTCGTATTCACCGAGGCCCGGCGGAAGACGCAGGTCTTCGATGGACTTCTCCATGTTCTCAATCTCTCGGCAGAGGTTCCCGACACCCATCGCTAGGACATTCCGGCCCTCCTCGTCTGGGGAGATCCCTTGCGAGAACGTCCGCTCGTGGATCCATCGTTCTTGCGTCACCTTCCAGAGGTGCTGCCGGGCGTCTTCGTTCAGGTGCTGCGTCTCCTGGTGGAAGACTGACTTGAGCTGTTGCACGTCTGGGTAGAGTTCCCGCAGGAACATGACGATGTTGAAGGTGTCATTAGCGGCACGCGCCAATCGGAGGCACACCATCACGGCCTTGTCGACTTCTCGCGCCTCAACGAGGCGATAGACACGTTCGATGAGAGGCTGCATGTTGCAGGCAGTCTACTGTGAGAATGAGCGAGCGAAGTTCAATGCGATACGGGTCGTCTAACAAAAGCCCGGCGACCTCGAAGTGCGTCGGCAACAACGTCCTCAGTAGGACCGGCAACCCAGTCGTGTGCCCAGCCGGCAAGCAACGCGTTGACCTGGGAAGGCGTCACCTCCCAAGGTGTTGAATCGTTTCGACCGACGAGCGCCAGGCTGCGTGAGAGGGGAGCAACGAGAAAGGCTGCTTCGTCGCGCAGGCAGCACGGCGGCGCATCGAGGCACTCTGGCAGTCCCCAACCGACGGGTCGGTCCCCGATGACGAAAAACTGCCCTTCGGGTGGTCGCAGCGTGAACCAGCGTAGGCGAGGGAACCACCGCGCCTGGAAGTAGTACGCCTGGACGTGAGCGCCTTCCAAGAAGTTCGAAGATTCAGCGGTGTCAGGAATCCACCCATCGTCAAGGAGTTCGTCCGCATCCTGACCTCGGACCTCGCGGCGCTCGCCGAGCACTGGGTGGACTAGCCGAATCGATCGGTCGCGCGACTGCAGGGCGGCCAACGCAGGCGGCGGTGGTTCGGCCATCGGGCCGTTCAGCGCCGGACGGAACCGCGTGGCCCAGTTGGCCTCGAGTCGCTGCATGGGCAACGATCGTGAGGCTGCCCATGCA
>JBCKZH010000028.1:0-36539 GCA_038919385.1 Vicinamibacterales bacterium | reverse complement strand
CGGCGATCCCAAGGAGAACCCGAACACCGCGCTCTTCAGCATTGACGTGATCGAGGTGCCACTGGGCGCCCCCGAGAAGGCGCGCGTCGTCAACCGCCCGCGTATTTTTTCGGATGAGAAGAGCGGCGCCATTGCCGGCCTGTTCCCAGGCGGCGATCACGGTCCCGGCACCCAGCGCACCAGCACCACCAACCAGTGCCACGACATTACGGTGTTCCCGGAACTGGGCCTGGCGGCGGGCGCGTGCTCGGGCAACGGCATCCTGCTCGACATCTCGGATCCGGCCAACCCCAAGCGCCTCGATCACGTGTCCGACAAGAACTTCGCCTACTGGCACTCGGCCACCTTCAACAACGATGGCACCAAGGTGATCTTCACGGATGAATGGGGCGGCGGCACACGTCCCCGTTGCCGCGCCACCGACCTTCCCAATTGGGGCGCCAACGCCATCTTCGACATCGTCGACAAGAAGATGACGTTCGGTGGCTACTACAAGATGCCGGCGGCGCAGACCGAGACGGAGAACTGCGTGGCGCACAACGGTTCGCCGATCCCGGTGCCCGGCCGCGACATCATGGTGCAGGGCTGGTACCAGGGCGGCGTCTCGGTGTTCGACTTCACCGACGCGGCCAACCCGGTGGAGATCGCCTACTTCGATCGCGGTCCGCTCGACGCCAAGAACCTGATCGTCGGCGGCTACTGGTCGACCTACTGGTACAACGGCAACCTGTATGGCTCGGAGATCTCGCGCGGCATGGACATCTTCAAGCTGCTGCCGACGCAGTCCCTCTCGCAGAATGAGATTGACGCCGCCATCCAGTGGCGCACCACCGAGTTCAACGCGCAGAACCAGCCGCTGGTGAAGTTCCAGCCGACCACCGCGGTGGCGAAGTCGTATCTGGATCAGCTGAACCGCTCGAAGGGCATCACGGCGGAACGCGCCAAGGCCGTGACCGACGGTCTCGCGAAGGTGGACGAGCTGCGCACCGGCAAAGAACGCAATGCCGCCGCCGCGCTCGACGGCCTGGATGCCGTGGCCGTGCAGTTAGCCGCGGACGCCAAGACCGCCAAGGGCCGCGACGCCATGCGTTTGCAAGCGTTGTCCGACACGTTGAAGGGCCGCACGGCGCGCCTTCGTTAAGGAAATGGGTATGACATCGACACCAGGAGGGCGGCACTTCAGTGCCGCCGTGCTTTTCACAATCGGCACGGCCATCGCGGCCGGACAGGCGCAACAGCCGGCACCACAGGCGCAGCAGCCCGCGGTACAAGCACCGCCGCAACAGCGGCCCGATCCGGTGCCGCCCGCCGACCTGCCGCGGCCGTCGACCACCGATCCTCGCGCCAATCTGAAGGCGGGCTTCAAGGACGCCGCGGTCGCCGCCTGGAACATGGAACTGACCGCCAACCTGCCGAAGCCTGAGGGCTTCTTCGATCCGGCCGCGCCGGCAGGCTCGGTTTCGCCGCCGCCGCTGGCGCCAGGGGCGACAGCGCCGCCGCGGACTCCGCCCAACCCCAATGCCCTCTCGTTCACGAATTCAGACCTCGCGTTCAGCGGCAACCATGTCGTGGTCGGCAACTACCACGGCTTCAACACCTACAACATCGAGCGCGCCAACAAGCCGCGGCTGATCGCCTCGGTGGTCTGCCCCGGCGGCCAGGGCGACGTCTCGATCTGGGGCAACCTGCTGTTCATGTCCGTGGAACAGACCCGCGGCCGCCTCGACTGCGGGCTTCAGGGCGTGGTGGCGCCGGTCAGCAACGAACGCTTCCGCGGCGTGCGCATTTTCGACATCACCGATCTGAAGAATCCCAAGCAAGTGGCCGCCGTGCAGACGTGCCGCGGCTCGCATACGCACACGCTCGTCCCCGACCCGCGCGACAAGGGCCACATCTTCCTGTATGCGTCGGGAACCGGCGGCGTCCGCTCCGGTGAAGAGCTGGCGGGCTGTTCGGGCGGCGATCCCAAGAAGAACGCGAACACGTCGCTGTTCAGCATCGACGTGATCGAAGTGCCGCTCGCCACACCCGAGAAGTCGCGCATCGTCAATCAGCCACGCATTTTCATGGGCGACAACGGCAACATCGCCGGCCTGTGGCCCGGCGGCGACCACGGCCCCAGCACGCAGCGCACCAGCACCACCAACCAGTGCCACGACATCACCGTGTATGCGGAGATCGGCCTGGCGGCCGGTGCCTGCTCGGGCAACGGCATCCTGATGGACATCAGCGATGCGCGCAATCCGAAGCGGCTCGACTTCGTCGCCGACCAGGGCTTCGCCTACTGGCACTCGGCCACGTTCAACAACGACGGCACCAAGGTCGTGTTTACCGACGAGTGGGGCGGCGGCGGCCGTCCGCGCTGCCGCGCGGTCGATCCGCTGACCTGGGGCGCCAATGCCATCTACGACATCGTCGACAAGAAGCTGGTGTTCAAGGGCTATTACAAGATGCCGGCGGCGCAGACCGAGCAGGAAAACTGCGTGGCGCACAACGGCTCGCTGATCCCCGTGCCCGGTCGCGACATCATGGTGCAGTCGTGGTACCAGGGCGGCGTCTCGGTGTTCGACTTCACCGATTCGGCGAGCGCGAAAGAGATCGCCTACTTCGATCGCGGCCCAATCAACGGCGAGGCCATGGTCTCGGGCGGCTACTGGTCGTCATACTGGTACAACGGCAACATCTACGGCGCCGAGATCGCGCGCGGCATCGACGTGTTCCGCTTGAAGCCGAGCGAGCACCTGTCGCGGAACGAAATCGACGCCGCCCTGCAGTTCCGCTTGCAGGAGTTCAACTCGCAGAACCAGCCCAAGGTGGTGTGGCCGGCTTCGTCGGCGGTCGCCAAGGCTTACCTGGATCAGCTGAACCGCAGCAAGAGCATCTCGGCCGAACGCGCTCGCGCGGTGGTGACGGGCTTGTCAAAGGTGGATTCGCTGCGCACCGGCAAGGAACGCAACGCCGCCGACGCGCTGACCGCGCTCGATGCGGTGGCCGCACAGGTCGAAGGCGACGCCAAGACGGCCATCGGCCGCGACGCGATGCGCCTGAAGGCCCTGGCCGAAGTGCTGAAAGGTCGCGCCGCCAGCCTGCGTTAAGGAAGTGAGACTTCTCACTTTGCACCAGGAGGAGCCGTGAGCATCCGATTCAAGACGGCCGCGAGTCTCACCCCACCGAGCGCCATGCGCTCTTCCACCACCGGGATCTGCTTCCGGTAATAGTCCTCGTCGATGTTGGTGTCGCTGCGCACCAACGCCGCCTTGCCGAGCGCCCACGACTGCTCGGCCCATTCCCTGGGCGTGCCCGCGGGCTGCGTGGCCCATCCCTTCTGTGCGATCAGCTTCTCGATCACCGGCACGTAGGCTTGGTCCGATAGATCGCGATGCGCGATCAGCCGGCTGTCCCATACCGAATGCAGATTGCACGGCTGCGGCCGCACGGGCTCGTTGCCTGCCCTGAGCGGAGTCGAAGGGCCACAGTGGCTGACGCCGAACACCCGGACGATCACGTCGTTGCCGCCGCGGCCAACGCCGAGCGCGTGGAACGGCTGGTGCAAGTCGCCGATGAAGTGGACGAGGTACTTGAGCGCGGTGGCCCGATCCGCGCGATCGAGTGAGCGATCGGCGACCCGCTGCTCCATGAAGCCGATGCGATCGACCGCGCAATCGCGCCACTGGTCGGCGCGCGCGCCGGCCGCCACGCCGGGCTGTCGCGGACAGTCGCGATCGCGATCGTAGCCGGCCGCATCGGGCGGGATGTTGAGGTAATGCCACGGCGCCGTCTGTTGCTGATCGGTCACCTGTTGATCGGCCCAGCTCGCGACCTCGGCGAGACTCTGGCCATCGAGCAGCCAGGTCACGTTCTGCTTCGCGACCCGCGTCAGATGATTGGCCGCTATCAGCCCGACCAGGCGATGCCCTTGCCCGCCCCACGCCAACACCGGGTGCCACGAACACACCGCCGCCAGCACAACGCATACCGCAACGACTAGCTTTCGCATGATCACGTTCAATTATACGAGCACGAGTTCAAGCCCCAAGCCTCAAACCCCAAGCCGCATCGTTATGAAACAAGGTTGTATGAGCGCGGTCCGGAAGTCCTACGAATCGAAACCCGATTTGACAACGAATCGTCCGAGTTCGAGTTGATCTGGCATCGGCCGGACGGCACGACCGAACGTGAACGCTTTCCCAACGAGGCCGCGTTTCGGTCGCGCCTCGAAAGCATTGAAGCCGCGCTCAAGAGCGAGCACTGGAACATCAACGGCTCGCCGCAGATCCTGCCGGAAGGCTGGAAAGAGAGCGCGTCGCGGTCGTTCAAGATGAACTAGCGGGAGATCAACCGGTCGTGGCTCGAGGAGCGTCGGAGTTGCTCCGTTAGTCACGACCGCTGGCCGGGTCGTGTTCATGCTTGAAAGTCTTGGTCCCTGGACCATCGCCTCCAGGCTTGTGCGAAAATTGGCGAATGGCTGAGGCAACTTGACCGCTTCCGTGCGGCGGCCTGCGGAGCCGCCCCCCTTCGCCCCTGCCACGTCGCCTGCTGCCGCCTCGCTCTGGCCAGCCCGAGTCGGGCGAACGCATCAACCGGATCGTTCAACACCACACCGCGGTGCGCGAGGATCTTCTCAAACTCGGCAGCGGCCTGCGCATGCTGCCGGGCGGCCAGATACGAATGTCCGCGAACGTAGACCGGATACAAGCCGCCGAAGGAGGAAGTGAAGTTGATCGTCGATGATCGTACGGACGCGAGGGAGGTCGCCGCCAAGCGCTAGGGAATTGACAGGTGAGGTGAGGTCCGCCTTCGCGTGACTCCAACAGCCGGCGATGCCAGCCGAAGCTTCGTTCATCTACCAAGGAGCGGACCCGGCCGGGCGATGAGGGGGCGTGCTATATTCGTTTGATATATCCCATCGGGAGGTGCGTCATGGAAACGGCGAAGGTCTTCTGGTCGGGTCGGTCGCAGGCGGTGAGACTGCCGCGCGCCTTTCGCGTCGACGGTCGAGAGGTCCGGATTCGGCACCGCGGCCGGGCCATCGTGCTGGAACCGGTACCAGACTCGTGGGCTTGGCTCGATGCCGTCGTCGGGAAGCTCGATGACGACTTCGTGTCTGCTGTCCGCGAGAAGCCCAAGCCCGTAGAGCGGCCCGAGCTGGGCAAGGTGTTCCGCTGATGCGGTATCTCCTCGACGCGAACGCCGTCATCGCCCTGCTCAACGACACGACGTCTCCCATCGCGCGTCGCACCCGGCGACATGCGCCGAGGGCGGCGTCCCGACGTCAGAAGTCGTCCGCCATGCCTCGCTCCGAGTAGCGGGGGAGATCCGCCGCGGCGCTCGCGTGCGCGGATGGCTGTAAGACCATCTGCATCAACAGTTGAGGAATGCTGGTGAGCCTAATCTTCGCCAGTTGGAACCAGTTGAACGCTGAACGGGTGGTTGCGGCAAGTCGAAAGGCTTCGGCGGGCGGCGTGAACTGACGTGACGGAGCGGGGATTTTGCCGTAATCTGGAGCGAAGGAGTTCCACAATGTCAGCGTTGGATTGGTCCCAGTGCCGGGCCGTCGAGAGCATCCCCGGCAAGGTGAGCGGCACCTGGGTGTTCAAGGGCACCCGCCTGCCTGTCGCCACGGTCATCGAGAACCTCGAAGACCTCAGTATCGACGAGGTCATGGAGCAATTCGACGTGACGCGCAAGCAGATCACTGCCGTGCTCGACTTCGTAGCTGAGAGCCTGCGCGCCGAACCCGTTCCTGCCAGTGCTCGTCCTCTTTGACCACGGGACGCCGAAGGGGCTGATCCGCGCGCTTCCTGGGCACACCGTCCACACCGCACAAGCCAAGGGCTGGGACACGCTCAGCAACGGCGCACTCTTGAAGGCTGCGGAGGGTGCCAGCGTCGACGTGCTGCTCACGACCGACCGCCGCATTCGCTATCAACAGAACCTGAGTGCGCGCCGCATTGCCATGGTCGTTCTCACGGGCAGCACCAAGTGGTCGCGCGTTCGGCAGCATACGAACCGAATCGCCGCCGCCGTTGCCGCCGCGACTCCTGGCAGCTACGCCGAGGTCGAGATTTCCTTCGACTGAATCGAGGTTGCCACGTTTCTCGGCATCGGCGGGTGCGCGGGATCCAGCTGAAACTGGACCGCTTGGACGAAGCGTTCCTCTACTCCGAGGCCATCGACGAACTCGACGTAGAGGGCATCCTGGCGTTCGCGGAACGGATTCCGCCGCGCGCGTCAGGCCTCTCGGGTGCAGGCGTCGCTCGACTACAAGCAGCGGCTTCAGCAGTTGTTCTTTCCCGAAGGAATCGCGTTCGACGGAAATCGGTTCAATCGAACCGCCCTAACCGCACCACTTTTCAACTACTTGACGCCATCTGAAAGTGCTGATGAAAGAGTGGTGAGCCCGCTCGGAATCGAACCGAGAACCAACAGATTAAGAGTCTGCTGCTCTGCCAGTTGAGCTACGGGCCCACTCGAGAGGTGGTCGCGCACGACAACATCGTACGCCTGGCTGGCCCGCCGAAGTGCTTCCTGGCAAGCGGTTCGCGGTGGCGGGCAAACGCTGACTATACCATTCGGCCCGCTCTCTGGGCAACGGCGATCCTCGCGGGGCGGGCTGACTCACAATTGACGTGGGTGTCTAAAACGGCACGGACACGGTGTCCCATGCCTGCCATCGTCTGGCACCTACCATGTCGGGCTCCTCAGAACACGTGGCACCGAAGGCTGAGCTGCGAAAACAGCCGGCGCTGGACGACGGGCAACGCCAGCAGGCCGACGACCTGTGGCGCGACAGCGAGGAACGCTACCGCCGGCTGTTCGAATCCGCCAAAGACGGCATCCTGATAGCCCAACTGAATGCCGGCTTCCGTGTCTTCCGCGCCAATCGACATATTACTGGCGACCACCAGCAGCGGCGTGCGCGCGGCGTTGGCGCAGGCAATGGCGCAGATCGTGTCCGTGAAACCAGGACCTTCGGTGCCCGAGGCGATTGCGGTCTCGCCGGTGATGCGGATGAAGGCATCGGCCGCATGCGCCATCGAGCCTTCGTGCCGGCCGCCAAACGCCGGGAGGCCGGCCGACGCCGCGGTCGCGCCGGCCCCGGCGACTGCCTTCTGGAGAAATATCCGGCGGCTTGCGAGTGGCACGTCTCGTCATGTCGCTAGTACCCTTGATTGCCTGGCCGAGGTCGACCCGGCCGGCGTCTTCTTGATATAGGTGTCGAACCACTTCAGTTCGTTGAGCATGCGATGCACGTTGTTCCAGTGGCCCCTGATCCCATGCGGCTGCCCGGCGTACTGGATCATCTTCGCCGACACACCCTGACGACGGAGGGCGAAGTACATCTGCTCGCCTTCTTCGTACGGCACCCGCTGATCCATTTCACCCTGGATGAACAGCGTCGGCGTCCGAACCTTCCCGGCCTGCATCAGCGGTGACTGCGCGATCATTCGCCCGATGGCGCGCTCGTCCCACGGCGTCCCGAAGAACTCGGTTTCCTTGGTCCGGTAGATGTCGGCGGTACCGTAGTCGCTGAACCAGTTGGAAATGCCGGCGCCCGATGCGGCGGCGGCAAAGCGCTCGGGATACTGCGCGATCAGCCAGTTGGTCATGAAGCCGCCGTAGGAGTGGCCCATCACGGCGATCTTCTTGCTGTCGATCGGGTAGCCGGCCAGCACGAAATCGATGCCTGACACCACGTCCTGGCCGTCGTTGGTTCCCCACGCGCCCCACGTGCCCCACTTGAACGCATCGCCGTAGCCGGTGGAGCCGCGGAAATTGGTGTCGAACACGAAGTAGCCGTTGGCGGCCATGTACGCGATCTTCGTCATCGCCTTGTCGAAGGTCAGGCTGTTGATTCGGCGCTCGCCTTGAGTGACCTGCTCCACACGTAGCCATCGGTGGTGAGACGGGTCAGGTTGCCGCCGGTGGTCACCCGGTAGATGTCCGGGTGCTCGTAGGCTTGCTCGTCCCTCCAGTTTTCGTCCGCCGTGAATGCGAGGGCCGACCCGTCCGGATGCCACGTGAGGTTGGCCGGCCGGAATCCAAGCCGCGTGACTTGATTGGCAGCGCCGCCCTCAACCGGGGCGATGGCAATTTCGGCGGCTGGCCTCAGCCGCGGACCCGGCGTCGGATAGTCCTGGCCATCCTGCTGGAAGCGCATCCAGTCGAAGGTCCTGCCCTTGAAGCGCGCAGCGTGACGCTTCTCGAAGTCGGTGGCCACCACGTCTTCCGGCGTGGGCCGCGGGCCGTCCTTCGCCTGGGCTATCCACTTCCCATCTGCGCTGACCAGTCCGGGCACCGGCACGGTGGCCGGTTGCGGCGTGGCATTCGGTGCGTCGACGGCCCCCATGCACCGATCGCCGTTCACGCGAGGGGCCGGCGCCGGGCCGCCCGGGCCGATGAAGATGGCGCTGGGCACGTTCGCGTTGAGGGAATTACGACAGCAGGTGGTCACCGGTCCATCGCGGCGCCGCCACGTTGCCGCCGCCGTGCGTGACGCGGCGGGGCGGGGCGGCGCCGCGCCTTCGGTGCTGACGACATAGGTTTCAATGGCGGTGGTGTTGTCGTCTTCGCCCTTCGTGGCGAGCGTGAACGCCACCCATCTTCCGTCTGGCGAGATCTGCGTCTCGCCGACGGACCTGATCCGATAGTAGTCCTCGATGGTGAGCGCCCGGCCCTTGGGCGCTTGTCCGGACATCGGACTCACCAGGAGCAGTACGGCAACGGCGACCGCGGCGACATGCTTCATCGGCGCACTTTACGCCGAATCCAGGGCGGATTCCACAGGAGAACCCATGCGAACGCTGCATTTCTGGTTACTCTGTCCCGGTGCGTGCGGGACCATGTCGTTGGCGGCCGCGGCCACGCTGTCAATCCTTCGGCGGGCACACGCGGCGCAAGGCTTGGGTTTTGTCGATGCGGTAGCGGACAAGCAATGGCGCGCGCTGGCCGCTGCGCAACGTGAGACCGACCCAGCCACCGCCGGCCGAACCAACACTGTCCTGAACGTCTCGACCGGGCGGTTCGCGGTCGGGAAATTCGGGTGGAAAGCACAGGTGCCGTCACTGTTGCAGTTCGCAGCCGACGCCCTCGTCAACGAGATCGGCATCACGAACCCGCTGTTCCGCAACGAGGTGTGCCGTCAGGGTGACTGCGGGGCGCTGTCAGGCGAGGCCGCCGCGGGAGAACAGGTGTTCACGCAGATCGGCTGTGCGTCCTGCCATCTACCCACCATTCGCACGGGCCCCAGCGCGATCGGCGCGCTCGACCGGGTGGACTTCCACCCCTACTCGGACTTCCTGCTGCATGACATGGGCGCGTTGACACAGCCGCTCTGGGGACTCCGCAACGCCAACCGTTTCCTGCACGATGCCGCATCCAGGACCATCGAAGACGCCGTAAGGCGGCGCGACGGCCAGGCGCTCGCTAGGAGGTCCTACGGATGGACGCCGCCACTGGATTGGGATCGGGTGACATTCTTTGGGCAGGTCCGCAGCCGGCTCTGCCACGGGCGGCTAGCTGCTAGGGGTTGATTGAGCCGAACAGAACCAGGCGGACCGCCTCGCGCAAGCCGCGGGCGGTGAACGGCTTTTCGAGGACGGCCGCGCCCTCTTCGAGCTCCATGCGGTTTTCGAACAGCTTGGCGCTGAATCCGGTTTGATACAACACCTTCACCGACGGGAAGCGCTGGCGGACGTGCTCGGCGAGTTCGCGGCCATGCATGCCGGGCATGGCGTAGTCGGTCACCAGCAGGTCGATGTCACCGACATGCTCGCTGAGCATCTGGATGATTTCCGGACCACCGCTGGCCATCAGCAAGTTGAAGTTTTCTCGCTGCAGGATGCGCGACAGCACGTCGAGCATCATCGGGTCATCGTCCACCACTGCCACCGTCTTCTTGGTGCCGATCGGCTTCAGCTCTGCCTGGGGCGGCTTGGGACGCGCATCGTCCCTTGGCGTCGTCAGGGGATTGGACGTGAGCGGAATGTCCGGGATCTCAAGTGGCGGACGCGCCTTGACGGCGGCGGCCGTCGGTTCGACCATGGCAACGGGCATGACGATGACGCTGGCCGGTTCCGACGCCGTTGGTTCGACCGGGACTGGACGCGGCGGGGCGGGCGGCAGATCGACGTTGAACGAGTGCGGCAACTCGCCGTGTCCGACGGCACCCAAGAGCTGGTTCAGGAGGCGCTGCGGGAGGCCGATCTCGACGCCGGCAACGAGCACGTCGGTGCATAGCGCTTCGAGCTCGCGGATCCGCGCCCGCAGCTGTTCCTGATTTTGTTGATCCGCCACAATTCTGCCTGCCGACCAGACGCGGGCACCCGCCCCGTCAGGTCCGCCAAAAAAGCTCACCGCCATACTATCCTGCTTCCATTCAGTCGCGCGCACAGCGCCGCACATGGGCGCGCACGTCTCGACCTGCCCATTTCCCCCCAGCCTCCTGTCCCATCCGTAGTTCAGGACTCGTGCCAACCGGGGTGATACGCCCTCGGGCCATCTGTCGAGCCACTTTTCGCATGCCGTGTATATATCGCGCCGCCTGCCCTGAGCGAGGGCCGGTGTTCAACCGAGTCGAAGGGTGCCATACTTTTGCCCATGCGTAAGCTCACTCTTCTCACCCTGACGACCGGCGCGCTGATCACCGCGATGATCCTGCCTGGCGCTGCGCAGTCGCGCGCCACGGTCACCGCCGCTGACGACGCGCGTGCCGAGCAGTATCTCGGCTACAACACGACGCCGCTGGTGTCGAACGGACCGGTGCAGGCCAACTGGCTGCCCAACGATCGGTTCTGGTACCGGAACGTGACCGCCGCCGGCAGCGAATTCATCCTGGTCGACGCGGCGCGAGCGACCAGGGCGCCGGCCTTCAACCATAGCGCGGTGGCCGCGACGCTGACCTCGGCCATGAGCCGCCTGGTCACGGCCGCGCGGCTGCCCTTCACGCAGATCACCTTCGCCGCGGACAACCAGTCGTTCTCGTTCGACAGCGACCTCAAGCGCTGGACCTGCGACCTGCAGGGCGCGGCCTGCACCAGCGCTGACCGTCCGGCGCGCATTCCCAACAGCGTGCTGTCTCCCGACGGCAAGCTGGCCGCGTTCATCCGTGAGTACAACCTCTGGGTGCGCGACGTCGCCACCGGCGCCGACCAGCAACTGACCACCGATGGCATCAAGGACTACGGCTATGCCACCGACAACGCCGGCTGGAGTCGCAGCGACAGCCCGGTGCTGGTCTGGTCGCCCGATTCGAAGAAGATCGCTACGTTCCAGCAGGACCAGCGCAAGGCCGGCGACATGTACCTGGTCAACACCGTGGCCGGACATCCCACCCTGCAGGCGTGGAAGTATCCGCTGCCAGGTGACGAGTTCGTGACCATGATCGAGCGCGTGGTCATCGAGGTGGATGGCCCGAAGGTCACGCGCCTGAAGATGGGCCAGGACCAGCACCGCTCGACGCTCTGCGACGACGTGAAATGCGGCGGCGAGTGGGTGGACGTGCAGTGGCACCCGGATAGCAGTCAGGTGTCGTTCGTCTCGACATCACGCAATCACCAGCAGGCGAACCTCCGCGTGGCTGACGTCGCCACCGGCGCAATTCGCGAGGTCCTTGAGGAGAAGGGCGAAACCTTCCTGGAGTCCGGCAACGGGAAAGTGAACTGGAAGTACCTGCCCGGGTCGAACGAAGCGATCTGGTTTTCGCAGCGCGAGAACTGGGGTCATCTCTACATGCACGACTTGCAGACCGGCAAGCAGAAGTACCCGATCACCAGCGGCGAGGGTAACGTCACGCAGCTCACGCGCGTAGACGAGGCGAACCGCATGCTCTACTTCCAGGGGGTCGGACGCGAGCGCGGACGCGACCCGTACTTCCGCCACTTCTATCGCGTCAGCATGGACGGCAAGAGCGCCCAACTGCTGACGCCCGAGGACGCCGACCACACGGTGTCGCTGTCGCTCTCGGGCAAGTACTTCGTCGACAACTACTCGAAGCCCGATGTCGCCTCGACCTCGGTGTTGCGCGATGCCACGGGCAAGATCGTCCTGCCGCTCGAACAGGCCGACATCTCGCGCTTGTTGGCCACCGGCTGGAAGCCGCCGATGCCCATCACCGTGAAAGACCGAGGCGGGGTCGGCGAACTCTACGGCCTGCTCTACCAGCCCACCAACTTCGATCCGACGAAGAAGTATCCGATCATCAACAACATCTATCCCGGGCCGCAGACCGGCAGTGTGGGCGGCCGCAGCTTCTCGGCCGCGCGCGGTGATGCCCAGGCCATTGCTGAACTCGGCTTCATCGTCGTCCAGATCGACGGCATGGGCACGCCGTGGCGCTCGAAGCGCTTCCACGCCGCCTACTACGGCGATATGGGCGACAACACACTACCCGATCAGGTGGCCGGCATGAAGGAGTTGGCGGCACGCTACTCGTGGATCGACATCGATCGGGCCGGCATCTACGGCCACTCGGGCGGCGGCTTCGCCACCGCGGCGGCGATGTTCAAGTACCCCGACTTCTTCAAGGTGGGCGTGTCGCAGGCCGGCAACCACGACAATCGCGTGTATGAGGACGACTGGGCCGAGAAATGGCAGGGATTGCTCGAGAAGCGGCCCGATGGCACGACCAACTACGACAGCCAGGCCAACCAGAACTTCGCCAAGAACCTCAAGGGCAAGCTGCTGCTCGCCCACGGGTCGATGGACAACAACGTGCCGTTCTACAGCACGCTGCTGGTGGTCAACGAGCTGATCAAGTTCAACAAGGACTTCGACCTGATCGTCTTCCCGAACCGCGGACACGGCTTCGGTAACGAGCCTTACATGGTGAGGCGGCGGTGGGACTACTTCGTGAAGCACCTGATGGGCGTGGATCCGCCGCCGTACGAACTCAAGGGGCCACCGGCGGTTCCGCCAGTGACCCCTTGATTGATCGGTGTCTAATCGGTGGCTGTGATCTTCGTCGATCGGTGGCCTAGCCGCGCGCTGCGGTCGCCGCGGCCTTCTGCGGGAAGATCTCCTTGAACGCCTTCATGAACTTCTCCATGTCGTCCGGCGTGCCGACCGACACGCGCAGGTGGTTCAGCATGGGCGGGAACGGACGGCCGACCAGGATGCCCTTCTTACGGAACTCCTCGATCACGCCCTGCACGGTGCGCTCGCCGAGGCTAACCATGAAAAAATTGGTCTGCGACGGGATCACCGGGTAGCCCCACGACTCCAGCACCTTCGTCGTCTTGTTGCGCATGTCAACGATCTTGGCCTTGACGTCGGCCTCGGCCGCCTTGTCCTTCAGCGACGCCACCGCGCCCCACTTGGCCAGCACGTTGACACTGTTCGACGCATAGATGCGCATCTCGCGGACCATCTGTGGCGGCGCCACGGAATAGCCGATGCGCATCGCGGCCAGCGCCGCAATCTTGGAGAAGGTGCGCGCGATGACGACCGGGCGGCCCTCGAGCACGTATGGGATCGCGGTGCCATAGGCTGGATCATCCACGAAGTGGTGGTAGGCCTCGTCGATCAACACCGGCATGTCCTTCGGGATGTTGTCGAGCAGTTGCTTGATCTCTTTGGCGGTCACGACCGCGCCGGTCGGGTTGTTCGGATTGCACATGTAAACGAAGCCGATGTCCCGCGCGTTGCGGTTGGCGGCCTCGATCATCGCGCCGATGTCCTGGCGGTAATCCTTGGTGAGCGGCAGTTGAATGGAGTCGGCCTTCACGTTGGCGGCTTGCTGGAACACGCTGGCGTAGGAGGGGCTGACGCCCAGCACCTTCTTCCCCGGCTTGAGGTAGGTGGTGGCCATCACGCTCAGCCCTTCACCGGACCCTGCGGTCAGCAGGATGTTCTCGCGCTTGACGCCGTGATGGGCGGCAATCACGTCGTTGATGTTGCCATCCGGGTAGCCGTACCGGTTCGCATACTTCCAGGCATCGTTCATGGCCTTCATGACCGACGGCGGAGGCCCAAAGTTGTTCTCGTTGCTCGCCAGCTTGATGTAGGCATCGTACTCGGCGTCGCCGCCGGAGAACTGCGCAGTCTGCCCCTGCGCGGACAGTTCGGCCTCAGGACGAAGACTGAGGGCGCCGATGGTCGCGGCCACTCCCCCAACAAACTGACGACGAGAAAACGGCGACCGAACGTCCATACACCCTCCGGAAAAGGAACTAGGAATTTGGCTGAATTCTACTCCGATAGCTGGCAAACCTAAAGGGCGGTCTAGCCGATGGCCGAACCTTCCCGGGTCGGCCTCGTATGATCAGTGAAAGGAGCTAATGGTGTTTCGACCCCTGCGCCGCGTGAAGTTCCTCATTACCGCCCCGTTCATCGTGCTGATGCTGTTTGTCATCAACGTGATGACCTCACCTGGTGAATGGTGGGTGCAGTGGGTGGCCTAGCGGCCTTCGGCGCCTACCTGTTCAACCGCAACCGGCAGAGCTGAAGTAAGAGGCGGGTCAGACCCGCCTGACTACCGCGCTGCGACGCTCCGCAACATCGTCAACAACAGGTCCACGGCCACCGTGTTGTGACCGCCGAGCGGGATGATGACGTCGGCGTACCGCTTGCTGGGCTCCACGAACTCCAGGTGCATCGGCTTCACGGTGCTCTGGTACTGATCGATGACCGACGCCATGGTCCGGCCGCGTTCGGCGACATCGCGCTGCAGGCGGCGAATGAACCGCGTGTCGGAGTCGGTGTCGACAAACACCTTGATGTCCATCAGGTCACGAAGCGCGGCATCGGTAAACACGAGAATTCCTTCGACGATGAGCGCGCGCCGCGGCTGAAAAGTGTTGGTTTCGGCCAGCCTGGCGTGCCGCGTGAAATCGTACTGCGGCACCTCGACGGCCTGCCCCGCCTTGAGGGCCCGCACGTGGGTCACCATCAGGTCCGTCTCAAGCGCGTCGGGATGGTCGTAGTTGAGGGCCGCTCGTTCCTCCAGACGCAGGTCGTTGCGATCCCGGTAATAGCGGTCGTGATCGAGCCACGTCACCTGGTCGAGCCCCAGGCTGTCGACAATCCGCCGCACCACCGTGGTCTTGCCCGAACCGGACCCACCCGCGACACCGATCACAAAAGACGACATTGGTGACGCGATCATATATGGACTCGCTTGTGACATTCTTGCGGGAGTACCGTGAGCCGGTCCAAGCCTTCTCCCCGCAGCCAGCCGTCGCCGTTCCGTCACCGGCCTCGCACAGCGAGGCGGAGCTACAAGCCCGCGCCGGATCCGCGGACCACCAAGCCCAAAGGGCTGTCCACCGCGTGGACGCGCGTACGCCGGCTGGTCTGGTCGTGGTCGCCGTGGGCCGCGTTGTCGGTGTACCCGATCGTGCAGGATCACTGGTGGGGGGCGGCGCTGGCGGCGCTTTGGTCTGGCGTGTCTTCGCTGTCGACCCCGGCGGAGTTCCCGCCGCAGTTCGGCCTCGATCATGGCCTGAAGGTCGGGTCACCCGAGTTCCTCAACACGATGGCAGGCGCGGCGGGCGTGCCGTTTGCGCCAGGGAACACGCTCGAGCTGCTGAACAACGGCGATCGTTTCTATCCGTCGATGCTGACCGCCATCCAGCGCGCCGAGCGGTCGCTCACAGGCGTACGGCGACCGTAGATCGCGCACTATAGCGAGAAATCCTCACACTGATGAGGGCTTCCTCTACTCTCCCGGGCCGCAACGAGGAGGGGTACCGTCTCAACATCGGCCTGATCATTCGAGACGACCATGACGGGCGCTGGCATCAGGCGTCGCCCGTGTGGGCGGAGTTGTTGAACGGCTACCTGCCGCGCGGCTGACAGGGTCGGCGGCGCGAGGCGGCACACGCACCGAACACACACGCACCGAACCTATTGGCGTGGCGCGCATCAGCGGGTATACTGGGATGCTTACTGCCTAGTAGCAATGCGCTCCGTGTGCGGGAGTGGCGGAATTGGCAGACGCGCTAGCCTCAGGAGCTAGTCCGAGCAATCGGGTGGAGGTTCGAGTCCTCTCTTCCGCACCAACCTTAAGCCACTGATCCAGTCGTTGGACTCGCGCCGGAGCGCCCGGCTAGTGCTCCGGCGCGAACGCAAACCTTCCCTTCTTCAGCGCGCTCTGCGCTTCGACCACCGACAGCATGGCCTGCGCGGCGTGCGAGAGCGTGCCCTCGCGCCGGTGGATCAGCCGCAGCTTGCGGTCGAACGCCAGTTCCGGCACCTCGACACGCACCAGCTCCTTGTGCGCGACCTCGCTCTCCACGGTGATGGCCGGCAACAAGGCGACGCCGTTCCCCATCGCCACGAATTTCTTGATCGCGTCGATGGTCGGCATCTCCACCGGCATCCGCAGCTCGACGCGGCGCTTGCGAAAGGTGTCGATCACCTTCTGGCGATACGGCGACGACACGTGATGAGCCACGAACGACTCGCGCGCGAGTTCGGCAATCGATACCTTGGCGCGGCGCGCCAGCGGATGCGACGGCGGCACCACGAAGGCCAGTTCGTCGTGATAGACGACGATCGAGTGCAGGGCCGCGGTGTCGGGGCGGAACGTCACCACGCCGAAGTCGGCGCCGTAGTCGAGCACCTGCGCCGGCACGCGGCTCCCCAGCGCCCGCTGCACCGTGATGTGCACATCCGGGTACAGCCGGCGGTATTCATGCAGGATCGGTAACAAGTAGAGGCACGTCAACTCGTTGGCCGCCACCGTCAATCGGCCGGTACGCAACTGCCGCACGTCATCGAGCGCCGACATGGTCCGCTGCCGCAGGTTGACCAGGCGCTCGGCGTAGTCAGCCAGCACCCGCCCGGCATCGGTCAGCACCCCCCGCCGGCTGGACCGGTCGAACAGCGGGCGGCCAATTTCGTCCTCGAGCTTCTTGATGGTCTGGCTGATCGCGGGCTGGGTTCTGTACAGCGCCTTGGCCGCGGCCGAGAAGCTGCCTTCACGCACAACTGCAAGGAAGGCTTCGAGTTGGAACAGTTCCATCGGGATTCATAGTATAAGCAACAACATATCAGTCCATAGATATTATTACTTTGACTTATTTTGGTCGCACGCCCGAGACTGTAAGCCAGAGCTTGGACACCATGGCCACCAGATCCCGCATTCACGTGTTCGACACCACGCTCCGAGACGGCGAGCAGGCCCCGGGCTTCAGCATGACGCCCGCTGAGAAGCTGCGGCTGGCCCAGCAACTGGACCGACTGGGCGTGGATATCATCGAGGCCGGTTTCCCGATCTCGTCAGACGGCGACTTCGAAGCGGTGAAGGCCATCGCCGGCGCCGTGCGCCGGCCGATCATCGCCGGACTGGCTCGCGCCATTCCCGCTGATATCGATCGCGCCTGGGCCGCCTTGTCGGGTGCCGCGCGGCCGCGCATCCACGTGTTTCTCGCGACCTCGGACATCCACCTCGAACACAAGCTCCGGATGACCCGCGCCCAGTGCCTCGAACAGATCAAGAGCTCGGTGGCGCATGCCCGGTCGCTCTGTGACGATGTCGAGTTCTCGGCAGAGGATGCGACCCGCAGCGACCTCACGTTCCTGTGCGAGGTTGCGGTCGCGGCGGTTGACGCCGGCGCCACGACGATCAATCTGCCGGATACGGTGGGCTACGCGCTGCCGGCGGACATCCAGAAGATGTTCTCGACCGTCGGGCAGTTACTGGGCGAGCGGGCGATTCTCTCCACGCACTGCCACAACGACCTCGGCATGGCCGTGGCGAACTCGATTGCCGCCGTGCAGGCGGGCGCCCGCCAGGTGGAGTGCACGATCAACGGCATCGGCGAACGCGCCGGCAACGCCTCGCTCGAAGAAATTGTGATGGCTCTGGAGGTGCGGGCCGATGCGCTGCCCCACACGACCGGCATCCACACCCCCAGTCTCGTGCCGGTCAGCAACACGCTCTCGGCCATCGTCGGCGTCTCCGTGCCGCCCAACAAGGCCATTGTCGGCGCCAATGCGTTCGCGCACGAAGCCGGCATTCATCAGGACGGCATGCTCAAGTACAAACTGACCTACGAGATCATGCGCCCCGAAACGGTGGGGGCGCCCGGCACTCGGCTGGTGCTCGGCAAGCACTCGGGCATGCGCGGCCTCGACGCGCGCTGCCGCGCCCTCGGCCATCGCCTGCGGCAGCCCGAGCTCGAGCGCCTCTACCTCAAGGTGATGGCGTTGGCCGATCGCACCAAGTCGGTGGATGACGATCAATTGGCGGCCATCATTCGCGAGGAGATGGCCACGCCGCTGCCGGCGGGCGCGGCGGCCGGCTCGCGAGGCGGAGACCCGGCATGTCTCTGAAGATCGCCCTGCTGCCCGGCGACGGCATCGGCCCCGAGGTCACGGCCGAGGCCGTGTGCATTCTGAAGAACGTCGCGGAGCATGCCGGCAAGACGTTCACCTTCACGACCCACCGCATTGGCGGTGTGGCGATCGATCAGGACGGCATGGGCCTGCCCGAGAGCACGCTCGAAGCCTGCCTCGGCGCCAACGCCGTGCTGCTCGGCGCGGTCGGCCATCCGAAGTTCGACGGCCGGTTGCCGGCCGAGCGGCCGGAAGCAGCGCTGCTCGCCCTTCGTCAGGCACTGGGCGGCTACGCCAACCTGCGTCCTGCGATCTGCTACGCGCCGCTCGCGACGCGCACGGCGTTTCAGCCCGATAAAGTGCGTGGCGCCAACCTGCTGATCGTTCGCGAGCTGCTGGGTGGTCTGTATTACGGCGAGCCTCGCGGTTTCGACGCGTCGGGCAACACTGCCTTCAATACGTTGATCTACTCGCGTCACGAAATTGAACGCGTGGCGCGGGTCGCCTTTGAACGCGCGCGCGAACGCAAGAGCCGCGTGGCATCGATCGACAAGGCGAATGTGCTCGAAACCTCGCGCCTGTGGCGTACCGTCGTGTCCGAGATCGGGAAGGACTATCCCGACGTCGCGCTCGAGCACGTCTATGTCGACACCGCCGCCATGCGGCTGGCGACCTCGCCGACCAGCTTCGACGTGATGCTGTGCGACAACCTGTTCGGCGACATCCTGAGCGATCAGGCGGCGTCGATCGCCGGCTCGATCGGCGTGCTGCCCTCGGCCACCCTTGGCGGCCGCGTCGATCTGTATGAGCCGGTGCACGGCTCGGCGCCCGACATCGCCGGCCAGGGCTGGGCCAACCCGATTGGCGCCATTGCCAGCGCCGCCATGCTGCTCCGCTTCACCGCGAAGATGGAGAAAGAAGCGGCGGAAGTCGATCACGCGATCGAAGACGCGCTGGCCGCCGGTGCGCGTACGCGCGACCTGGCGGACCCCGGCGAGCGTGTGCTTTCCACCCAGGAGATGGGACAGGCCATCGAGGACGCATTGACCGACGTGCGAGACAGGCGGCATTCGTACCATGCCGTCTGAGCACCCCAGCACCTCAGCACCCAAGCACCCAAGCACCTTACTCGACAAGCTGTGGGACGCGCACGTGGTGCGCGTGCTCGACGACGGCCGCACGCTGCTCTATATCGATTGTCACCTGGTACATGAAGTGACGTCGCCGCAGGCCTTCGAGGGTCTGCGGCTGGCTGGCCGTCCCGTGCGCCGTCCCGACCTCACGTTTGCGACGGTCGATCACAACGTGCCGACCACCGGGCGTCATCTGCCGATTGCCGATCCGCTGGCACGCGCGCAGGTCGAGGCCTTGCGCCGCAACGCGCCGGCGTTTGGCGTGCCACTCTTCGACTTCGATAGCGGCCGCCAGGGCATCGTCCACGTGATTGGCCCCGAGCTCGGCCTCACGCTGCCGGGCACGACCATCGTGTGCGGCGACAGTCACACCAGCACGCACGGCGCCTTTGGCGCCCTGGCGTTCGGCATCGGCACCAGCGAAGTGGAGCACGTGTTGGCGACCCAGTGCCTAGTGCAGCAGAAGCCGAAGGCCATGCGCGTGCAGCTCACTTGCACGCTGACGGCCGGCGTGACCGCGAAGGACGTCGCCCTCGCCCTGATCGCGCACCTTGGCTTCAGTGGCGGCACGGGCTACGCGCTCGAGATCGCCGGGCCGCTGGTCGCGGCGATGTCGATGGAAGAGCGCATGACGCTCTGCAACATGAGCATTGAGACCGGCGCGCGCAGCGCGATCGTGGCGCCGGACGAGACGACGTTCACCTTTCTCAAAGGCCGGCCGCACGCACCGAAGGGCGCGGAGTGGGAGGCGGCCGTCGCTCGCTGGCGGCAACTGCGCAGCGATGACGGCGCCACGTTTGACGCCGAGGTCACGCTCGACGTCAGCGGGTTGGCGCCGGTCGTCACCTGGGGCACGCGGCCTGACATGTCGCAACCGATCACGGGCACCGTGCCGGATCCGAAGGCGGCCGGTTCTGAAGGCGACGCCAAGGCCATGGAGCGCGCCCTGCACTACATGGGCCTGACGCCCGGCACGCCGATCGACGCCGTGCCGATCGATCGGGTCTTCATTGGATCCTGCACCAATGCCCGGCTGACCGACTTGCGCGCGGCTGCTCACGTCGTGCGCGGCCACCGGGTGCATGCCGGTGTGCGTGCGATGGTCGTGCCGGGATCGCAGCAAGTGAAAGCCGACGCCGAGCGCGAGGGTCTCGATCGCATCTTTACCGACGCCGGCTTCGAATGGCGCGAACCCGGCTGCTCGATGTGCCTGGGCATGAATGACGACGTGCTCGGCGAGGGTGAGCGCTGCGCATCCACCAGCAATCGGAACTTCGAAGGCCGCCAGGGCCGCGGTGGGCGCACGCACCTGGTGAGCCCGGCCATGGCCGCGGCGGCCGCCATCGCAGGGCACTTCACCGACGTTCGCCATTGGGAGTATCGGTAATGGCAGGCCGTCAACCGTTTCGCGTGCACCAAGGGCGCGTGGCCCCGCTGCGCCGGAGCCACGTCGACACCGACCAGATCATTCCCAAGAATTTTCTGAAGCGCATTGAGCGCACCGGCTACGGGCCGTTCCTGTTTCACGACTGGCGGCGCACCGCCGCGGGCGATCTCGACCCGTCGTTCTCGCTCAACCAGCCGGCCTTTGCGGGCGCGAGCATTCTGGTGGCCGGGCCGAACTTCGGGTGTGGCTCGTCGCGCGAACACGCGGCCTGGGCGCTGACCGATGCGGGGTTTCGTGTCGTGCTGGCGCCATCGTTCGCCGACATCTTCCGCAACAACGCCGTCGGCAACGGCCTGGTGCCGGTCGCCATCGCCGAAGCCGCGGTCAACACGATTCTCGACCGCGCCGAAGCGGGCACGGGTTACGAGTTGGTGATCGATCTCGAACGCCGCGAAGTGCGCGATGCGCACGGCCTGGCCGAGCACTTCGCCTTCGACGAAGCCTCACGACAGCGGCTGCTCGAAGGCACGGATGAGATCGACCTCATCCTCGCGCACGAAACCGACATTTCAGCGTTTGAACAACAGCGGACCGACAGGACTTATTTATGAAACAGCGTGGAGCTCACATCATCTGGTTGTCCCTGGTGGAACAGGGCGTGGACACCGTCTTTGGCTACCCCGGCGGCGCCATCCTTCCGGCCTACGATGCCCTGCTCGACCACCCGATTCGCCACGTCCTCGTTCGTCACGAGCAGGGCGCTGCGCACATGGCCGACGGCTACGCCCGCGCCAGTGGCAAGGTCGGCGTTGCGGTGGCCACGTCGGGGCCCGGGGCCACCAATCTCGTGACCGGGATTGCCACCGCGATGATGGACTCGATCCCCATCGTCTGCATCACCGGCCAGGTCGCGGAATCCCTCTTGGGATCGGATGCCTTCCAGGAAACCGATGTCACCGGCATCACGCTGCCGATCACCAAGCACAACTACCTGGTGACCAGGGCTGCTGACATTGCGCCGACGCTGCGCGAGGCGTTTCGCATTGCCGCCTCGGGACGCCCAGGCCCGGTGCTGGTGGACATCACGAAGAACGCGCAGCAGGAGGAGACCGACTGGGAGCCGGTCACTGCCGGGACCACCCCGAAGATCAGCACCCATAAGTCGGCGCCCGAGTCGCTCGCGCGCGCCACGGCACTGCTCGCCTCGGCGAAGCGGCCGGTGATTCTCGCCGGTCAGGGCATTCTCAGGAGTGGTGCCATGGCCGAAGTGCTGACGCTCGCGGAGCGCGCACACATTCCGATCGCCATGACGTTGCTCGGCATCGGTAGCGTACCGGCCCAGCATCCGCTGAATCTCGGCATGATGGGCATGCACGGCGAGGCCTGGGTCAACGACGCCATCCAGGAAGCCGACCTGCTGCTCGCGCTCGGCATGCGGTTCGACGACCGCGTCACCGGCAAGCTGACGGAATACGCCCAGCACGCCAAGAAAATCCATATCGATATCGACCCGTCCGAGCTCCATAAGAACGTGCGCGCCGATGTCGCGGTGCAGGGCGACCTCAAGACCGTGCTGCGGGAATGGCTGCCGCGGGTGGCAGCCAAGCGCCACGATGAGTGGGTCGCGCGCATCGGCGATCTCGCCGGCGGCCCCACGGTGCGCGACATTCAAGAGCTGCCGGACGATGGCACCCTGTGCGCGGCGCATGTCATCCACGACATCTGGAAGGCGACCGAGGGCCGCGCCATCATCGTCACCGATGTCGGCCAGCACCAGATGTGGGCCGCGCAGTACTACAAGGTGCACGAGCCCGGCACGTTCATCACCTCCGGCGGCCTCGGCACGATGGGCTTTGGACTGCCGGCCGCGATCGGCGCGAAGATCGCGCGCCCCGACAAGGAAGTGTGGGCCATCGTCGGCGACGGCGGCTTCCAGATGACGCAGGCGGAACTGCAGACGATGGTGCAGGAGAACGTCAAGGTCAACGTCGCGATCATCAACAACGGCTACCTCGGCATGGTGCGGCAGTGGCAGCAGTTCTTCCACGACCGCCGCTACTCGTCCACGCCGCTGTCGTCGCCCGACTACGTGAAGCTCGCCGACGCGCACGGGCTGTCGGGCGTGCGGGTGACGCGGCGCGCCGACATGCATGATGCGCTGCGCCATGCCCGCGCCTCGGCCGGCGCGGTGGTGATGGACTTCCGCGTGGTGCAGGAAGACACCGTGTATCCAATGGTGTCGCCCGGCGCCGCTCTTAACAACATGATTCGGCGTCCCGGTGCGCCCTCGCTCGCAGAAACGGGAGCCGACGCATGATGACCGACGACTCGAAGCCGCGGACCATCGTCGTTCGCTACGAACACCAGATCGACGCGCTGGATCGGGTGGCGTCGATTCTGCGGCGCCAGCGGGTGCGCGCCGAAGCCTTCACCGCCGTGGCCTCGCACGACCGGGCCACCGTGCAGGCCACCATCATGTTCGACAGTTCCGACAAGACGGCGGCGCGGATTGTCGCGTTGCTGGGACGGCAAGTTGGAGTGCTTGCGGTCGAGGATTGGACTGCCATGGCAAGTCCGTTAGAGGAGTAAGGACCTAATTTATGGCGACGATGATTCACGATGCAGATGTGGACGTAGCGGCAATCCTGGGCCGCAAGGTGGCCGTCATGGGCTTTGGCTCGCAGGGCCATGCCCACGCGATGAACCTGCGCGACAGCGGCGGTGATGTGCGCGTGGCGGTCCGCCCAGGCAGCAGGGGCTGGCGCGCGGCGGAAGCGGCCGGCTTTACGCCGCTCGAGCCAGCGGCCGCGGCGGCCTGGGCCGACGTCATCATGATGCTGGTGCCCGACCTGGTGCAGCCGGAGCTGTTCAAGAAGGACATCGAGCCCCACCTGACGCCAGGCAAGATGCTGATGTTCGCGCACGGCTTCGCGATCCGCTTTGGCTGGATCACGCCGCCCGAGGGCGTGGACGTGTCGATGGTCGCGCCGAAGGCGCCGGGGCATCGCGTACGGGAAGTGTTCAAGGAAGGCGCGGGCGTGCCTGGCTTGATGGCCATTCACAAGGACGCCACGGGCACGGCACGCGCGGCCACCCTCGCCTACGCCAAGGCCATTGGTTGCACGCGCGCCGGCGTCATCGAGACCACGTTCTCGGAAGAGACGGAAACGGATCTGTTCGGCGAGCAGGCGGTGTTGTGCGGCGGCGTGAGCGCACTGGTGACCGCGGGCTTTGAAACGCTGGTGGAAGCCGGCTATCAGCCCGAGATTGCCTACTTCGAGTGCCTGCATGAGCTGAAGTTGATTGTCGACCTGATGTATCGCGGCGGGCTCAACTTCATGCGCTACTCGGTGAGCGACACGGCCGAGCACGGCGACTACACGGGCGGACCGCGCCTGGTGACGGCAGAGACCAAGCAGATGATGCGGCAGATGCTCGCGGAAATTCGATCGGGAGCGTACGCCGAGAAACTGGCGCGCGACACCAAGAGTGGCTGGTTCGGCGCCGAGCGCGAGAAGATGCGCGAGCACCAGATCGAACAGGTCGGCGCGAAGCTGCGGGCGCGCATGCCGTTCCTGGAACCGGCGGCGGCTCCGGAACCCGAACCCGCACCGACGCCCTAGCGAGTGGTCCGTGGGGCGGGTTCGACCCGCCCTGCACCTCACCTACCCCTACCTGCCCCGCCCCGCCTTACCCGCCCGACCAGCCCGAACTAGATACCGTGTCCGTAACCGGAGTCGTGGCCGAAGCCCGAGTCGAACACGTCGACATACACGGGCAAGGGTGTGACCGCCCGTTCACCCACACCCTGGGACTGCTACTACTGGCTTCCATCGTCTGTTCCCCTCTATCGGCTTCACTTGCAAATTGCATCAATTCAACTCACCGGATCGCCAATCGCCAAATCGCCAAATCACCAAATAAAAAGGGCCGCCACCCCTGCGGGTGATGGCCCCTGTGAACTCTGCCGTTTCGGCTTGGGCTACATCATCCCGTCTTATGGCCTCGGATACCGCTTCAGGATCTCGCGCACCCGATCGACCGGCAGAGCCTCCGCCGCGCCCCACCGGCTGGTGACCGGGGTGGCCTTGAGCAGCGAATTGTAGACCGCCTCCTCTGTCGCCTCGAGCACGGCCTGGAACAGCGGGGACACGCCGTCGGCCGGTAACAACGTCCGGGCCTGTGGCGTGGCCGAGCCGAACCGCGTACGCAGTTCGGGGGCCGTCGAGAACGCGATCGCGAAATCGCCGCTGCCATTGCTGTACGACGAGCCGGTGCGCGCGAGACCGAAGATGGCGCGGGCCGCGAGGCGCTTGAGATCGCGCGCGTCGATCGGCGCATCGGTCGCGACGACGATCATGCACGAGCCATCGCCGAAGTCGCGCGCGGTGGAGGCAACCCCTTTGGTGGAGGCAACCCCTTCTTGTGGTTGCCTGTCCGGCCGCGGCTGATACGCATAGCGCCCGAGCAACTGGCCCACCGGCGCGCCGCCCATCGCCAGGATGCCACCGTAGTTGGACTGCACGATCACGCCCAGCGTATAGCCGCCGTGGTTCGCGGCCAGCTTGCGCGACGCGGTGCCGATGCCGCCCTTCCACCCGAACGCCTGGGTTCCGGTGCCGGCACCAACACTGCCCTCAGGCACGGCGCCGGTGGTCGCCGCCTTCAGCGCCGCCAATACGTGCTGCGGCCGCACATGCTGCCCGCGAATGTCGTTGAGACCGCCGTCGTTGGTCTCACCGACCAGCGCGTTGACCGAGCGCACGTTCTGGTTGCCCGGCTGATCCAGGGTCCACCGCACCAGTCCGTCCATGGCCGCGCCGACGCTCAGCGTGTTGGTGAGCGCAATGGGTGTTTCGATGGTGCCCAGTTCGTCGACCTGCGTGGAGCCGGCCAGCTTGCCGAACGCATTGCCCACGAACACCGCGCCGGCTACCTTGTCCTGGAACACGTTGCCGGCATGCGGCACCACCACCGTGACGCCCGTGCGCACCGAGTCACCCTCGATCAGCGTCACGTGTCCGACGCTCACGCCGCTCACGTCGGTGATGGCGTTGAGCGGACCCGGCGCGAACACGCCGGGCGCCAGCCCAATCTCCCGCGCCCGTGGCCTGGTTTCGGGCTGGGCGAAGACCACGGACGTGGCGAGGACCGCAAGGCCGAGTGTCAACCGTCGCATCTGCGCATGATACGATTTTCCCGTTCTCCATGCGGCACATCCCCATCGCAGCCATCGACGAAGCCGCGCGGCACGTCTACGACGCGGCAGTACGCACGCCGCTGATCAAGCTCGATCTCCCCTTCGATGGCGACGGCCCCGCGCGGCCTGAGATCTACCTGAAGCTCGAATCGCTGCAGCCGATCGGGTCGTTCAAGATTCGCGGCGCCTGGAACGCGGTCCGCAAGCTCAGCGCCGATCAGATGCGGGCCGGTGTCTGGACCGTCAGTGCCGGCAATGCCGCGCAGGGCGTGGCGTTTGCCGCGCGCCGCGCCGGCGTGCCGTGCTCGGTGATGGTGATGGACACGGCACCCGAGACCAAGCTGCGATCCATTGAACGCCTCGGCGCCACCATCGTCAAGGCCAGCTACGACGAGTGCTGGCAGACGGTGATCGCGCACGCCTCGCCGCGCATGAGCGGACACTTCGTGCATCCCTTTGATGATGACGACTTCATCGCCGGCAACGCGACGGCCGGTCTCGAGATTCTCGAAGACCTGCCTGATGTGGACGCGGTGGTGGCTTCGCTCGGCGGCGGCGGGCTGCTGGCGGGCATCGGCACGGTGATGCGCGCGCGCAAGCCATCGGTGAAGATCTTCGCCGCCGAACCTGCGACGGCCGCACCCCTGGCGACCTCGCTCGCCAAGGGCGAGCCGTGCTACTTCGACGGCTGGACCGCGTCGTTTGTCGATGGCGCCGGCGGCAAGTCGGTGCTGGCCACGATGTGGCCGTTGTTGAAAGACCTGGTTGACGCCTCGATTGTGATGGAGCTCGCCGAGATCGCCGCGGCCATGCGCTACGCGGCCGACCGCGTGCATGTCGTCGCCGAAGGCGCCGGTGGCTGCGCCATCGCCGCCGCCATGAGCGGCCGGGCCGGCACCGGCAAGGTCGTCGCGGTGGTGTCGGGCGGCAACATCGACCTGGCCCGGTTCGCCAAGCTGGTGGGCGCCTCATAAATCATCACATCGCCACATCACCAAATCACCAAATCAGGAGATCCTGAATGTCTGAAGAACGCTTTTCATCGGCTGCGGCGTTGCCGGCGCGCATCCATCGTCTGCACGAACTGGCTCTGGACCTGTGGTGGAGCTGGGACACGCGCGCGCGTGAAGTGTTCCGCCGCCTCGACTACGAGCTCTGGCGCTCGACCACCCACAACCCGGTGCGCATGCTCCAGGGCATCACCGCCGGCCAGTTGGCGACGGCGGCGGGCGACCCCGGGTTTCTCAAGGCCTACGACCAGGCCATCTTCGGCCTGGATGAGGCGCGCACGCAGGCGCATCCGTGGTGGAAGGAACGCGCGTCGCTGATCAACGGCGGCAGCATCGCCTATTTTTCCGCGGAGTTCGCGCTCCACCAGTCGCTGCCGATCTACGCCGGAGGCCTGGGCGTGCTGGCCGGCGACCACTGCAAGGAAGCCGCGGACCTCGGCGTGCCGCTCGTTGGCATCGGCTTCATGTATCCGCAGGGGTACTTCCTGCAGCGCATGAGCAACGAGGGCTGGCAGGAAGAGCGCTATCAGCGGATCAGCTGGACCGACGCGCCGATCGAGGCGGCCCTCACGCCCGACGGCAAGCCCTGCATCACGGCGGTGCCGCTCGGCGATCGCACCGTGCTGGCGGCGGTGTGGCGCGTGCGGCTCGGCAAGGTGAAGCTGTTCCTGCTCGACACCGATCTGGCGGCGAACGCGCCGTGGGACCGCGAACTGTCGGCACGCCTGTACGGCGGCAACCAGGAAACCCGCATCCAGCAGGAAATCATTCTCGGCATTGGCGGCGTACGCGCGCTGCGCGCGCTCGGCATCACGCCCACGGTGTGGCACCTCAACGAGGGCCACGCGGCCTTCGTGGCGCTGCAACGCATTCGCGAAGGCATCGAGCAGGGGCACTCGTTCAACGAAGCGCTCGAGACCGTGCGCCGGTCAACGGTGTTCACGACCCACACGCCGGTGCCGGCCGGCCACGACGCGTTCCCGTTCCACCTGGTCGAGAAGCACCTCGCCGGGTCGTGGGGCGAAATCGGCGAGCACCGGCAGAACTTCCTCGCGCTGGGCCAGTACGACAATGGCAGCGGGTCGCAGTTCAACATGACGGCGCTGGCGCTGCGGACCTCCGCGCACGTCAACGGCGTGAGCGCGCTGCACGGCGAGGTGACGCGGACGATGTGGCGGCCGATGTGGCCCCAGCTGCCTGCCGATCGGATCCCGGTCCGCAGCATCACCAATGGCGTGCACGTGCCGACCTGGATGGCGGACTCGGTGTTCGAGCTGTTGAACCGGCACTTCGGGCCGGGGTGGCTCGACCAGGTGGATGATCCGGCGCTCTGGGAGCGCCTGCTCGACATCCCCGACGCCGACATCTGGGCCATGCGCAACGAGCTGCGCACGAATCTGTTCACGTTCATCCGCGAGCGGATGCGCTCGCGCTGGTCGGGCGAACGGGTCGCGCCCTCGCGCATCGTGGCGTCGGGCAGCATGCTGGATCCGAACGCGTTGACGCTGGGCTATGCCCGGCGGTTTACGGCCTACAAGCGGCCCGAGCTCATCTTCCACGACCCGGATCGCCTGGCGCGCATCCTGACCGCCATCAACCGGCCGGTGCAGATCGTGTTTGCCGGCAAGGCGCACCCGGCGGATGAACCGGCCAAGCACCACTTGCAGCGCGTTTTCAGGCACGCCCTCGATCCCAAGTTCGGCGGCCGCCTGGCGTTCATCGACGACTACGATATGCACCTCGCCCATTACCTGGTGCATGGGTGCGATGTGTGGCTGAACAATCCGCGCAAGCCACTCGAGGCGAGCGGCACCAGCGGGATGAAGGCGGCGTTGAACGGTGTGCCGCACCTCAGCATCGGCGACGGCTGGTGGGCCGAAGGCTACAACGGCCGCAACGGCTGGCTGATCGAGAGCCAGGCCAATCCCGACGACCAGGCCGCGACCGATGCCGCCGATGCGGAGTCGCTGTACTCGCTGCTGGAGAACGACGTGGTGCCCCTGTTCTACGACCGCGATCGGCGCGGCCTGCCGCGCCGATGGATCCAGGTCGTGCGCGAGACCATGCGGTCCAACGTGCCCCGCTTCTCGACGCGGCGCATGGTGAAGCAGTACATCACCGAGATGTACGCGCCGGCCGCGGGCCACCGAAATACGGCCACCGATTAGACACATCAGATCGGCAAACCGGGTCAGCCATCCCGACGAGGCAAGACCCACGTGGCCGTCACCGGCGACCCGACGACGAATATCCGGGCGCTGCGCGGTGTCAAGCTCGTGATGAAAGGCGGACAGATCTACAGGGCAGCATGATAACAATACATGATATGTTGTTATCATGATTCGAACACAGATCAGCCTCTCCAGCCGCGAGTATCACGCGGCCAAGCGCGAGGCCGCGCGGTTGGGTATTTCCCTGGCCGAGTTGCTGCGTCGTTCTCTCCGAACGCTGCTTCCCTCGGACGATTCCAAACCATGGATGAGACATGCAGGCACGATCGAGACGGGCGATCCGAAGGCCTCGCAGAAAATAGACGACGTGGTCTATGGGCAGAAAGACTGACGCGTACGTCGACACATCCGCACTCATCGCATTCGCGGACCGTTCCGACAGTTACCACGCACTGTTCCGGAGATTGTTCTCGGACCCGCCCCCACTCATGACCACCACGCTTGTGGTTGCCGAGGGCCATGGCTGGTTCCTGAAGCGGTACGACCGCACGCGGGCGCTGCAGTTTGTCGCGCTGATCGAGGAGCTCACGCCACTGCGCCTGGTTGCCGTTGGGCCGGATGAGCAGGCAGGCGGAATACGAATGCTCCGCAAATTCTCGGACCAGGACCTGTCTCTCACGGACGCCGTCGGCTTGCACGTGATGCGGGTCCACCGAATCAACGAGTGCTGGTCAACCGACCGCCACCTGGGCTTGACCGGCGTATCCCTTGTGACCGATGAACACTGACGCCGGGTTGGGTCACGAGAATCCTTTCTCGCGCCTCCAGTCGGTCTCGAATGTCCGCCGGCGTGACAGAGCCGTGACACGCAGGCGATTGAAGCCTGACAGTCGCGCGTAAAATAGGGACGGTTCTCCCCAAGCGTGATGATGATCACTCGCAACCATCTCGCGGCGCCGGTGAAGCTGCTGGCGCTGTTCGTCCTGCTCGCCGGCATTCCGCTGGCCGCGCTGGGATGGCTCGGGTGGCGGCTGCTCGAGCAAAACCGCGCGCTCGAGACCCAGCGACTGCGCGAACGGCTGGATCACGCCGCCAGCCTGCTCGCTCGTGAATTGGATCGAAGCCTGACCGCCTGGGACGATCTGCTGCCGGCGGCCGCGCGGGACAACTCCGTCGCGGTTCCGGCCAACGCCGTCATTCTGTTCTTCGATTCGCGCGGCCTGTCTCGCGAACAGGGCATCCGCCTTCCGTACTACCCGCAGCTCCCTCCTGCGTCCGAGCTTCCCGCGGCGGTCTTCGCCGCCGCGGAGGCGCAAGAGTTCCGCGACCAGAATCTCCCGGAAGCGGCCGCTTCCTATCGCGCGCTTGCCTCGTCGCCGGATCGAGCGGTGCGCGCCGCCGCGCTGATGCGGCTCGCACGCTGCCTTCGCAAGCAGCAGCAACTCCGACAGGCGCTCGCCGTCTACGACGAATTGGCGACGATGGGCGAGACGGTCGTCGCCGGGTCGCCTTCGGAGCTGGTGGCGCGGCGCGAGCGGATCGTGCTCTTGAACACGAGGGGCGACAAGGACGCGGCAAGGCACGAAGCGGCGCTACTCGGCTCTGCCCTTTCGGCAGGTCGATTTCGCATCGACCGATCCACGTTCGATTTTTATCGTGAATCCGCGCCGTTGCCGCCGCCGTCGTCGGACCGCGCGGTCGGCAACGGCATTGACCTGGCCGCCGCGGTGGAAGGCGTGTGGCCGCTGTGGCAGGCACAGCCAGCGGGTAGGGCGGCCTGGACGAGCGACGCGGGCGCGTTCGCCGCGGTCTGGCGTCGCACACCCGCCGGCACGGCCGCCATCGTCGGCACGATCGACGGCGTGATGACGTCCACGCTGAGCGTCATGCAGAACCTTCAGGTTCGCCTCACGTTGGAGGATCCGGCGGGACGCCGGTCCTGGAGCACTCTGACCGCCGCCGATGTGCCAGTCACAAACACCTTTCGGGAAACCGGCCTGCCGTGGACGATCCACATCGCCGTCGCCGATCCAACTGCCGCGCACGCGGTCTCGGCTTCCCGCCGGAATCTGTTCTCTGCCGGCTTCGGTCTCATGGCCCTCGTCATCGCGGCGGCGAGCTACTTCGTGTTCCGGGCGGTGAACAGGGAGCTCGGTGTTGCCCGTCTCCAGGCGGACTTCGTTGCGGCTGTCTCGCACGAATTCCGGACGCCGTTGACGGCGATGTGCCACCTCACGGAAATCCTGGAGGAAGGCGGCACGCCGGCAGATCGCTTGCCAGACTATTACCACGCACTCGGAAAAGAGAGCCGCCGGCTGCACGCCATGGTCGAGAGCCTGCTGGATTTCGGCCGCATGGAAGCCGGGCGGCGGACGTACCAGTTTGCCCAGACGGACGCCACCGAACTCGTGCGCGAGATCGTGGAGGACTTTCGCGGGCGCGCCTCGTCGGTTGCGCATCGCCTCGAGCTCGTGGAGCCGGCGGATTCCGCATCCGATTCGCTCTGGATTCGCGCGGACCGTGATGCTCTGGCGCTGGCGCTTCGAAACGTATTGGACAACGCGCTCAAGTACTCGCCCGAATCGTCGATCGTGCGCGTGTCGGTGAAGTCGCACGGCGCATTCGTCGGCATCTGTGTCGAGGACGAAGGCGCGGGCATTCCCAAAGCGGAGCAGCGGGACGTGTTTCGAAAGTTTGCTCGCGGCGCCGCTGCGCGCGCGTTGAATGTCAAAGGCACCGGCATTGGCTTGACGATGGCCGACCAGATTGTGAAGGCGCACGGCGGACGCCTCGAGCTGGTCAGCGAGCCCGGACGTGGAAGCCGATTCACGACGCTCTTGCCAGCGCAACCGAGCCACGCATGACGAAGATCCTCATCGTCGAGGACGAGCCGAGCATCGCCATGGCGCTGGAAGACGATCTGCGTCGCGAAGGCTACGAGACGGAGTTGGCGGCCGACGGAGAGACGGCGGCGCACCGGGCGATGTCGCGAGAGTTCGACTTGATTCTGCTGGACGTCATGCTGCCTAAACAGGATGGCTTCGAGGTCTGCCGGCAGGTCCGCCGCGCGGGAGTCGATACGCCGATCGTCTTACTGACGGCCAGGACGCAGGAGGCCGAGAAGGTCCTGGGGTTGGAAGCGGGGGCGGACGACTACGTGACGAAGCCGTACAGCGCGCGCGAATTGCGGGCGCGGGTGAAGGCGCACCTGCGCCGCGGCGCGCGACAGGCCTCCGACGTCTACCGGTTCGGCGACGCGGAGCTGGACTTCACGCGCTGCGAGCTGCGCCGCGGTGGCAAGGCGGTGGATCTGTCGGCGCTCGAATTCAAGCTGCTGTCCGTGTTCGTGCGGCGCTCCGGACGTCTCCTGACGCGCGCGCAGCTGCTCGACGAGGTCTGGGGACCCGGCACGCACGTGACCGATCGCGTCGTCGACAACCAGGTGACCAATCTGCGCAAGAAGATCGAGCCGGAGCCCAAACGGCCCCGGTATCTCGTTGCGCTACGCGGACTAGGTTACCGATTCGATGGCGAGGGCGTGACCGAGCGATGACAGTCGAGCTATTGAGCGGAGACTTTCAATGCCTACCATGCGCGGTCAGGGAGGTTCGCACATGAAACGCACGTTCGCGATCGTGATGACGTTGTTGACAGTGACCACAGGTGGATTGCTGCTCGCGCAAGCGCCTCGCTCTGCCGAGGCCCAGTTCAAGGCGGCGCAGCAGAAGGAGGAGGTCGAAGGCGATCTCAAAGGCGCCATCGAGGAATACAGGAAGATCGTCGCCGGCGCCGGCACCAATCGCCCATTGGCGGCGCGGGCACTCGTCCGGATGGCCGAGTGCCATCAGAAGCTCGGAGACGCGGACGCTCAGAAGATTTACGAACGGGTGGTACGCGACTACGCCGATCAGAAGGAGGCCGCCGCAGACGCCCGGGCGCGCCTGGCGACGCTGCAATCGCCGGCGCCTGCCCAGGCCAGCCAGACCGTGCGGCTCGTGTTGACCGGCCAGGACGCGTTCGGATCGGTTCGCGGGTCACCGTCGCCCGACGGCCGATACCTAACGTTTTTACAGATCGGTGGCGCCCTCGCCGTTCGCGACTTGAAAGAAGGCACGAGCCGTGTTCTGGCGAAGGACGATTCTGGCTCCTTTGGCCAGTTCGACTACTCGGCCTTCTCTGCGGACGGTCGCCAAGTCGCGTATGGATGGACCCTGCGTGCGGAAAACGGGATCAGGTCCGAGCTGCGCATTCTCGCGCTCAGCAGCGGTGAATCCGCGCAGCCCCGGATCGTGCATCGAAACGATGAGACGATCCGAATCCGGCCGTTCGCCTGGACTCCGGATGCCAAGCAGGTGCTTGTGCTCCGCTCGCTCAAGGACGGGACGAACCAGATTGCCATGGTGTCGGTTCAGGATGGATCCGTTCGCGTTCTCAAGTCTCTTACGTGGAATTACGCGACGATGAGTCTTTCTCCCGACGGCCGGTATATTGCCTACGACGCCCTGAGCGGGGACAACACGTCGCCAAGCGAGATTTTTGTTCTGGCCGCGGACGGAAGCCGGGAAACCATGGTGGTTCAGGGGCCCGCGGGCAATGGTTCGCCGCTGTGGTCGCCTGACGGCTCCCGAATCCTCTTTCTCAGCGACCGGACCGGGAACATGTCGCTTTGGGCGGTGCCAATCGAGCAGGGCAAGCCGAACGGCCCGGCGGAATTGATGAAAGCGGATATCGGTCGGGTTCGGCTCCAGGGCATCACGCGAGGCGGGACGCTTTACTACCTTGTCTCAGGGGTTTTCCGCACAAACGTCTACACCGCAGAGCTGGATGCGGCAATGAAGGCGACCAAGGCGCCTGTACTCGCAACCGAGCGGTTCATCAACTCGAATAGCGCCCCCACGTGGTCGCCGGATGGCCAGTATTTGGCCTACCTGTCGTCCCGCGGACGGGGTGCGGGGGGCGCAGCAGGGTCCACCGTGCTGGTGATCCGCACGGTCACGACGGGAGAAGAGCGAGACCTTCCCCTGCCGCAGGCGGCTGTGGGCAATCTTGCTCCGTCGCCGAGGTGGTTCCCGAACGGCCGATCGCTACTCGTGGTTGGGGTGGTTGGCAAGGGGGCCGGGTATTACCGTGTGGATCTGGCGAGCGGCCATGTCGAGCTGCTGCACGCTCCCAAGGGCATATCCGAGAACGGAGGACTAGGAATCTTCTCTATCTCCCCTGATGGGAAAAGCGTCTTCTACATCGCCAGCATTGACGATCATCCACCATGGGTGGAGAAAAAACTGGTGCGATTCGATATTGACAGCCGCCACGAAACGGTCTTGAAGAGCGGCGGGGCGTTCATGTCACTCGCATTGTCGCCAGACGGCACGCAACTGGCCTCCGCGCGACCCGGGCGAGAGGGTGGTCTCATCGAAGTGATGCCGGCCGCCGGCGGCGAGACGCGACAGGTGTTCCTCGCCACGGGCGGCGTGGGTCTTAACACGCTGGCGTGGTCTCCGGATCAGCGTTACCTTGTGTTCGTCAGACCCGGGGAGAATGCGTCCAACGTCCTCTGGCGGGTTCCGGTGGCTGGAGGAGAGCCCGAGCCGATGGGTATTTCGATGACCGGTCAGCTTAAGTCTCCCCACGTGCATCCCGACGGCCGCCGGATGACATTTGGGTCGTTCGAGATCGGCGCCAGTGAGGTCTGGACGCTCGAGAACTTCCTGCCCGCTCGGAACGCAACCCGGTAATGAAGCTCTTGCTTCTACTCCTCATCGTTTCCGGCTCGGTTCCTCTGGGACTGGATCTCTACATGCCGGTCCCAGAGGACAATCCGATGACGGTTGAAAAGATCGGCTTGGGGCGGCGGTTGTTCAACGACCGCCGCCTCTCGCGCGATGGGTCGATCGCCTGCGCGTCCTGTCACGACCCTGAACGCGCGTTCTCCGACGGCCGCGCGATCGCCGTCGGTGTGTTCGGGCGCAAAGGGCGCCGAAACGCACCCGCGCTGATCAATCGCGGATGGGGCCGCTCGTTCTTCTGGGACGGCCGCGTACCGACGCTCGAGGAGCAGGTCCTCAAGCCGATCGAAGACCCGAACGAGATGGACCTGCCGGTCGCCGACGCCGCGAGCCGCGTCGGCCTCCTGGTCGAAGATCTGTCGCGCGCGCTGGCCAGCTACGTGCGCTCCATCATGTCGGGCAACTCGCCCTACGACCGCTTCGTCAACGGCGAGCGCACCGCCCTTTCCGCTGAGCAGCAGGCGGGCCTACAGATCTTTCGCGGCAAAGGCAACTGCACCGCTTGTCACGTCGGGCCAAACTTTTCCGACGAACGATTGCACAACACGGGCGTCGCGTGGCAGGTGCCGGGCGATTTCGCGGATCAGGGCGCTGGCAACGGCACGTTCAAGACTCCGACACTGCGCGAGGTGGCTCGCACGGCACCGTACATGCACGACGGCAGTCTAGCCACCTTGCACGACGTGGTCGACTTCTACGACCGTGGTGGTAACAGGAATCCGTTTCTCGATCCGGAACTGCGGCCGATCGGCCTCACCGCCCAGGAGAAACAGGCGCTGCAGAGCTTTCTCCGATCGTTATCAGGGACGACGCTCAAATAGAAATATTTCCGGCTGTGTCAAGCGCTCGTGCTGAGCCTCGAACTACAACCGATCGGGCCAGCGACGGGCGCCGTGCAGAACGGCGAGAATCTCCACCTGGCCGCCGCGGATGCGGTAGGCCACGACCAACGGTGTGCCCGTGACAACGAGTTCTCTCGTCCCGGGCACCCGCCCGGTGCGGCCTATCCGCGGGTGATGTTCGAGCGCCTGCACCGCCGACAGGATGCGTTCGATCGAGTGGTCGGCGACTGACGGGCGTTCCCGGACGAGGTAATCGTAGGCAGATTGCAGGTGATGGCCGGCCAGCGGCGTCCAGCGCAGCGTCACCGGCGTCGCCGTTTGGCAACCATCTTTCCGACCCGCTTCCTGATCTGCGTATCGTCGATCAGCTCGCCGGCATCGGCCTGACGGAGTCCGGCCTTGATCTGTTCGACGTGCCACTGCTGCGCGTCGAGGTATGCCGAGACGGCTTCATTCAGCAGATGCGTGCGGTCGCGATCGCGTGCTTCAGCCAGCGTGTCGAGGGCGCCCACCTTGTCCGTATCCAACCGGAAGCTGACCGTCTGCTTGTCCATGTGACAATATATTACAGAAGATGATGCTGTAATACAACGCCGCACGGGTTGGCTGTCCGAGCTAACCGATTCTTGACAGACACTTGTCCGTCTGCCCATCCGACAGTGCTTAAATAACGGCGGTTACGACGGATGACGAACGAACGTCTGTGGCGCGGCAGTTCGCGCAGACTCACG
>JBCKZH010000027.1:0-37390 GCA_038919385.1 Vicinamibacterales bacterium | reverse complement strand
AGTGCCGCTGCACGAGCGCCTCGGCTGGCGCTGGGACATCGACGAAGTGGAGCGGGCCATCACGCCGAAGACGCGCGTGCTCTACCTCAACTCCCCGAACAACCCGACCGGCGGCATCCTCACCCGCGCCGACATCGAGCGGTTGGCCGCCATCGCCCGCGAACGTAACCTGTGGGTAATCTCGGACGAGGCGTACGAGGACATCCTCTTTACGGGGGAACACGTCAGCATCGCCTCGCTGCCGGGGATGTACGAACGCACCATCCCCGTTTACACCATGAGCAAGTCGTACGCGATCACCGGTGTACGCGTCGGCTACTACGCGATTCGCGACCAGGCGCTGCGCGCCCGCTCGCTGAAGATCGTGCTCTACACCACCAGCAACGTCTCGTCGATCGCGCAGTACGGCGCGGTTGGCGCGCTCGAAGGGTCGCAGGACTGCCTCACCGAGTTCCGCACCGAGCTGAAAGCCCGTCGCGACATGTTCTACAAGGGACTTGCCGAGGCAGCGCCCGGCGTGTTCTCCGGCAACCCGCCGGATGGCGCGTTCTACGCGTTCGTGAAGATTAATGCCGGCTGGGCCAGGGACGCCGGCATTGCCGGCGAGTCGCTGTCGTGGGCCATGACCGAGCACCTGATCGCGCACGCCCGCATTGGCTGCGTGCCCGGTGTCGACTTCAGTGCCAACTGCGAAGGTTACCTGCGCTTCTGCACCGGCCGCAGCCGCGAAGAGCTGACGGGCGCGCTGGCGGCAATGAAGGAAACCTTCGCCGCTATAGCCCGAACTGCCTGAAGTGATGCTCGACCGCGCGAATCCCAGACTGTCGCCATGTTCGCTATTCGGCTTTCGTCATTTCACGTGGCGCCCGCCGTCCACGCGAATCGTTTCGCCGGTGACGAAATCCGACTGCACCAGGAACATCACCGCCTTGGCAATCTCGGCTTCGCCGCCCCAGCGTCCGAGCGGCGTATTCCGCACCACCGACTGGCTTTCTTTCGCGCTCATGCCGGGCGGCGCCAGGATTGGCCCCGGGGCGATCGCGTTGACGAGAATCCGATCGGCCGCCAATTCCAGCGCCAGCGCCTCGGTCAGCGCCTTCACGCCGGCCTTCGCCACGTAGTAGGGCAGGAACCCGGGATAGCGCGGACGGCCGCTGGCCACCACCCAATCCGCGAAGTTGATGATGCGGCCGCCGCCCACGCGCTTCATCACGATCGCCGCCGCGCGCGAGAACAGGAACGTCGCGCGCAGGTCCACCGACATCTGGCGATCCCAGTCAGCGGCCGTGAGTTGCTCGAACGGCTTCGAGCCGTAGAGCGACGCCATGTTGATCAGAATGTCGAGGCGGCCGAGCTGCGACACGGTGGCTGCCACCGCGTGTGCGCAGTCCTGCTCGCTCGTGACGTCGGCCTGCACCGACACCGCCTGGCGGCCCAGCGCGCGCACCGCGGCGGCCGTCTCGCCGGCCTCGGCGCGCGAACGGTTGTAGACGAGCGCCACATCGGCACCAGCCTTCGCCAGCGTAGTGGCGACGACCGCGCCAATGCGCTTACCACCGGTAATGAGCACGACCTTGCCGTTCAGTTCCATAGACCTCTGAGAATAGTTCAACCACTGTCAGGCACCTACGCACCCAAGCACCCGAGCACCAAAGCACCCAAGCACCAAAGCACCCCATCCCATACGGCGCGCGTAACCACTTTCGGCACGCGTAATCGACCGATGCACGCATTTAGGCCCAAATCGTTTAGCCTCAATCGCTTAGCGTTTGGCGCGCATCCTGCTTGCCTGACAACGCGCCACAGGTTTTCCGCGGCGACAAAGGAGCGATTGAGATGCAACGTGTAATTACTTTGGCGATGGCGGGCGTGTTTGCGCTGCTGGTTTCGGCGCCGGCACAGGCCCAGACTTTCAACTTCACCGCGGCGCTGAGTGGCGGCAACGAAATACCAGCTGTCAACACCGGCTCCGCAGGCACCGCTACCGTCTCACTGAACGCCACAACGGGCGTCGTCACCTACCGCGTGGATGTCTACAACATGCCGGTAGGCACTACCGCCGGACACTTCCACGCTGGCGCAGCGGGCACTGTCGGGCCCACGGTGGTCAACTTCACCATCGCGACCGGTATCTCCAACGACTACGCCATCACCGGCACGGCGTCGGCCACCGATTTGACGCTGCGCGCCGCGCAGGGCATTGGCTCGTGGGAGGACTTCCAGCAGGCGCTCCTGCTCGGCAACATCTACGTGAACATGCACAGCACCAACAACCCGGGCGGCGAAATCCGGGGACAGCTCGTTCGCGTTCCATAACGGCTTGGGGCTTGCGGCTTGAGGCTTGAGGACGGTCGCAGGTCGCAAGCCGCAAGTCGCAGGTCGCAAGCCGCTTAGTTTTTCGGTTTCCATCCCCAGAATCGCAGGATGGTATAGACCGCCTTGAAGGCGTCCTTCAATCCGATTTTCTTGCCCTCTTCATACGTGCGTCCGTTGTACGAGATGGGAATCTCGTAGATGCGCGCGCGCATCGCCGCCACTTTCTGGGTAATCTCAGGCTCGATGCCAAAGTCCTGCGACTGCAGGTCGAGGCGATCCGCAACCTTCCGCACCATCACCTTGTAACAGGTCTCCATGTCGGTGAGGTTCAAGTCACTGAACATGTTGGAGAGCATCGTCAACAGCCGGTTGCCGACTGAGTGCCAGAAGTACAGCACGCGATGGCCGCGCGGGGAGCCGAGAAAGCGCGAGCCGTAGACGACATCGGCCTCGCCGTCGAGGATGGGACGAATCAGCGCGGGATACTCGCGGGGGTCGTACTCGAGGTCGGCGTCCTGGATGATCACTATGTCGCCGGTTGACTCACGGATGCCGCGCCACACCGCGGCGCCCTTGCCCAGGTTGTGCGGCTGGAACAGCACGCGCACGCCGTCCTTACCGTCCAGTTCTTTCAGGATGTCCTGCGTCCCATCCTTCGACCCATCGTCCACGATCACCAGTTCCTTCTCGATGGGACCCAGATCCACGGCGAGCACGCGGGCGACGATGGTGCGGATGGTGGCCTGCTCGTTGTAGGCAGGCATGACGACACTCAGTTTCATGAGACCGTGAAAAGTCTAACTCATGAAACCTTGGACGGGAGGGCACTTCTTGTCGGGAGGGTGTTGCTTGTCGGGAGGGTGTTGCTCGTCGGGAGGGTGTTGCTTGTCGGGAGGCACTTCCCGTCAAGACTCGAAGTCCCGACAAGAAGTCCCCTCCCGACAAGAAGTGCCCTCCCGGCAAGTAGTAGCTTCCCGGCTGGTGCGAGCCGAGCAGCTAGGCGAGGACCTTGATCACGACGCGGCGGTTCTGCGAGCGGCCGGCGCGGGTGGCGTTCGGCGCCACCGGCTTTTCTTCGCCGTAGCTGATCACGTTGATCTTGTGCAGCGGCACCTGGTGCTTCTCGTAGAGATAGCGCTTCACGGCTTCGGCGCGCATCAGGCCCAGCGACTCGTTGTACTTCGCGTCGCCGGCGTTGTCGGTGTGGCCTTCAATCTCCACCCACACGGCCTTCTTGTCGGCCTTGAGCGTGTTGACCATGTTGTCGATGGCGGCGGTGGCGTCTTCCGGCAGTTCCGCTCTGCCGAGCTTGAACTCGCCGCGGGCTTCGCTGAGCACGGTGGTGAAGATCAGCTTGCGGGTTTCGGCTTCGACACTGGCGGCGCGGGCTTCAGCGGCCTTGCCGGCTTCGGCGGCGCGACCGGCAGCGGTCGACGCGGCCGCGGCCGCGTCGTTGGCCTTGGTCGCCGAGGCGTTGGCGGCCACGGCCTTCGCGTCCACTTCCACGATGCGACCTTCGGCCGTTCGCACGCGCTCCTGCGTTTCTTCGAGCGACTTGCCCATCGTGCCGACCTTGTCGTTCACTTCACCGACGGACGTGCGAACGAACTTCTTCGTGGCACACGCCGGCGCGACACTGAGCGCCACCGCAAACACACCGGCGACAAACAGGGAATTACGCATAATCATTTCTCCTCGCGATCATGAAATCGCCAAATCGCCAAATCGCCAAATCACCAAATCACCAAATCACCAAATCACGAGATCATCGTTACCGCCCCGCCCCGGCGACGTATCCGCCACGGGTCCGCACAACAAAGTCCTTCTGCGGCGTCCGAATCTCAAGCGGGTGCCACCCCGGTGCCGCGCCTGGCTCGAAGGCGATCAAGTACAGGTGGCGCAGCTCGTCGACCACTGCGCGCGCGGCCTTGTAAGCCGAGGCCGGGGTGCTGCTGTAGTGCAGCGCCCCACCGGTCCACCGCGCGAGGTCTTCGATGGTGCCAACCGACGCCGGCGCCTGCCGTTTTGAGCTTGGGGTGGCGCGATCCGATCCGGGATCGTCGATCGCCAACACCACCGCGATGATGTAGACCGGCACGTCAATGGCCGCGGCCTTCGCCGAGACCTGGGCCGGCGTCATCTGGCTGGCGGTGTCGATGCCGTCGGTCAGCACTACCACCGCGCGGCGCGCCATCGGGCGGACCGCCACCCGTTCGGCCGCCGCCGAAATCGCGTCATGTAACGAAGTGGCCCCGAATGGATCGACCTCCCCCAGCGCACCCTTCAGGGCACGCGTGTCGACCGTAAACGGGGCCACCTCGCGTAGCCGGCTGTCAAAAGCAAACAGCCCGGCTTCGTCGCGGCCTTCGTCCAACGAGGACAGCAAGTGATAGGCCGCAAATCTCGCAGCGGTCGCGTGCGCGGCAATATCCATGCTGCCGCTCACGTCGAACAGAATCGCCAGGCTCAACGGCGCCCGTTCGGAGCGGAACTCGCTGATCGCGCGGCGCTCGCCGTGGTCGATCACTTCGAAGTCCTGCCTGGTGAGATTAGTCACGAGCTTCCCTTTGTTGTCGCGAACCGTCGCGCTTACCGTGACAAGGTCAACACCCGAACGAAACGTCGCCTTCGTCTCCGCGGTCTCCTGCGCCCACCCGGACAGGGGTAGGCTGACAATCGCGAGGGCCAGGAGGATCCGCCGCACACCGGCCCTACTTCCAATTTTCTTGCCAAACATATAACTCATTTGTATTCAGCAGTTTAACTTATAAAGATGAATTTGGATAGCCCCTGGCATAGTGTAAGAGTGTAATAATTACATGGCAGTGGGAACCGGGATCCCGGACCCCGGACCCCGGATCCCGGCATAAGATCGAGCGGTCATGCCTGTCAGCGAAGCCACAATCAGGACCGCGAAACGCGTCGACCGTTTTACCTACGCCATCCGCAACATCGTGGTGGAAGCGAAGAAGGTCGAGCAGACCGGCATGACGGTTCGCTACCTGAACATCGGCGACCCGAACCAGTTTGGTTTTCTCACGCCGCCGCATTTGATCGAGGCTGTCGCCAAGGCCATGCGCGATGGACACAACGGCTACACGCCGTCGCCGGGCATTGCCGAAGCCCGCGAAGCGGCGGCGGCGGATTTCGTGGCGCGCGGTGTGAACGTGTCGGCGGATCGCGTGCTGATCACCTCCGGCACCTCGGAAGGCATCGAGCTCGCGCTGACGGCCATCGTCGACGAAGGCGAAGAAGTGCTGGTGCCGTCGCCGACCTATCCGCTCTACACCGCGGTGCTCGCGAAGATCGGTGCGCACCCGGCGTACTACCGCACCGACCACACGCGCGAGTGGCAGCCGGATCTCGATCACCTCCGCAGCCTGATCAACGCGAAGACGCGCGCACTGGTGGTGATCGATCCGAACAACCCGACCGGCGCGATTTACCCGGAGGCCATGCGCCGCGCGCTGATCGCGCTGGCCGGCGAGCACGGCCTCGTCATTCTCGCGGACGAGGTCTATGGCGACCTCGCCTACGACGGTGCCGTACCGCCGATGGCGGCGCTCGACAACGAGGCGCCGATCATTTCGTATTCGAGCTTGTCGAAGGCGTATCTCGCGCCCGGCTGGCGCGCAGGGTGGATGGCGGTGGGCTCGTCGCCGCGCCTCGATCCGGCGCTCGCGGCGATCAAGAAACTCGCCGACGGCCGCCTGTGCAGCCCCGGCCCCATGCAGTACGCCGTGACCGCCGCGCTCACCGGCGACCGGTCGCATCAGGTGTCGTTCCGCCGGCAACTGCGCGAACGAGCGGAGCTGACCACGGCGCGCATGAACGCCATTCCCGGCATGTCCTGCGTGGCGCCTCGCGGCGCCTTCTACGCCATGCCGAAGGTCGAGCTGCCCAAGGGCAAGACCGACGTTGACTTCGTCCTCGGGCTGCTGCGCGCGAAGGGCATTCTCTGCGTGTATGGTTCCGGCTTCGGCACCGCGCCCGACGACGGCTTCTTCCGCATCGTCTTTCTGGCCACGCCGGCGGAACTTGGCGCCATTTACGATGATGTGGCGGACTTCACGCAGACGTTCCTTGGCCACTGATCCCCGCGCGACCGTTCGCTACGCGGTGCTCTTCACCGCGGCCATCGTCCTCTTGGTGTGGACGCTGTATCAGGTCCGATCGCAGCTCCTGCTGTTCTATGTGAGCGCGCTGTTCGCCACCGGCCTGGCACCGCTCGTTCGCATGATCGAACGGCGGCGCATCCTGCTGGCCGGCAGGCGCCGCATTCCCCGCGCGGCCGCCATTCTCGCCATCTACGGCACCGTGCTCGGTCTGCTGGCAGCGCTGGCGGCGGCCGTCGTGCCGCCGTTGGTAGCGCAGGGACAGCAACTGTGGACCGACCTGCCGCATCGCCTCGAGTTGCTGCAGCAGAAGTTGGTGGAGTGGGGCCTGGTGCCCCCGGGCACGTCGTACGCAGAGCTGTTGAAGCAGGCGCCCGCGGGAAGCACCGATGCCGTCACCACGGTGCTCGTCGCGATCTGGAGCATTGTCGGCGGCGTGTTCGGGCTGGTGACGATTCTGCTGCTCACCTTCTATCTACTGGTTGACTCCGAGCGTCTGTTCAACCTGTTCGTGAGACTGTTCCCGCCCTCGCAGCGGCAGCGGGTGGCCAACGTCAGCGAGCTGGTGGCAGTGAAGATCAGCGCCTGGTTGGGCGGCCAAATTCTGCTGGGCTTCATCATTGGCACCACGTCGGCGATTGGGCTTGCCACCTTGGGTGTGCCGTACTTCTTCGTGCTGGCGGTGATCGCGGGCGTCGGCGAGATGATTCCCATGGTGGGTCCGCTGCTGGCGGCCATTCCCGCCGTCGCCGTCGCCTTCACGGTGTCGCCGGAACTGGGGCTGGCGGTGGCGCTGTTCTGCTGGGGCGTACAGATCGTCGAGAATAACTTCCTCGTGCCGAAGGTGATGAGCCAGCAGGTCGGCTTGAGCGCCATCACGGTGATCGTGGCGCTGATCATCGGCAGCGCGCTGCTCGGCCTGCCCGGCGCGCTACTCGCCGTGCCGACGGCGGCCATCGTTCAGGTGTTGTTCGAAGAGCTGGTGCTGGCCGAGAAAGAGCCGTGAAAAGTGGACCTGCTCCCCTTTTTACGTTTCTTACGTATTCCGTAATTTCTCTCGTTCTCACCTGGCCCCTCGCGCTGGGCCTCGGCAGCGACGTCCCCGGCGACCTCGGCGACTCGCTGCTTAATATGTGGATTCTGGCGTGGGGCGCGGAGCACGTGCCGCAACTGCTGACCGGGGCCATGGGCTGGTCGCAGTTCTGGGACGCCAACATCTTCCATCCGTCGCCGCTCGCGTTGTCAATGTCGGAGCACTTGTTCGGCCAGGTCCTGCAGATTCTTCCGGTCTACTGGCTCACCGGCAACATCATCCTCAGCTACAACCTGCTGTTCGTCTCCACGTTCGTGCTGTCGGCGTTGGGCACCTACCTGCTCGTGCACGACCTCACCGGCGACCGCCGCGCTGCATTCATTGCGGGACTCGTCTACGGATTTCTGCCGTATCGCATCTCCGCCGTGCCCCATTTGCAGGTGATGAGCTCGCAGTGGATGCCGTTTGTGTTGTGGGGACTGAATAGATTTGTCACCCGGATCCCGGATCCCGGATCCCGGATCCCGGCATACCGCGCCCTGCTGTTGGGTACGGGCGCCCTCGTCTTGCAGAACTGGTCGTGCGGCTACTACCTGCTCTACTTCGCGCCGTTCGCGCCACTGTTCGTGATCCATCGCATGTGGTCCCTTGGCACCCTTCGCACCGTACGCACCTGGATCGGTTTGACGGCGGCGGCAGTTGGCACCCTGGTTCTGACGTTGCCGTTCCTGCTGCCGTACTCGCAGGCGCAACGGGAGTTTGGCTTTCAGCGGCCGTTCGGTGAGGTGGTGCAGTTCTCGGCCAACGTCTGGTCCTACGTGACGGCGTCGGAGAACGTGTGGCTTTTCGGCAAGGCCCTGCGCTACTACCCGTACGGTGAAGGGGAAACGTTCCTCGGGTTCGTGCCCTGGCTGCTCGCGCTGATCGCAGTCGTCGGATTGCTGCGCCCGGGCGATCCGCCCGACCAGCCCCACCAGCCCCGCGCGCCCATTCGCCGCATCCTGATCTGGCTGCTCGCCATCGCCGTCGTCACGCAGTTCGTCGCGGTGGTCAGCGCCGTGATCTTTGGCGGATTCGACGTCCACGTGCTGGGCATTGACATAAGCGCGCGGACGCCGCAACGGTTGATCTGGCAGTTCCTCGCCGCCGCAGCGCTCTTGCTGGTGGCCTCGCCGCGGACGCGGACGCTGGCCGCGCAGGTGTCACGCTCGCCGATCGCCTTCTTTGCCATCGCCACGGTGGTGGCGATGTGGCTGTCGCTGGGACCGCAGCCAAGGGCCGGCGACGCCCTCGTTTCGGGCTTCGGGTTGTACGGCGTGCTCTACGAGTACGTGCCGGGGTTCAACGGCGTGCGGGTGCCCGCGCGCTACGCGATGCTGGTGGGGTTGTTTCTCGCCGTGCTCGCCGGTTACGGCGTGGCCCTACTGACTTCTTACTTCTCGCTTCTCACTTCCCGCGCCTACGCCCTCCTGGCCGGCGCCCTCATCCTGCTCGAAGGCGCCGCCATCCCGATGGAGATGAACCGCACGTGGGCGCAGAACGAAGCCACGCCGCCGGCGCGCGTCTATCCAGCGTCGCAGGCGCCGCCGGTGTACGCCACGGTCGCGGCGCTGCCGGCCGGATCGGCCATCACCGAGTTCCCCTTCGGTGATGTCGCCTGGGAGATTCGTTACGTCTATTACTCCGCCGCGCACTGGCAGCCGATCACCAACGGCTACAGCGGCAGTTTTCCGCCGGCCTACAACGCCCGCGTCGCGCGCCTGAAGAATGTCGCGGCCAATCCCGAGGCGTCCTGGCATGCGCTGCGCGATTCCGGCACCACGCACGTCGTGCTGCATGCCAACGCGTTCGCCAACCCGAACGACGCGGAAGTCGTGCGCGCATGGCTGATCGCGCACCACGCGCGCATACTCGAACAGTTCCCAGACGGCGATACACTGTTCGAGTTACCGTAATTCTCCGATCCCGGATCCCGGACCCCGGATCCCGGATCCCGGATCCCGACTGAACCCCTATGCGCATCGATCCCCTGAATTTCCTGAACGCCGAACTGACCGCCCTCAAAGAGCAGGGCCTCTACCGTAAACTCCGCATCCTCGAAGGCGAGCCGGCCGCCCACGCCACCTTCGATCGCAAGTCGGTCGTCAACCTGTCATCGAACAACTACCTGGGACTTGCCACTCATCCCCGGCTGAAGCAGGCGGCGCTCGACGCGGTCGCGAAATTCGGCGTCGGCTCGGGTGCCGTGCGCACCATCTCGGGCACCATGGAACTGCACATGGAGCTCGAACGCCGGCTCGCCGCGTTCAAGCATGTGGAGTCGGTCGTCGTGTTCCAGAGCGGCTTCGCCGCCAACGCCGGCACCGTGTCGGCGGTACTCACCAAGGACGACGTGGTCATCTCGGACGAACTGAATCACGCCAGCATCATCGACGGCTGCCGCCTGAGCCGCGCCGCGATCAAGGTGTTTCCTCACAAGGACGTCGACGCCGCCCGCAAGATCCTCAAGGACCTGCCCACGTCGCAGCGCAAGATTCTGATCACCGACGGCGTCTTCTCCATGGCAGGCGATCTCGGCCCACTCCCCGATCTGTGCACGATTGCCGAAGAGTACGGCGCCATCATGATGGTGGATGATGCGCATGCCAGCGGCGTGTTTGGCACGAACGGCAGCGGCACGGTGGACCATTTCAAGTGCCACGGCCGCGTCGACATCCAGGTCGGCACGCTGTCGAAGGCCGTCGGCGTGCTCGGCGGTTACGTCGCCGGCACCGGCGCACTGATCGACTTCCTGTATCACCGCGCGCGGCCGTTCCTGTTCTCCACCTCGCATCCACCGGCCGTGACCGCCGCCTGTATTGCCGCGCTCGACGTGCTCGAGTCCGAGCCGCAGTGGATCGAACAACTGTGGGACAACACCCGGTTCTTCAAGGCCGGCCTCGAATCCCTCGGCTTCAACACCGGCGCCAGCGAAAGCCCCATTACGCCGGTGATCGTCGGCCAGGCCGCCACCGCCGCGAAGATGTCGGATGCCCTCTTTGCCCAGGGCGTGTTCGCCCAAAGCATCGGCTTTCCCACCGTAGCGCGCGACCAAGCCCGTTTGCGCACCATTGTGGCCGCCACCCACACCAAGTCGGACCTGCAGTACGCCCTGGACATGTTTGCCAAAGTGGGTCGGGAACTCGCCGTCATCCGCTAACCTCAGAGACCACGTTGTGTTTGTTCGCTGCCTTATCTTGATCGTCCTCTGCGCCACGCCCGCCTTCGCGGGTCAGGTGCCCGCCCGGGCACCGGACGCCGAAGAACTATCTCTCCTGGCCTTCATCCAGGCGGTCGAAACCGCCATCTCGACGATGGATCGCAATCGCTGGGCCGAGTTGCTCTCGCCCGTCGCCGATCGCGACCAGTCGCTGCGGTTCTTCGACGCCGTCGTCCCCCAGGGCATCACCCGCGTCGTCGTCAAGGAGCGCGACCGGTCGGCGTTGCCGGGATCGCTGCCGGGCGAGGGGTTTCGGCTGGTGCTGGAAGTGTTCCAGGAAACGGGCCAACGTGGACGCATCGCGACGTGGCAGCTCGACATCCGCCGGCCGCGCGGTGATGACCTTGGGCGGCAGCCGTGGCGCATCCTGAGTGAAGATCGGCTGGCGTCGATCGATGGCCTGCACCGCTTGTCGCTGCAAGCAGAGAAGCAGTACCGGGCACGCAACCTCGTGCTCACCGCCGTGGATTTCACGCTGCGGTTGCCCGAGGGCGACGTCTTCGTCGCCGAGACGGCCGAGGGCGTCACCGCGCTGGTCTTGATCGGCGACGGGACGATGGTCTTCGAGCCGGCGCCGAAGGAGGAGAAGGGCCAGCTTCGGTTGTTTGCGGGCACCGAGGCGCTCGAGACGCCGTTCACGGCGGCGTTTGTCCGCCTCAACCCGTACGAGTTCGAACAACGCGTCACCCAGAACGTGCTCACACCGGTGCCGGTGGATGCCCGCACGCTGCGGCGCGGACAAGGCATCTTCGAAGAGGATGTCGCCAAGTCGTTCAATCTCGACCTGAGCGACCTCAGCCGCGAGGCGTGGTCGCTGCTGCCGCAGCCTGGCGACTTCGTCGCCGAGGTCCGCACGCGGCGGTTCGACGCCCTCACCTATGTGCGAGCGAGCGGCGAGCCCGAAGACGTGTCGTTGTTCCAGCGCGCGCGCCGCCGCACCATCGCCGCCTACGCGTCGGAACAGAAGCTGTCGAGCCGCGGCCGCTTCTACGACGAAGACGACCTCATCGATTACGACGTCACCGATTACGACATCGACGCGCAGTTCTTTCCCGATCGCGAGTGGATGGAGGGCCGCACGCGCATCAAGCTGCGCGTGAAGTCGCATGCACTCGGCGTGCTCACGCTGCGCTTTGCCGACACGATGAACGTGTCGTCGGTCACGAGCGATGAGTTCGGACGCCTGCTGTTCCTGCGGGTACGCAACCAGAACAGCGTCCTGATCAATCTGCCGTCGCCGGTGCCGCGCGACTTCCCGCTCACGCTGACGTTCAACTATTCCGGCCGCATGACGCGCACCAGCATTCAGGATGAGTCTTTGGCACCCGCCCAAAGAACTTCGCAACAAGACGACGTTCCCGTCGTGGCGGCCGAGCCGAAGTGGTTGTTGAGCAACCGCAGCTACTGGTATCCGCAGGCGCAGGTCACCGACTACGCCAGCGCGCACATGCGCATCACCGTGCCGGCCGATTACGCCGTGGTCGCGTCGGGCGTGCTCGAAGAGGGGTCGCCCACCTCCGCCGCGCCGGCCATCGTTGACGGCTCGGGACGCAGCATGCCGCGCGTGTCGTACACCTTCAACGCGCCGCAGCCGGTGCGCTACCTCGCCATGCTCGTCAGCAAGATGACGCGGGTGGATGCCGCGACGGTGGCGCTCGACATCGTCGTGCCGGCGGCGGGACGCGGCCAGCCGGTCGCGGTGCCGGCCGAGTCGTTGGCGCAGCAGATCGCGAAGATCCAGGCGATGGCCCTGGCCACACCGCCGGTCGGGGCGCGCAACACGGTGCAGCTCCGCGTCGATGCCAACCGCCGGCAGGAAGCGAAGTCGCGCGACACCGTGGCGCTCGGCGCCGACATCCTGCGGCTGTACGCATCGCTCGTCGGCGACGTGCCGTACGACGCCCTCACCATTGCCATGGTCGAAGACGAGTTGCCCGGCGGGCACGCGCCCGGCTACTTCGCCATGATCAATAACCCGCCGCCGATCACCGCGCACAACTGGCGGAGTGATCCCGCCGCGTTCTCCGGCTTCCCCGAGTTCTTCATGGCCCACGAACTGGCGCACCAGTGGTTCGGGCAGGCGGTCGGGTGGAAGAACTATCACGAGCAGTGGCTGAGTGAAGGCTTCGCGCAGTACTTCGCGGCGCTCTTTGCCAGGGAGCGGCGCGGCGAGGACGCGTTTCGCGACATCCTCCGCCAGTTCCGCCGCTGGGCGGTGGACGATTCGGACCAGGGACCCGTCTACCTCGGCTACCGGCTGGGCCACATCAAGGGCGAGAGCCGCGTGTTCCGCGCGCTGGTCTACAACAAGGGCGCGGCGGTGCTGCACATGCTGCGGCGCCTGATCGGCGACGAGCCCTTCTTCCGCGGCGTCCGCCGTTACTACGCCGACAACCGCTTCAAGAAGGCGGGCACGGACGACTTGCGCAAGGCCATGGAGGCCGCGAGCGGTCGTGACCTCGAGCGGTTCTTCGAGCGCTGGATTTACGACTCGTCCATCCCCCGCCTGCGCTTCAGCTCCATCCAGGAGGGGCAGGAACTGGTCGTGCGATTCGAGCAGGCCGCCGAGCTGTTCGACGTGCCGGTCACCGTTACCGTGACCTACGCCGACGGCAAGACGACCGAGCACCTGGTGACCATTACCGAAGCGATCACCGAGCAACGCCTCCCGCTGACGGGCGCCTTCCGGTCGGTGGATGCCAACCAGGACGGCGGCGCGGTGGCGGTGATAGAGCGACGTTGATCGGCTTGCGGCCTGCGGCTTGCGGCTTGACCCTCAGTCCCAAAGCCGCCCAGGCCCTGGTCGCAAGTCGCAAGCCGCAGGCCGCAAGCCGCAAGCCCTGATATCATTCCAAGGTCATGGAAAACGTCACGCTGACCATTGATGGCCGCCAGTTGTCCGTGCCGAAGGGCACCTCGGTCCTCACGGCCGCCATCGAGGCCGGCATCCAGGTCCCTTATTACTGCTACCACCCCGGCCTGGCCATTGACGCCTCGTGCCGCGTCTGCCTCGTCAAGATCGAGCAGATGGGCAAGCTGCAGACGTCGTGTTCGACGCCGGTGGCCGAGGGCATGGTGGTGCACACGCAGGACGCCGAGGCCGTGGAAGGCCGCAAGGGCATCTTCGAGTTCCTGCTGATCAACCACCCACTCGATTGCCCGGTCTGCGACAAGGGCGGCGAGTGCCCGTTGCAGGACTTCTCGTCTGCGTTCGGCAACGACGCCAGCCGCATGGACTTTCCGCGCCGCACGTTCGACGGCGAGGGCGTGAAGGCCGACGTCGACTTCGGCCCCACGTTGATGCTGAACCGCAACCGCTGCATCCTATGCACGCGCTGCAGCCGCTTCATGTCCGAAGTGGATGGCGACGCGCAGATCGGCACCATCAACCGCGGCAACGGCAGCGAGATTGCCACCTTCAACGAGCAGGGCGTCCACTCGTTGCTCTCGGGCAACCTGATGGATGTCTGCCCGGTCGGCGCCATCACCACCAGGCAGTACCGCTTCCGCTCGCGGCCGTGGGACAACCCGCACGCCGTCGACACCATCTGCACGCTGTGCTCGAAGGGCTGCAGCACCACCGCGTGGCTCAAGGCCAAGCCCGAGTGGGCCAAGGGCGCGCGCCTCGCGCGCGTCACGCCGCGCTACAACGCGGCGGTCAACCAGTTCTGGATGTGCGACATCGGCCGCTTCCAGTATCTCTGGGTGGAAAGCGACCAGCGCCTGCGTAAGCCCCTGATCCTGACCAAGGACGGCGTGCAGCAGGTGGCAACCTGGAAGGACGCGCTGATGCGCGTGCGCGACCTGCTGAACGTGGCGGGCCGCCAGGACCCGGCGTCGGTGCGCATGCTCGCGTCGGCGCATGCCTCGCACGAGGAGATGTTCCTGCTCAAGCGCCTCGCCGAAGATCTCAAGGGCGACGGCGGCGCCTCGCACGTCCACGTCGCGTGGCGGCGCACCGAGAAGCAGCAGCCCGCGAACACCAGGTTCCGCGTGCCCGCGGTGGATGCGCCCAACGTCAACGGCGCGCGCGACCTCGGCCTGTCGGTGGCCGGCGACGGCGATGCCGGCCTCTCGGGCCTGCGCACCGCCATCGATCGGGACCGCGTCGCGGTGCTCTACATCGTCGATCCGGGGCCCGAGGGGTCGATGGGCGACCTCACGTGGCTGATCGAAGCGCGCAAGAACGGCCGGGTGCCGGTGATCGTGTATCAGGGTGTGCTGCAGTCGGAGCTGTCGAAGATCGCCGACGTCGTGCTGCCCGGCGCCGCGTGGGTGGAGAAAGACGCCACCTACACCAACGATCAGGGCATGGTGCAGGCCGCCTCGAAGGCGATCGACGCGCCCGGTGAAGCGGTGGAAGACTGGCAGATTCTCACCAGCGTGGCCGCCGCGCTCGGACTGCCCTACACCTACACCACCTCGCAGCAGGTGCGCGAGGACGTCGCCACGTTCCTGTCGGCACGCCCAGAGTATGCGACCCTCACCGACGCGGTCTTCAACCGGCCGGCAAGCGCGGAACACTGGCTCAAGGCCAGCAACCCCATGGAGCGCTGGAAGTGGGACACGATGTTCCAGGATCTGCCGCCCGTCAAGGGACACAACGTGCAGATGGAGCAGATGGAGCAGATGGCCCAGGCCACCGTCATTCCGCTCCGCCTCGTCACCGACGAAATTTCGCGCGCATCAGAGTAAGTGTCGCCAGGAGGGCGGGACTTCAGTCCCGCCGCACCATCTCTGTTATCCTGTCCCGAATGGGTCGCAGATCCGTCCGCATTTCCCTGTTCGCCGTCGCATTACTCGCAAGCGCGGGCCTCGGTTACCGCGCGGTGGCCGCCGATCGCGCGCTGACAGCGGCGCGGCAAGATGGCGCCGGCATCGACCAGGCCGCCGAACAAGCGCTCACCACCCTGCTGGACGTGCGCGGCTCCATGTATGCCTACGTCGCGCCCAACCAGGGCACCGAGTTCTGGGGCCGCCGCGTCGGCACCCTCCTCGACACATTGCGACAGCACCTCATGACCCTCGATGCGGCAGTCGCCGGCGACGGCGCCTCACTGGCGGATTCGCTCGATGGCATCGATCGGCTGGCCGCCGCCGACAAGCAAGCGCGCCAGTACGCCGACCGCCGCGAGTTGCTGCTGGCAGGCGATGTCCTGTTCACCGAAGTTCGCGACTTGCTGAATTCCGTGACCGAACAGGTGACGAGTGTCCGCCAGACCGTACGGAACACCGCCAACCGCGACCTTGCTGCCATCCGTCAGGAGCAGATCGCGATCGCCGGCGGCGGCGTGGCGCTGTGGTTCGTCGTGGCTCTGTTGCTGGCGCCCGGCACCATCAAGCCCGCCGCGAAAGAACCCGGCGAGTGGCGGCAGGAACTGGCGGACACGCTCAAGAAGTCCGCCGTCGACGAAGCGGCCTTCGGCCGCGAAGGCGGGTCCGTCCCCGCAATCGTACCGGCGCCGGTGGCTCAGTCGAACGCTCCAGACCTGAAAGTCGTCGCCGAGATTTGCGCCGACCTCGCCGCGCTCACCGACATCGGCGCGCTCTCGGGCGCGCTCGCGCGGGCCGGCGCCGTGATTGGCGCCAAGGGCCTGATCGTCTGGGTGACCTCCAACGACGGCGGCTCGCTGTCGCCCGTCGCCACCCACGGCTTCGACCCGCGCGTCGTCGAACGCATCGGCACCATCGATCGCGCCAGCGCCAACCTGACCGCCGAAGCGTTGCGCGAGAACGCGCCGAGGGTCAGCGTGGCGGCAGGCTCGGCCGGCGCCGCCCTGGCGGTGCCGATGTGCGGGCCGACGGGCCCGGTCGGCGTGCTGTCAGCCGAATTTCAGCCAGGCAAGAATGCGGATGATGCGTGCGTCGCGGTGGCGGCGATTTTCGCCGCGCAGCTCGCCACGTTGACGGCGCCACTACCGGCCACACTGCCGGCGTCGATGCCCGTCACCGCCGAACGCAACGCGGAAAGCGCCGCATCATGAGCCTGAATGTCGTGCTCGCCGAAGACGATCCCGACATTCAGCTCGTGGCCCGGCTGTCGCTGAAGCGCGCGGGGTTCATCGTCACGGTGGTGGGCAACGGCCAGGAGGCCCTCGACGCGATTCGGGCGCAGCCGCCCGACGTGGTGTTGCTCGACTGGATGATGCCGGAACTCGACGGCCCGGAAACCTGCCGCCAGCTGAAGGCCGACCCGGCCACGGCCGCCATCCCCGTGATTTTCCTGACCGCCAAGTCGCAGGAGGCCGAGATCCAGCGTGGCTTGAGCCTCGGCGCCGCGGGCTACGTGACCAAGCCGTTTGACGCCCTGTCACTCGGTCAGCAGGTCAAGGACATCGTCGCCGCCATCCGGCCATGACCATCAGGTCGCAGGTCTACGCCGGACTCGGCTTTCTCGCGGTGCTTGCCGCCACCGCCATCGCCCTGGTGGCGTACTCGTACACCGTTTCAACTCGCCTCGACGAAGACCGCCGCCGCTATTCCCAGGTTCTGCAGGTGCACTCCGAGATGTGGCGGGCGCTGCTCGGGGTCCGGATGGATCAACACGCCTACGAGCTGAGCGGCACCACGACGCTCCGCGAACGCCGCGACCGGAACCGGGTGGAGTTCGAAAAGACGGCGGCCAGCCTCGACCGCCTGTTGACGGCCCCCGACCAAGTCGAACGCCTGAGAAGCCTTCGCATCGAAGCGAACCGCTGGATGCAGTCGTTTGACGACAGCAAAGTCGCGGTGCCCATCAGAGAAGCGGAGTCCATCGTCCGGCAGAACGATGAACGATTCAGGAGGGTGCCGCAGATTCTCTCGGACTTCGATCGGCACCAGCAGGACATTCACCGCGCGTCGCAGGATGTCGCAAGCACCCAGACGCTCCAAGCAACGCTTGGGGTCATCACGGTCGCCTCTTTGGGTATCCTCACGATGGTGCTGCTGGCAGCGTTTGCCAAGCGTGTCCTGCTCGATCCGTTGAGCGCGCTCACCGCATCGGCCGAACGCATTGAGCATGGTGATTTTTCCACTGTGCATCAAACGCTGCGGTCCGACGAGATCGGCGTGCTCATCAATTCGTTCGCCAGGATGGCGCAAGCGATTCAAGGCCGCGCACGCCGACCTGCTCGGCACCCTGGAAACCGTGCCCGCCGCGCTGATGATCTTCAACACCGATGGCAGCGTGCGGCTGCGCAACCGGGCCGCCACCGACGCGTTCGGCATCGAGCCGCAGAACCCGGACTTGCGCAAGAACTACTGGGCCAGCTTCAAGCGGATTGCCAAAGACGGCTCGGCCATCCCGCCCGACCAGTGGCCCTCGGCGCGGGCGTTGCGCGGCGAGGCGGTGATCAACCAGGAACTCGAGATTCACCATCCCGACGGCCGCGTGTTCCCCATCCTGGCCAGCGGCGCGCCCCTGCTGAACGAGCTGGGCCAGGTCGCCGGCGCGGTCGTGGCCTTCCCGGACATCTCGCGCCTGCGCGAAGTGGATCGCATGAAGGACGAGTTCGTGTCGGTCGTCAGCCACGAACTGCGGACGCCGCTCACCTCGATTCGCGGCTCCGTGCAGTTGGTGCTGGACGAGCCCGAATCGGTGCCGGATGCCGAGCACCGGCAGTTGCTGCAGATCGCGCTCAATAACTGCGAGCGGCTGGTCCGGATCATCAACGACATCCTCGACGTCGCGAAGATCGAATCCGGCAAGGTCATCCTGCACAAGAAGCCGGTCAACGTGGCCGACATCGTGCGCCAGTCCATCCAGGTGGTCGAAGGGCCGGCCCGCGCGGCCGACGTCACGATCGAGGCGAAGCTGCCGGCCCGCCTGCGGCCGGTCATGGTCGACCCCGACCGCATGGTCCAGGCCCTGGTCAACCTGTTGTCGAACGCGGTGACATTCGCGCCGCCAGGGTCCACCGTGTCGGTGACGGCCCTCGGTTCCGAGAACACGGTTACGCTGGCCGTCTCGGATGAAGGCGAAGGCATTGCTCCCGAGAACCTGAGTCGCCTGTTCAGGAAGTTCCAGCAGGTCGACAGCTCATCGTCCCGCCGAAAGGGTGGCACCGGCCTCGGCCTGGCCATCACCAAGGCGCTCGTCGAACAGCACGGCGGCCGCATTTTCGTCGACAGCGACGTGCGGAAGGGCACGCGCTTTTCGTTCACGCTGCCCACGGCCACGGCCGAGGAAGCCGGCGCGGTGTCGCTCGCACCGGTCGCCGCGAACCAGGACGGCTCGGCCCGGCTGACCGTGCGGCGCGTGCTGGTGGTGGACGATGACGATGACTTCAGGGTGCTGATTCGCGCCCAGTTGACCAACGCCGGTTACGAAGTATTCGACGCGCGCGATGCCGCCTCGGCCATGCCCATCGCCCGCACCATGCGCCCCGACATCATCACGGTCGATCTGGTGATGCCAGGCCTGGACGGCTGGGATTTCATCGAGCGGCTGCGCGGCGAAGAGGGCCTGGCGCGCATTCCCGTGATCGTGGTCTCCGGCGTGCCCGGCGCCACCGAATCGAGCCGGCGCCCCGAAGGCGTGGCCGTCGTCACCAAGGGTGAGGGCCTCGACCGGCTGCTCAGGGAAATCAGCGACTCGCTGGGCAACCGCCGTGGCGCCACGGTGCTAGTGGCGGAAGACGATGCCGATCTGCGGGGGGTGTTGACGGCATCGCTGACCCGCAACGGCCACCGCGTGTTGCAGGCCCGCGACGGCGCCGAGGCGCTGGCGGCCATCGAGCGCGAGCACGTGGATCTGCTGGTGCTGGATCTGGTGATACCCAATATCGACGGCTACGAAGTCCTGGCGCGGCTCAAGTCCAACGACGAGCACGCGCGCATCCCGGTGGTGGTGGTGTCGGGCGCCGATCGATCGTCGAGCGAACTGCGGTCGCTGCGGCTCGGGGCCAACGTGTATCTCACCAAGCCGATCGAGGCGGCCGGGCTCACCGAAGAAGTGACGAGACTACTGAAATGACCAAGGGCGGAGAAAGAGCGGGTCACGTTCCTGCGGCTGCAGTTCACGGACATCCTGGGCGTCATCAAGAACGTCGAGGGCTTCGTCCGCGTCGAAGAGTCCGACATGTATCTGCGGCCGGACCTGGCGACGTTCCAGGTGTTCCCGTGGACCGAAGCCAACGGCGCGCGCGTCGGACGGCTGATCTGCGACATCGCCAATCCCGACGGCAGCCCGTTCGCCGGGTGCCCGCGCACCACGCTCAAGACCGTGATTGCCCAGGCCGCCGACCGCGGCTTCACCATGATGGCGGGGCCGGAAACCGAGTTCTTCCTGTTCCTGCGCCGCGATGGCCGCGCCACCACCGAAACCCACGATCGCGCCAGCTACTTCGACCTCGCCCCGATCGACCTCGGCGAAGACGTGCGCCGCGAAATCGTGACCGCGCTCGAGCAGATGGGCATTGGCGTCGAGGCCGCGCATCACGAGGTGGCGCCCGGCCAGCACGAGATCGATTTTCACTCCGAGGATGTGCTGACGACCGCCGATTACATCCGCCACGTCTCGCCGTGGGAGATGGACCGCTACCTCGGCGTGTATCGATCGGGGGACGCTCGTCCGTTGCCGGGGACAGGACTCGCGGCTTGCGGCTTGCGGCTTGAGTCCGAGATTTCCTCGTAAATTCGAGCTTGTCGCGCCGGAGCCTTGGGCGAAGGCGGATGGCACGACACTTGAAGGATCGGTGGTCAGGCTGCGGCGGATCACCGAAGGGCGAACTATCAGGCAGGCGCTGGCATCGCCGCTCTTCGGCCGCACTCTTCACGATCCGTTGCGGCCTACTAAATTGAGGGACACCATGAAAAAGCTCTTTGTCACTCTCACGCTTGCGGCAGCTGTCGTCACAGGCGCCTGCGCGTCGATGGGATCGCGGTCGATTTCCGAGGTGCAGACCAACCCCGGGAAGTTCGCCGACAAGACCGTGACGATCGAGGGTGTGGTCACGACCTCATTTGGCATCCCGCTGGTGCCGTTCAAGGTCTACCGCGTCAGCGACGGCTCGACCGAGATCCTGGTGATCTCGGACAACAGCCGCATCCCCGGCAAGAACGCCCGGGTCCGCGTGCGCGGCGAGGTCGAGGAAGTGGCCCTGATCGGCGGCCGTTCCTTCGGATTGCACATCCGCGAGAAGAGCATCAAGTTCTTGTAAAGAGACGGGAGACGGGAGACGGGCTCCTTGTGAAACATAGTACAATGTCGGGCTGTGGAAGCAATTGAACACCCCTCCCCACTAGTCGCGCTCATCAACCTGCTGCTCGCGACCCTGGGCATTCATGCCGAGATCCCCGATCACATGGTCTTCGTCGGGTTGATCACGCTGTTCATTCTCTTCATCGGCCTGGCCATCCGCTCGCAGTTGAGCGTCGATAACCCCGGCAAATTCCAGATCGTCCTGGAAGACATCGTCTCGTTCCTGGTCGGCGTGCTCGAAGACAACATGGGCAGGAAGGGCCGCAAGTACCTGCCCTTGCTCGGCACGCTCTTCGTGTTCATCTTGCTTGGCAACCTGATGGGCCAGATCCCCGGCCTCGGTTCACCCACCAGCAACATCAACGTCCCGTTCGCGTGCGCGCTCACGCTGTGGCTTTACTATCACGCACAGGGCGTGATGGCGAACGGCCCGGTCAACTACATCAAGCACTTCGCGGTGATGCCGGGCGTGCCGCTGGCACTGGCGCCAATGATCTTCGTCATCGAAATCATCAGCCACCTGTCGCGCGTGCTGTCGCTCACGCTCCGCCTGTTCGGTAACATCTTCGGCGAACACCTGGTCGTGCTGATCCTGGCGAGCATCGTCCCGTTCATCGTGCCGCTGCCGATTCAGTTCCTGGGATTGATCGTCGGCCCGCTGCAGGCGTTCATCTTCCTGACCCTGGGCGCCATCTACCTGACCGCCGCCACCCACGTGGATGACCACGGCGACGAGTACGGCGGCGCCCACTGATGCGTGCCGGGACCCCGGCCGCTACTGATTGATCTTGACCACCACCACCGTGCGGTCGTCGTTCTGTTCGGCACCGCCGCAAAACTGCTGAACGGCGCCGAAGATCTCCCCGACAATCTCTTTCGCCGGCCGCGTGTGCGTGCGCTCGATGACGTCGATCACGCGCTGCGCGCCGAACTCCTGGCCGGCCTCGTCGAACGCTTCGAAGATACCGTCCGAACACAACACGAACACGTCGCCGGGCGCCAGCGGCACCTGCACCTCGTCGTAGGTGGAACTGGCGAATGAGCCGAGTGGCACGCCCGGCATGTCGATCTGGGCCGCCTTGCCGTCGGTGCAACGCACGGGATACGGCAGCCCCGAGTTGGCGAACGTCACGATGTGCTTCTTGAACTCGAACATCGCGTAACAGAGCGTGCAGTAGTACTCCTCGAGGTTGCGCTCGTGGAGAATGCGGTTCATGCCGGCCAGCACGGCCGCCGGCGTGCTGCGTTTTTTCTCGAGACGACGACGGAAGGTGCGGCCGCGGATCATCTCACCGATGGCGGCGCCATACAGGGCCGCCGGCACGCCCTTGCCAGAGACATCGCCCACCGCCACGACCAGCGTGTTCGGCTCGGGTGACAGGAAGTCGCACAGGTCGCCGCCGAGCTCGCGGGCGGGGTCGAAATGCCAGGCCACGTCCACGCCGCGCAGCCGCTTGGGCAGCTCCTGCGGCAGCAGCGCCATCTGCACCCGCTTGGCGAAGCGCAGTTCTTTCTCGAAGCGCGCCTCGCTCGCGCGAATGGATTCGTAGAGCCGGGCGTTTTCGAGGGCCACGGCCGCTGCCGACGCCAGCAGCGTGAGCAGCTTGACGTGTTTCTTGTTGAAGGCGTCCCGGTCCGGGCTTTCCAGGTCGAACACGCCGATGCAGCGGTCCTTGAGCATCAGCGGCACCACCAGCTCGGACCGCACCCCCGGCACGGCGTGGATGTAGCGCGGATCCTTGGTGACGTCGGGCACCAGCACCACTTCCTTGTGCAGCGCCGCGTAGCCGACCAGACCCTCGCCGAGCGGGATCGGATCCATCGCGCGCGGATCGTCGCCGTATTTGATGGCCACCTTCAAATTCAGCATCCCGCTGGCTTCGTCGAGCAGGAAGATGCCGAAGATGCGGTAATCGATCACGCGCTTGATCAGGTGCGCCAGGCGCGTCAGCAGCTCGTCGGGGTCGAGAATGGCGGTCATCTCGCGGCCGATCTCCGCGAGGGTTTCCAGCGTCTCGGCGTACTCGCGCTCCGACTCGAACAGACGCGCGTTGGCAATGCCCTGCGCGACGTGCGCGCCGAACTGGCGCAGAATCCACTCGTCGCGCTCGGTGAACGCGCCGAGCCGATCGCTCAGCAGGTTGAGCGCGCCGATCACCTTGCCCTTGTTGCGCAGCGGCACCGCCAGTTGCGACTTGGCCCCGGGCACCACCGCCAGGTAGCGAGGATCGGAATCCACGTCGTTCAGCAGAATGGGGCGCTGCTCGGCGATGGCCGAGCCGACAATGCCCTGGCCCACCTGCAGCGTGAAGTGCCGGACGATCTCTTCGGGATAGCCCACCGCGTAGGCAATGCTCAGTTCCTCGCGCTGCTCGTCCAGCAGGTAGACCGAGAACACGGTGAACTTGGTGAGCCGCGAGATGAGTTGGGGGATGCGCTCAAGGAGGGCGTTAAGGTCGAGCACGGAGCTGACCTCGCGTCCCAGTTCCGCGAGAATGGCCAGCAACTCGGCATCCGAGGCCGTGCTGCTGGCAGCGCCATGCGGCGCGGGTTCAGTCATAAACAGTTGCCAGTTAACAGTTGCCAGTTAACAGTTACGAGGCTGCCGACTGCCTACTTGGCAACTGGTAACTGCGAACTGTTAACTGACTGGAGGGTGTACTTCGTCACCCAGTCGTAGATCCGCTGCATACGGTCCTGCTGATGATAGTACTCGCTAATGCCGTGCCCTTCGCGCGGGTAAAACACCAGTTCGGTGGCCTTGCCGCGATCCTTCAGGCCGCGGAACAACTCCTGCGCCTGCCCCACCGGCACCCGCTCGTCCTGCGCGCCATGCAGGATCAGGGTGGGGGTCGTCACCTTGTCGATATGGGACATCGCTGAGCGGTCCAGATAGAGCGGCAAGGTCTTGGCGTTGGGGATGCCGCCGAAGTAGCCGATCAGCACGCTCGGGATGTCGTTGGTGCCGTACATGCTCCACAGGTTGGTGAGGCCGGCGCCGACCATGGCCGCCTTGAAGCGGGTGGTCTGCGTGATCGCCCACGCCGTCATGTAGCCGCCGTAGCTCCAGCCAATGTGCGCCAGCTTGTCGGGGTCGGCAATGCCACGCGCGACCAGCGCGTCCACGCCGGTCATGATGTCCTTGTAATCGCCGCCACCCCAGTCGTTGATGTTGTTCCGCAGAAACTTCTCGCCGTAGTTCGTGCTGCCACGCGGGTTGGGATAGAACACCGCCCAGCCCTGGTTGGCCCACACCTGACCGCCCTCGAGACCGCCCAGGCGGAAACCGTTGACGTAGGCGCCCGCCGGGCCGCCGTGTGCGACGACGAGGGTGGGATACTTCCTGCTTGCCGTGAAGCCCACCGGCTTGAGCAGCACGCCCTCCACCTCCATCCCATCAGCGCCCTTCCAGGTGACGACTTCCGTCTCGCCCTGCGCCAGCTCGGCCAGTTGCGGGTTCGTCGTCGTCAGCTTGCGGAAGGTCTGGAACGCCGGATCGGTGACGTAGACCTCCGAGGCGGAATCGGGCGTGTCCATGGTCAGCGCGATCGTGCGGCCGTCCTTGCTGATCGACGCGCCCTGCAACGTCTTGCGCGTGCTCAACTGCGTGTAGCGGCCGGTGGTCAGGTCATACGCGAACGCCTCGTTGTAGGCGCGCTTGCCGGACACAAACATCACGCGATTGCCTTCCGCCGTCCACACCGGGTTGCCGGCGTCGGTGTCGAACGCTGGCGACGACACGTCCTCGATTGACCTGGCAGCCACGTCGTAGAGCATCAGCTTCGACTGCAGCGTCACGCCCGGCGCGGTGCCGTCTGGCAAAGGCCCGCCGGTGTACGGCTCGGCCGTCCACGCGATCGACTTGCCGTCGGGCGACCACTTGGGCGACGTGTCGCTGCCGAAGTTGGTGCTGATCTTCTCAATGTGCTTGCTGGCGAGGTCCGCGAGGTAGATGTCGCGGCGGTTGTCGCGCGGCATCGGCGTGGCGCCGGCGCCAAACACGAAGCGCGTGGAGTCGGGCGCCCACGACGGCGCGCCGGCCACGGTGTAGGCGGTGCCTTCGCTGATGCGCGTCGCGGTTTGGGTGGCGACGTCAACGACCGATACGTGCGCGTAGCGGAAGTCGCCCTCGAACACCCGCTCATCGTCTCGTTTCTTGAGGTTGGCTTCGTCTTCGCCACTGCGCGGGTCGGTGGCAACCAACGCGATGCGCGTGCTGTCGGGCGCCCACGAGTAGCTCGCGACGTTTTCCTTGCTGTCGGTCAGCTTCCACGCTTCGCCGCCATCGGCGCGCATCACATGGATCTGCGCCTTGACCTCGTCGCCCGCCCCGCGCGCGGAGACAAAGCTGATGAAACGGCCGTCGGGCGACCACTGGGGCTGGCTGTCGCCCTTGTCGCCGAAGGTGATCTGCCGTGCCGGGGAGGATCCGTTGGTGGCCACCTTCCAGATGTGCGTGCGCGCCTCCATGCGATCCTTCTCCGCCACCCACTGGCGCACGGTGTAGAGCACCTGGCTCCCGTCGGGCGAGAGGGTCGCGCCACCCACCGCCTTCACATTGAGCACATCGTCAAAAGTGACGGCCCGTTTGCTCTGTGCGACGGGACTCGCCACACAAGTCAGCACCACCGCCGCGGCTACCAGGGTCTTGCGCATCACAGAGCCTCCAGAGGGCGAAGTATAATTCCGATCTGCATGGAGATGGCACTGCCGCTGGACTACACGGCGATCGAGCGGATTATTCCTCACCGCTTCCCGTTTCTGCTCGTGGATCGCATCACCGAGTTCGAGCCCGACGTTCGGATTGTCGGTATCAAGAACGTCTCGATCAACGAGCCCTACCTGAACCGCCTCAACGGCCGGCCGACGCTGCCGCCGACAATTCTGACCGAGGCTGTGGCCCAGGTGGGCGCCATCCTGATTCTGGCCAAGCCCGAAAACAAGGGCCTGCTGATCTTCTTCCGCGGCATGGATCGCGTCCGCTTCCGCGGTCCGGTGCATGCCGGTGACCAGGTGGTGATCGAAGCCACCGTCAAGCGCCTGCGCAGCCGCATGGGCGTGCTCGAAGGCCGGGCGCGCGTCGGCAAGAAAGTGGTCATCCACGGCACGATGACGTTTGCGCTCGGTTCGAAATGAACCGGCTTCCACGCCTCGCCAAACTCACGACCGGAGACACCGGCTGGGGTTTCTTCCTCTGCACCTACAAGGAACTGCGCGCCGGGCGCAGTGGCAGCGAGTTCGCCATCCTGAATCTCCAGGACGCGTCGGGACAGACCACCGCCAAGATTCTGGGCGACGTCGATCGTTTCAAGGGCGAGTTCGAGGCCGGCGAGTTCGTGCGCGTCGAGGGGCGCGGCAGTCTCTACAACGGCCAGGTTCAGCTCATCCTCGCGACCATCCGTCGCGTGAATCCCGATCAGGATCGCCGGCAGGGGTTTCGCGAGGACGAGTGCATTCTCAGCGCGCCGCGGCCCATCGACGAGATGTGGGAGGAGCTGCAGGCCCGCCTGCGCGGGGTGACCAACGATCACCTCCGTGTTCTGCTCAACCGCGTCGTCACCGATCACGCCGATCGGCTGAGGACGTGGCCCGCGGCGCAGACCATTCATCATGCCTATCGTGGCGGCTTTCTCGAGCACCTCACCAAGATGGCCGAGGCCGGCGCGTTGCTCTCACAAGCATACGGCGCCGACGCCGACCTGGTGTTGGCGGGCGTGGTGTTGCACGACATCGGCAAGCTGCAAGAGCTGGCCTACGAGGGCGGCGTCGGCAGCTACACCCGCGACGGCAACATGGTGGGCCACATCGCGCTCGGGTTGATGCTGGTGCGCGAGGCCATCAACGGCATCTCGGGATTCCCGGTGGAACTGCGCGCGCAGGTCGAGCACCTGATCGCCTCGCACCACGGCACGCGCGAGTACGGGTCGCCGGTGGAGCCGAAGTCGATCGAAGCCTTCATCCTCGCCTCGGTGGACGAGCTCGACGCGAAGATCAACCAGGTGCGCCGCGCCATCAGCGAAGACCCGTCAACCGACGAGTTCACCGCCTGGCACAAACGGCTCGGCCGGGTGCTGTACAAAGGCTGAACCCGGGGGCCGGGATCCGGGGCCCGGGACCCGGGCGAAAAGAACACTTGTGCGTTGTTGTCCAGATCCCGGATCCCGGATCCCGGATCCCGGACCCCGGCTATTTCTTCCGCCCCACAATCCACGTCCCCGCGAGCACAAGCACTGCCGCGAGCAAGATCCGCGGCGACAGCGGTTCTCCAAGCAGCACCGTGCCCAGCGCCACCGCGATCGTCGGGTTGATATAGGCGTACAGCGACACCAGCGACAAACGCAGGTGCTGGATCGCGTAGATATACGCGGAGTACGCCACCAGGGAGCCGGCAATCGACAGGTACACCATCGCCGCAATGGTGCGGGGCGTGAACGTCAGCACGGCCCAGTCGCCATGAACGGTGGCCGCCGACAGCAGCATCACGCCGCTAAACACCATCTGCAACGCAGTCGATGGAAAGGGATCGTCGCCCAGCTCGTGCCGCTTGGCGTACGATGTGCCAATCACCCACCCGATGCACGCGAGCTGAATCGCAATCACGCCGCCCACAAACGCACGACCGCCCGCGCCACCCTGCGACATCTCCGGCCAGACCAGAATGACAATGCCCGAGAAGCCGATGGCGAGGCCGGCCAGTGCGCGCCGGGAGAAACGATCGCCGTTCGGGAGCATCCGCTCGAGCAGCGCCGACCAGAACGGCGTGGTCGCGATCAACACCGCCGTCAAGCCGCTCGCCACATATTGCTGCGCAAACACCACGAAGCCGTTGCCGACAATGTTCATCAGGAAGCCGAGCAGCACGAGCGCGCCCCACAGGCGCAGCGGCGGCAGGCGCCGGCCCATGGCCAGCAGAATGCCGCACAGCAACACGCCCGCCGTCATCCAGCGCAGGCCCGCTACCAGTAGCACCGGCACCGTTTCAAGCGCGACGTGAATCGCGAGATACGTCGTGCCCCAGATGATGCAGACAGCAACCAAGGCGAGGTGAGCGAGACTCACGGCTCGCTCCCGCCTTCGCCAAGGCTTCCGTCTCCGCCAAGGCTTCGGCGGACAAGTCGGCGGGCAAGCCCTGGCGCTGCGAGCGTCTTCTCTTTCGGGATGGCGATGCGTGGATCCTCTTTCACCGTCTCGAGAACAATCGTCGTCTTTGTGGAGATGACACTCGGCGCCGAGGAGATCTGCTGGCGCAGGATCTGGCCCAGATGTTCCGCATCGCGCGCGCGCACCTTCAGCAGATAGCAATCGTCGCCCGCCACGTGATGCACTTCGAGCACCTCGGGAATCCGGCTCAGCTCGATGGCCGACGGCATGTCGGGCCCATGCTCCGACGTGCGCACCGACACAAACGCCAACAGCCCGCGGTCCACCACATGGGGGTCAATCAAGGCGACGTAGTCCTTGATAATGCCCTTCGATTCGAGCTTTTTCAGCCGCTCGGTGACCGCCGACGGGGCCAGGCCGACCGCCTTGGCCAGCTCGGTCTGAGACGTCCTGGCGTTGTACTGGAGAATATCCAGTATTGAGCCATCAATTTCGTCGATTATTCTGTCTAATGACACAAAACAAGAATAAACAACAAACTACCTGTTTGTCTAGTCGTCCTATGGTAGACGCGGGTCTTTGACTAGCTGGTTTGGTATCACTGTCGTATGTTTTTGATATCATCAGGGCCATGACGCTCTCGGGTCGTTTCCTGCTTCGGCTCCCAGCTGCTCTCCACAGCGAGCTGAAAGCTCACGCGGAACGTGAGGAGCTGTCGTTGAACGAGTTTTGCGTGCGCCGGCTTTCGATGCCTGCGGTGCCGATGGAATCAGACCCCGATGCCCGCGAGCTGGTGCGCCGCGCGGACGCCATGTTTGGCTCGCAGCTCGCCGGCATCCTGCTGTACGGTTCGTGGGTGCGTGGCGAGGCGACCGACCAGTCCGACGTTGATGCCCTGGTGGTCTTGGATCCGAGTGTCGAACTGACGCGCGCGCGCTACCGTGAGTGGGATGCTCACCCGTTGGCCTGGGGCGGTCGCGCTCTCGACGTCCACTTTGCCCACTTGCCGGGTGAGATGGAGGTCACCGGTGGCGTGTGGGCTGAGGCGGCGATCGACGGCCGGGTGCTCTTCGAGCACGCGGGTCGCGTCTCGGCGCAGCTCGCTCGCGTGCGCCGGGCCATTGTTGAAGGTCGCTTGGTGCGCCGCATGGTGCACGGGCAGAGCTATTGGCGCACATCCGTGAGCCCGCCGGCGCAGACTTCGTCTTCGGCGTCGTGCTGATCATGCAGAACGTCGACCTTGCTGGCGATCACCTTCGCCGCGCCCGGGCGCGGCTCGCCGCGCTCGATGCCTTGTTTGATCGCGAGAGTTGGGCCGATGTCGTGCACGAATCGCAGGAGGTCGTCGAACTCGCGCTCAAGGGTTTGCTGCGCGCCAGTGGCATTGATCCCCCTCGAATTCACGATGTCGCCGACGTCCTGATCCTCGAGCGTGAGCATTTGCCCGAGGCGATTCTCCCGCACCTCGAGAGGCTTGTGCAGGCCTCGCGTTCCCTGCGCCGCGATCGCGAGTTGGCGTTCTATGGCACCGACGATCTGACGCCATCGGCGTTCTATCGACAGGATGATGCGACGACCGCGCGCGAGGCGGCGCGACAGGTCGTCGGGTGGATCGTGCCGCACGTGTTGAAGCCATGACATTCTGGACCGAGGCCGCGCCGGCCGCGAAGAAGGCCCTGTTTGCGGCCTCCCTTGGCTGGCTGCTCGATGCCTTTGACGTGATGCTCTACGCCCTCATCCTCACTGCCGTGGTGAAGGACCTGGGGTTGACGCTGGCCACGGGCGGGCAATTGGCGTCGCTCACGCTGGCGGCTTCGGCGCTCGGCGGGCTCGTGTTTGGCGTGGTGGCCGACAAGCTGGGCCGCACCCGCGCGCTGTCGCTCAGCATCCTGCTCTATTCGATCTTCACGTTTGCCTGTGGCCTCGCGCAGAACGTGTGGCAGCTCGCGATCTTCCGCTTCCTGCTCGGCCTCGGCATGGGTGGCGAGTGGGCCAGTGGCGCCACGCTGGTCAGCGAGACATGGCCCGAGAAGCATCGCGGCAAGGCGCTTGGTATCATGCAAAGCTGCTGGGCCATCGGCTACGGCGCCGCCGCCGTCGTCGTCGCCCTGGTCCTGCCGGCCTACGTGACCTATCTAATATTCGCCGCAGTGCTGGTGTGGGCTTACGGATCGACGCGCGAGCCGATCTACCTGCTCATTCTCGGCCCCTTCGTCGCGTTCTTCGGCACCGGCTACTTCAGCGGCTTCGGCGCGGTAGCCTCGGAGATCTTCCCGACCGCGATTCGCGCCACCGCCCTCGGTGTGACCTACAACAGCGGGCGCTTGCTGAGCGCCGCCGCGCCGTTGGTGATCGGCACGCTCGCGCAGTCGCGCGGCTTCGGCGCCGCGTTCACGATCACCGCCGTGGCTTTCCTGATCGCGGCGCTGTTATGGATCGGCATTCCGGAAACGCGCGGCCGCAAGATGGTTTGATTCGCCGACAGCGCGCTGACTAGGCGGCGTGCGGGGTGGTGTAGCTCGGCGTTCGCTCTCCTTCGCCGGTCAAATCTCACTCGGCGTATCAAGCGCGTTAGCGAGGCACGGGCGAATACTTGATTGCGCCCGCGTAGCCTCCGGTCGATTTGTCGGTCAAAGAACCGGCGTCGGCTCAGTCGAACGCTCACGTCGAGCCACACCACCCCGCCCGTCGCTCGGTCTGCGCGCCGGCCGCTCGCCGGCCGCTGGAGCACGAGCGCAACTCGGCGGGAGTCGGAGCGGCCGCGAACTATCCGTCCAGGGGCATCAAGAGCGCCCCGACGGGCAGGTTACTGACAGACAACCTCGCGGTGAGGGCAAGGATCGACAGTCCAGGCTCGAACCGCGAGTTGACAGCCGTGTGGAGCGAGTGCGGAAGCGGATGGCGGGCGGCCGGCGCACAGTCGACAGTCAGACAACCCCAATTAGGGTTGCCTCTACCTATGCGCGGTTCTGTCGGGTCGACTCATCAGCCACGAGCGTCGTCGTTTCGGCCGCAATCCGAACGCAGTTGCGACCATCGTCTTTTGCGCGATACAGCGCCTGATCCGCGCGCGCGATCACGGCCTGCACGTTGACCTCGCCCGGCAGCGTCTGCGCCAGGCCGAAGCTGGCGGTAATCGTGAGCGCCTCACCTGACCATGGCACGGGCCGGTCGGCAATCTCCTTGCGCAGTGTCTCGGCCACGCGACGGGCGCCGGGTAACGGCGTTTCCGGCAGCAGCACCAGCGCCGCGGTAAGGGCGCCGATGAGCAACAAGTCCTGGCGGCCAAACAGCTTCATGGGGAAGAACCGGGGGCCGGGATCCGGGATCCGGTTTACGTGCGTTAGTGTAGTGTATCAGAAATAACTAGACATTTCGTCTCGTCCTGTGGTAGGACCATGGGCCATGGCTCGCACGAGTGCGCCCTTGGAATTATCGGCAAGCGATCACGATGAACTCCGGCGGTGGCAGTCCGCTCACGGCACCTCGCAACAAGTCGCCTTGCGCTGCCGGTTGGTGCTCGCGGCCGCGGCCGGTCGACCGGATGTGGACATCGCGGCCACCCACGGCGTCAGTTTTCGAGCGGCGCGCCCAGCGTCCACCGTCATACGGCCGCGCTGTGGCGCGGACGAGTACGGGCGGTAGGCGCCAATGATGGACCGATCGGCAAGTCTCACTTCACGGCGGCGATGAGCGCCAAAGTTGCCCAGTTCGTCGCTGCCGCCGAGATGAATTGGTCGTAGCCGTGCGGGAAGTCGCTATCGAACTGCGGTTGAAACGCCGGCGAACGGCTCCGGACGTACCAGGATCCGTCTCCAAGTTGCGTCTCCAAAAGATAGCGAGTGCCGCGCTCCGTCTTGGAATTACCCCGCGCAAATACGCCGGATGCCCGGATAGAATAGAGTGCTTGACCAGTGGCGTAGGCATCCGACGGGAGCGCCGCAATTTGCCCCCAGCCTCCGTCGGCTCGTTGCTGTGCCAGAAGTTCCATCGCGGTCGTGCGAATCACCTGTTGGCTGCCGCCGCCCCAGACCAGCCCGAGGAGCTTAAAAGCATAATCTTCCGTCTGTTTTGGCTGCGCCGCTTCGAGCCACCGCACCCCCGCCGTGACCGATTTCGCATAGCCGGGTTGCTGGCTCTTGAGACCGAACGCGCGCAGCGCGCGCACAGAAGCACCGGTGACCTGAAAGTCGCTGGATTCGATGGGAGGGCGGCCAGTCGTCACGGCGCGCCAGGAGCCATCGCCGTGCTGAAGATTTTTCAGGTACCGGGCCCAGACCTCGGTGGTCATGTCACTCGGATAGTTCTCCGCCGCCAATCCAAGCAGGATGTAGCTGAGCGTGTCCACCCAGCCTGGGATGCCCACGTTTTCCATGCCGCCAGCGCTGTTGTCCTCGAGGAACGCCGCGATTCGCCTCAGTTGATCCTTCGCGATCCGGTTATCGACAGGTAGCCCTTTCGCGCGGGCGGCCGAAACTGTCATCGCTGTCAGCGAGTTATTGTGGCAGGAGACGCAACCGGCTTTCTGAAGGAATGTCACGTCGGCCCGTTGCAGCAAGGGTAGGCTCCGCTCGATGGCCGCGCGGACTGATGCCGCGGGCTTTGGGGCCAACGATGGCGGACCCGGGATTTCATCGCGTACGCCGGCTTCGCGAAGGGCGCTCACCAGGTTTGTGTTTCCCTGACGCGAGGCGAAATCGATCAAGGTGATGCCGGTTGAGGTCTTCGAATCGACCTTAGCTCCGCGGCTGATCAGAGCCCGAACCATTTCCGGCGGAACCGGCGCTGGCGACATGGCAGTGGCTTGCAGCAGATCGGGACGCGGCTTAGCGCCACGATCGAGCAACTCTTGGACGAGTGGAACGTTCCCAGCCAGAAAGGCGCCTTCCAAAGCTTCACCGAGCTCCTGCTCGTCGGCGAGTGGAAGCAACAAGTCGAGGCATGCCTTGCAATCTGCGGCGTCACTAAGAGCTAGCGGTTTTTTCGGGGCGTCGTGTTGGAGAAGCAATTGGATCACTGTTGCATTTCTTGCAAAAATGGCGAAACTGATGGCGCCTAGTCCATTCGAAGCTTGTGCCTTGGCATCGGCTCCCTTCTCCAGTAGGAGTTTGACGGACTCCTGGGCTCCCGTTAACCCAGCCGCGATAAGAAGTGCCGTGCGGCCCTGGCCGGAGCGCAGGTTCGCGTTGGCTCCTTTTTCGAGAAGGATCCGTGTTTTGGCCGGGTCATCGACGGAGTACATGAGAGCAGTCGCGCCGTCGTCGTTCTGTTCGTTCGGGTTCGCGCCCTTGTCGAGTAGGAGGCTAAGGTCTTCAGACTTGCCGTAAACGGCTGCGTACATCAGCGGGGTCCAGCCGCTCCGGCCCTTGTGGTTCACTGACTGCGCATCATCACGCAAGATCCGTTGGATGGCTTGGCGGTTACCATTGCGAAGTCCGGTCGCCAGTTTCTCCACGGCGGGATCGGCGGTTGTCGCGCCGCGGTCACCGGAGAAGGCATCGGGCCAGTCGGCGCCTTCATCGATCCAGGTCTTGATGAGGGCAATCTGCTCCGGAGCGAGCGGTCCGGCAGGAGGCATTTGCACACCGGGCTTGGTTCCGTTAAGGCGCTTGTAGAGCAGGCTCTGCTCGCTCTTGCCGGGAACGATCGTCGCCCCGTTGGCGCCGATGCGGTTCGGAATCGCATCCTTGCGGCGATCGAGCCGCAGGCCGTACATCTGCTGCGAAGGCCCGTGACATTCTAGACATTTTTCTTTGAGGATCGGCAGAATCTCGCGGCCGAAATCGACTTTCGCCACAATCTCGCGGCCGAAATCGACTTTCGCTGACAGTTGGGGAATGCTGATAAAGAACAGACAAAACGCAACAGAAAAAACCAGCGCAATCGGCGGGAGTGGGCGAAACAACATCCAAGCCTCCAAATGGTGTGAACTGCGAAGAAGTGTAACAGTTTTATCGACTCCCCCAAAAACCGTTGAGTGCCCGGAAACAGGGGAGACGATAGTCTAGTGTATCATAAATAACTAGACATTCTGTCTCGACAGTGGTAGAACCATGGGCATGGCTCGCACGAGTACGCCCTTGCAACTATCGGCAAGCGATCACGATGAACTCCGGCGGTGGCAATCAGCACAGGGCACCTCGCAGCAAGTCGCATTGCGCTGCCGGTTGGTTCTGGCGGCCGCGGCCGGTCGACCGGATGTGGACATCGCGGCCACCCACGGCGTCAACCGTCACACGGCCGCGCTGTGGCGCGGAAGAATACGGGATAAAGGGATCGGCGCGGTGTGGGAGATTCAGCCCGGACGCGGCCGCAAACCTCACTACAGCCAAGCCAAGCGTGATGCCGTGATCGCCGCCACACTGGAAACCAAGCCCACAGGCATGACGCATTGGAGTTGCCGCAGCATGGCCAAGGCCCAGGGCATGAGCCAGAGCACGGTCAACAGGCTCTGGCAATTGCACAAGCTGCAACCCCATCGGAGCCGGACTTTCAAGCGGTCGCGCGATCCCCGGTTTGTCGAGAAGCTCACCGACGTCGTGGGGTTGTATCTGAACCCGCCGCAGAAGGCGCTGGTGTTATGCGTGGATGAGAAGAGCCAGATTCAGGCGCTGGACCGGACGCAGCCCGGACTCCCGATCAAGAAGGGGCGCTGTGGCACGATGACCCACGACGACAAGCGCCACGGCACGACCACGTTGTTCGCGGCGTTAAGCGTGGTGGATGGCAAGGTCGTCGGGCAGTGTCACGCGCGGCATCGTCACCAGGAATTCCTGAAGTTCTTGCGGCAACTGGACCGGGAGTTTCCCGGGGACCGGGCACTGCATCTCGTGCTGGACAACTACGGCACGCACAAGACGCCCCAGGTGCAGGCGTGGTTGAAGCGGCATCGCCGGTTTGTGCTGCACTTCATTCCGACCAGCTCCAGTTGGCTCAACCTGGTGGAGCGGTGGTTCGGCGCACTCACGCAGAAGGCGGTGCGGCGGGGCGTGTTCCTCAGCGTGCCGGACTTGGTGACGGCCATCCAGGCATTTGTGGCTGCGTGGAATACCGATCCGCAACCCTTCGTCTGGACGGCCACGCTGGAGGACATGCTTCAGAAGCTTGCCCGGGCATGCGCGAAACTGGAATCGATGCAGCCCGGCAGCACCCGGCCGCGACGCCGCCAGAAACGGGAAGCATAATATGTATACTCATTTACGATACACTACAATAGTATCCAGAGAGATCGGCCCCCGGATCCCGGATCCCGGCCCCGTGGTGTAGATTATTGGCATGAAGACTACGGGGAAGACCTACACAATTGTGCTCGGAATTGCTGGGCTGGCGCTGGTGACGACGGTGGCTGTCGCTTCTCAAGCCCCAAGTCCCAAGCCCGCGACCACTGCCAAGCCCTCCGCCTCCGCTAAAGCTACGGCGGACAAGCAAGCCTCAAGCCTCAAGCCGTCCACCTCCGCCAAGGCTTCGGTGGACAGGCAAGCCGCGACCCGCAAGACCACGCCGCCGCTGCCGGCCATGGGCTTTGCGCCGGTCCGGCCCATGGACATCGTGCGCGCGACCTATGACTTCGCCGCGCAGCACCCCGAGATTCTCGCCTACGTGCCCTGTTACTGCGGCTGCGGCGCCGACGGCCACAAGCACAACGAGTCGTGCTTCGTCGCCCGCCGCGACGCCAGGGGCAACGTGACCGAGTGGGACACGCACGGCTTCGGCTGCGCCATCTGCATCGATGTCGCTCGTGAAGCCATGCAGCTCTACTCCTCGGGCGCCGACGTCCACTCCATTCGCGCCGCCATCGAGAAGAAGTGGACGCCGGGCAACGCCGCCGGCAAGACGCCCACGCCATTCCCACCGAAGAAGTAACGGGTGGATCTGTTCCAGGCCGTTCACGAGGGTGTCTACGTCGGCACCGTCGGAGCGGCCAGCACGGCCACCATCTCCGCCAATCCCCACCTGAAAGCGATCTTCGGTTACCCGCCGGAGACCGCTGAGTCGCTCGTTCAACCCTTCGACATCTCCCGCTTCGTCGATCCGCAGGCGCGCACCCTGTTCGTGGAGCGCCTGGATCGCGAAGGCAGCGTCACCGATCACCTGCTGCGCTTGCGCCGCGTCGACGGCGCGCCGATCTGGGTGGAGGTGTCGGCGAGCGCCGCTTACAGTCGTAGAGGCGACCCTTCAGTGTTGCCTGAGCCGGCTACGCTGCACATCGAGGCGCTCGTCCGCGACGTCAGCGCGCGCAAGAAGCTGGACGACCAATCGCGCGACGGCCGCTACCAGTTGCTGCAGGCCGAGAAGATGGCCGCGCTCGGCCAGACCATCTCAGGTGTCGCGCACGAGCTGAACAACCCGCTGGCCACCATCCTCTCGTGGGCCGAGCGGCTCGCCGAGCGCAACGTCGACGACAAGACGCGGCAGGGTCTCGAAGTCATCCTCGCCGAATCTGAACGTGCCGCCCGCATCGTCCGCAACTTGCTGACCTTCGCGCGCAAGCGACAGACCACGCGCGCCATGGTGGATCTCAATCAAGTGGTGCGCGAAACCCTCGCGCTGCGCGCCTACGAGCAGAAGGTCAGCAACATCCAGGTGGTCGAGGCGCTGTCGAGCGGACTGCCGGAGGTGTTTGCCGATGGCCACCAGATCAAGCAGGTGCTGCTCAACCTCGTGATCAACGCCGAGCAGGCCTGCCTTGGCGCCAACGGCCGCGGCACCATCGTCGTGCGGACCTCGCACGATGTCGATCGCGGCTCCGCCGTGCTCGAGGTGAATGACGATGGGCCGGGGATTGCGGAGGAGAGGCAGGGTCGAGTGTTCGATCCGTTTTTTACGACGAAGGAAGTGGGGCAAGGCACCGGCCTCGGCCTGACCGTGGCCTACGCCATCGTGCAGGAACACAGCGGACGCATCTGGCTGGAGTCTAACCCTGCCAAGGGCTTGCCCACCGAAGCGCGAAGCGCGAAGGTGGGCGCGTCGTTCTTCGTCGAGCTGCCCGTGTCGGGCCAGCACCTGAACGTGCCGGCCGCGCGCGCGGCGCAGCAGCCGATCTCGCTCGAGGCGTTCAAGGGCTTGCGGGTGTTGGTGGTGGAGGACGAACCCGCGCTGGCGGTGGCAGTGTCAGAGGCGCTTGAAGATGCGGGGTTCACCGTCGATCGCGCCGGCGACGGTGAAGAGGGCCTGACCCGCCTCACCGAAGCCAACTACGATCTGATCGTCTGCGACCTGAAGATGCCGCGCATTGACGGCATGCAGTTCTACCGCGCGATGGCCGCGGCGACGCCGGCGCTGGCGCGGCGCGTGATCTTTGTGACCGGCGATGTCGCCGGCACCGATGCGGAGCGCTTTCTCGAAGAGACCGCCTGCCGCTGGCTCTCCAAGCCGTTCAGATT
>JBCKZH010000026.1:0-38232 GCA_038919385.1 Vicinamibacterales bacterium | reverse complement strand
ATAGAAATGTGAAGAGATCGGCCCGGGTGGCTGCAATAGCAGAGGCCGTTTCTCCGGGACTCCACATTACTCGTGAGTGCCGAGTTCACCCCGCATTTTCAGGTCACGAAGACAATCGAAATAGCTCGTATCTCTCAGCATCCTGGCGCTCGACGATGAATTTCGCCAGGATATTGGTCGCCATTTCGGCGACGAAGCGGCTTCATGTCCTGCATCCAGAAATGGTACGCGAATGAGCCGATCGGACGCACCGCTTGCTTGAAGCTGTGCTCGATCTTGAAGCGCAAGCCATACAGGCCAATGATCTCGATGGCACTCAAGGAAGTGTCCGTGCGCATCAACAGACACGAACCTCGCGTGGGGTGCGTGACCGCCACGAAGCGCACCAGTCGCCCCAGCGGACGCCACAGCAAATCGCAGGTCCGATACTCGATGGTGACATCGTGCTCGCCATAAACGGGGCTCTGTGCCGACTGTTTGAGCCCGCAATCGCTCAGCAATGATTTGAGCTTGACCTTGGCACCGTAGAGCCGGGGTCGGCCTCTTTGGGTCGTGTCCTGCTCGATGTGCTGATTGAAGGCCACCGCATTGGACCGCACCCGCGTGAGCAGGTGGTTGTTCTGCTCGAGCAGGCCGCGTGCGACCTTACCGGCGGCGTAGTACGCATCGGCCACGAGGTAGAACGGCTCCTTGATCGCCAGGATGCCCAGCACGGCCAGCATCTTGTCGAGCAAGGTACGCCGGTCCCGGTTGGACCAGACCAGACCCTCGTGAATGCGCGCGCCCAGTGGTACCGCAAAGACACTCTGGGCGGCCTGCACCAGCAGGCTCACCGCCTGCAGGGAGTGTCCCATGATGTAGTCAGGTTTGGTATTGGAGTCCGACTCCTGATGCAGCAGCTTGACGCCAGGCATCTTCTTGCCGGACTTGGCAACCTTGATGCCATCGGCGACCAGAACCCGTCGGCCATTGACGCGCAGCGGATTGGGAAACAAGCGCAGCACCACCTTGGCTCACAGCGCACTCGGGTCGATCGATCTTCACGCCATCGCTGTGACAGTTATCCAGCAGGTTGTTGTCGAAGCGCGGCTCAAGCGTGAGCGCCCGCACGATGCTGGTGACGCCCAACAGATCGGTGCGCACCGTAACACCGGCGACCACTGTGGCGAACCACATGAAGCTGCGCAGACGCGAGAACGCCGGGCGCAGCAACCACATCGCATTCCACCAGGCGGTCCACAGCGGCATCGTGTTCTTTCGAATGTGGGTGACAGGCAAGTATAGCATGTGTAGGCTATACCAATGACACACAAACGCCTGCGCCAGATCCAACAACGCATTGCCACAATCACAGTGGGTCTCGCCGCCATCGATGGGATGCGCCCGGGCTCGCTAACCCGTCAGTTCAAAGATCCAGCGAACCAAAGTGGTGCCTACTACCAGCTCAGCTATACGCGGGCCATGAGAAGCCGAACCGAGTACATCGCACGTGACGCGGTGCCCGAAGTTCGTCGCCAGGTCGCCAACTACAAGCGCTTCAAGGAATTGAGCGACGCATGGGTTGATCTGGGCATCGAGCACAGTCGCCTGAAGATCAAACTGGCGCGCCAAACGTAGCGAGGCAGTGATCTTCTTGGCGGATGGGAAAACGCCATGAGAACCATCCCCTGAAGACAAACCCTTGATCGACCAAGGGTCGACGAATTGCAGTTGGTCGTTAATCTGGCTATGATCTAGCCAGAATGCGGTTCGAGATCGTGTTGGCGCCCGACGCCGGCAAGGCGCTTCAGAGGCTCCCTGCCCGTGTCCGCGGCGAGGTCCGAGATGCCCTCGAGCGCCACCTCCGATTCGAGCCGACCAAAACCAGCAAGAGTCGCATTAAGCGGCTCCGGGGCCTGATGCAGCCGCAGTATCGTCTCCGGGTCAACGATCTCAGGGTGTTCTATGACGTTACCGAGACCTCAGTCGAAATCCTCGCGATCATCGAAAAACAAGAGGCCCAAGCCTGGCTCGATCAGGAAGGCACGCCCGGTGAGAGCGGTGGCCCTGGCCAAGGTTAAGGACGATCTGTCGAAGTACTTGCGGCTCGCGGCGGCCGAAGAGATCGTCATCACGCGGCATGGGCGACCAGCCGGGGTGATCATCGGGTTCGAGTCAGACGACGACTGGTTCGACTATCGGCTCGAACATCACCCCGAGTTCTTGCGACGAATCACGGTTTCCCGGGTGGCTCTTGAACAGGGCCGAGGAATTCGCTTGGAAGAACTTACGGATGTCGGTCTAACATCGCGCTGGACCAGACGGCGCTCTGAATTGTGATTGCGCCGCGGGTCAGTCCGAAGCGTTCGGCTCGTGCAGTGTCCCGCTTTAGCGCCAACGCGATGCGGGCGCCGCGGCAGCGGGGAGGTCTGATGGGTCTTTGGATGAACGTAGCTCAGAGACACTTTCGTGGCGCCCTGGACTTTCCCCCTCCCATTCGCCAGAAGAAGCACCTTGCGCCACGACGCCAAGGCTTCTGAGCTGCGATGTACATCCTGCGTATCGACTACGAGAACGCGCGTTGGAACGGGAACGGGCGGCTCTCCCTGAATCGCGCGCTTCGCAAATGGACGATCCTTCCGGCCGGCCGTGCCAGCCGAGAGCTTCTGCGCCTCACCGCGCTCGCCTGCTCGGGAGTGCGATTCGCTCCCCATCTCGTTTCGGCACCAGAGGACCTTGTCGCCGACGCGTCTTTGCCGTTGCACCTGGAGAGCATCCACGCCCGACACGCGCCCTATGACCGCGGGGCAGACGGAACACCAATCGGGGCCTACGGTCTCCGTATCGATGCAGGCGGCCGGGTCGAGATACTCGAGGCTCGCGAGTTCCGCCTCGTTCCGGAGCGTCTTGAGAAGTACAGGGGCCGCTTTCGCAGCGGCAACACGGCTTTCTTCACGCTCGCCTACGGACGCAGCCCGCGACCGCATCGGGGTACCGACGATTTCACCTTTGGTGATCCTTTGTTTCGCGTTGGCCGTCTTCGGTCGTTGTTCGACCGAGCCGCCCACGTGACAGACCCGGTCGCGTTCCTGACCCGGCTGCACTACCGCGCGATCGGCAAGTCGCGGGTCCCCGCGATTCGCACGCTGGAGTCCCTCTGTCAGCTTCTGGAGGAAGGAGTGGGTATCGACACCCGGCTGTGGCGCGAAAAAGGGTGCGACTTCGGCTCGTCCTGGTCCGAGCTCCGTGCGTGGCAGAAAGCTGCGGCAATTCCGGTCGTCGATGCGACGCGCCATATCCTCGATGCCTACCCGCACCACGGCACGCCGCTGGAGGCTCCCGGCGTGGTGATCATGGATCGACCCGACGCGTGCTGGGCCGACCCGAACCGCGCGGCAGCCTGGCTCGGCCTTCTCGACCGATACCTGCCGTCGATGCAGCTCATCGTAACTGTTGGCGAGCAAGCTCGTCGCGCAGCCTCGAAGCTCGGCGGGAAAAGGCTCTGCCTGCCGGAGCAAGCAGAACGCCAATCACCGCCTCGGCCGCGTCACCTTCCGATGGGAACGACATTGCTCATCGACATCGACAGCCAGCTGCCGAATCTCGCACTGATGAAGCTCAGCCGACACCTGAAGAGTCAGGGAAGGCGCGTGGAGCTGGCGCGGTGGGACACTCGGGTGCGATCGGCCGACCAGGTTTTCGCGAGCTCGGTCTTCTTCACCGCCGCCTCGCAGCGAAAGATCGAGCTGCTTCGCCGGCGTTTCGGAGACGCGATTACCTTCGGTGGCTCCGGTGTCGATCTTCAGCGCCGCTTGCCGCCGGAGATCGAGGCGCTTCCGCCGGATTACACCCTCTACCCCGAGCTCGGAGACCGTGCCCTCGGCTTCGTCACCCGCGGCTGCCCCCTGCGCTGCTCCTTCTGCATCGTGCCCGAGAAGGAAGGCGGTGTGCGCGTCGTCAGCGATCTCGACGGCCTCCTGCAGGGCCGCAATAAGCTCATCCTGCTCGACGACAACATCCTCTCCCATCCACGCGCAGCGGATCTTCTCGAGGAAATGGCCTCACGCGATATCGCCGTCAACTTCACTCAGACCATGGATCTGCGCATGGTCGACGAGGTCCTGGCCAGGCTCATCCGGCGTATCCGCTGCTCCAATACTCGCTTCACTCGACCGGCGTACTATTTCAGTCTCAACCGCGCACGCGGCCTGGAGCAGATCAGAAAGCGCTACGATTTGTTCCACTTCCACCGCAGCGACAACGTCGAGTTCGTCTTCATGTACGGCTTCGATACCAGCCTCGAAGAAGACATGGATCGGCTCCGCTTCCTCAAATCCCTGCCAGGCGCCTATGTCTTTACCCAGCTCTATCAGCCCACCATCGGCGGCCCACCAGCCCGGCTGGAGGGATTCTTCAACGAAAGGGCCGACGAGCTGATCGACGAACTGATCACCATCAACTTCACCCAGAACATGAAGAGCATGGAGACCTACTACCGATGGCTGAGCAGGCTCTACGCATTGACCTTCGGCAAGCTCCACGGCAAGCTCGTCGACGTCATCTTCCGATACAACCACCGGGACCGAAAGGGGCACTACATCGCAAGCTACCGGGACGTAGGTGGTATTCGTTGCATTGGGGGTCTGCTCTCCGCACCGCCAGTCGAGCCGACCCGCTCGCGGTCCGCTCTCGCGCGAGCCGAGGCTGTTCAGGGTGGGCAGCTTAACACTACTTTGTCATCTTCGGAGCGGCGCATTCCGGCGAAAGCTGTCGAGCATGTGCAGCAGCCGCCGATTGTGGATCACATAGAGCAGCCCCCTGATCCCGCGCGCCCAGCCGCGGACCACGGGCAGGGTGGGCCGCGGGCCGTCCGCCGTGGCGCGCCCGCGTTCGATCTGTAAGAAGGTGAACGCGACGGCCGTCAGGACGACGTGATGGGCCCACCCCCGATCGCGGCGCCCGTCGAAGTGATCGAGCCCGAGGTCGTCGTTGCGCTCGCGGTACTGTTGTTCGATGGGCCAGCGACTGCGCGCGAGCGCGACCAGGTCGCGCAGGGGCGTGGTGGGCGGAAGGTGGAGCAAACAGTATTTCCGCGCCTCGGCGACCGAGCGTTCGCAGAGGAGCCAGCGCTCGCCCCGCCCCTTCGCCGGGCGGACGCGCAGGGCGACGAAGTCGGCGGTGAGCGGGCCGCCCGTCCCCGTCCCCCACGTGATCGATTGCCACGCGTCTGCCGGGGCCGACGCCGCGAGCGCCGTGGCCGTGTGCGAGCCCTTCACGTCGGCCAGCGTGAACGTCGCTGCCCCCCGAATCGCCACGCCATCGGCGAGGCCGAGGCGCTCGAGCCCGGCGCGGAACGCGGCGGTGCTACCGTCATCGGCATCGACCACGACGCCGGTGACGGTGAACCCCGCCTTCACCACCGTGCGCACCTGGGCCAGCGCGATGCGCCACTGCTCGCGAAACCGGAGCGTGGGCGGCACGCCGGCGGCGGCGCGCCGCGGGGCGTCGTCGGTCCACGCGGCGGGTACAGTAGAGGTCGAAGGCCAATGGCCAGGTGCGCCCGTCCGCGATCAACGCACTCGACACGGCCACTTGGCCATGGCCGATCTTCCCCAGCGCGCCACAGTACTGCCGCTGCACGCCGACCGACTGCGTGCCCTGCTTCGGGAACCCGGTGTCATCGATCGCGAGAATCCCGGTCCGACACGGCACGACCGTGCGGAGGTGCGTCCACACCCGCGATGCGTCCCAGGGCGAATGGGTGATGAAGTGCGGCAGCGCCTGAGACTGGCACGGGTCGCTCAACCGCCCATGCATCGCCGGCATGGACTTCCGCTCGCTGTCGTTCAACAGCCCGTCGAGGTACTGACTCGCGGCAGCCCGCTGCGACTGGCGGCTGAAGCACGCGCTGAAGCCGTCGAGAAACTGGCCCAGGCGTCGCAACAACGCACGCGCCGGGCCAGTGGGCACGCGCGCAGCGTACACAATGCATCACATTCGTACAAGCCCTTCCACCGAGAGGCCCAGAATCAACCTGACAAAGTAGTGTTAGGCGGCCCGAGGCAACGCGAGTAGTGACATGCAGCCCGCTCCCGCATGGCCGTGCGGTTCAGCGTGCCTTGGGCTCGATGATGAGGGCGTGAACGTCGGTGGTGCCGGCGTTGCGGATCGTGTGGGTCGTATGGTCGCGCCACCCGACATCGCCTCGAGTGACCTTCGTTTCGGACGTCGTGCCATCCGCGGCAGTCGCCTGCACGAGCCCATCGCCCAGAAAGTAGACCACGAAGGGCGGATGGTCGTGTTTCGGCTCGGTCTGGCCCGGGCCCATCCGGTACTCCAGCACGCGCACACGATCGTTTTCGAGCCGCACGTTGTACAGCTGCGGCGATACCTTGACGGCATCTTGTCGTGCCCACGCCGCAGTCGAGACGGCGACGGTCGTGGCGCTGCCGAGCGCCGCTCCGAGAGCAAGGATCAGTAGTCGTGACATGCGCCGATGATACCCGGTCCGCGCCTGGGCACGAGGGCGATAAACGGCATGGCGGGCGCTAGAATTGCGGGATGCCTTTGATTGACGCGCTGCTTCCCGAGTTCGATCGTGAGATGGGGCTCACGCGCAAGTTGCTCGATCGGGTGCCCGACGGTCAGTTCGACTGGAAGCCGCACCCGACCAGCGTGACACTCGGCCGCCTGGCCGAACACCTCGCGGAAATGCCGCTCTGGACGACGATGACGATGACCCAGAGCGCCCTCGAGATGACGACGCAGCGTCCGCCGGATTACCAGCGACCGGCCACGCGCGAGGCGGTGCTCGCGATGTTCGACACCAACCTCAAGGCCGGCCGCGCGAACCTGACCGGCAAGACCGATCCGGAATTCATGGCGCCGTGGACCCTGAAGGCAGGCGGCAAGGAAGTCTTCACGATGCCCAAGGCGGCGGTGATGCGGAACTTCGTGCTGAACCACATGGTCCACCACCGCGGGCAATTCAGCGTCTACCTGCGGATGCTGGGCGTGCCGGTGCCTTCCATTTAGGCTCTTCTGGAAATCGAGTGGGTGATTTGAGGGGGTAAATCGAGCGTACTCCGAGTGAAGATTGGTGTTTTCGGGGGTGCTCGAAACGGAGATGATTTCCCGATGGCCAATTCAGCGAGGCGACGGCAGCGGCTGTGGGATGCATACCCTTTCCCTGGTTGTCGTCCACAACCCACGGTGCGCGGTGTCTTCGGTGAGCTGAGGGCGCGTGTCATCACCCTTGTACGGCGGCCGCCACGAAATTGATCTGGCTGGCCCTGCACAACATCACGGCCGCGTGGTCGCGTGCCTCGCCGGCGTGGAAGACCGCCATGAACCAGTTTGCGATCCTCCACGAGGATCGCTTCGTGGCCCCGCCAGCGTCGTATGCTCGCGGGCGGCCGGAACGAAGAGGGCATGGACGCTGTCGTCCCTGTGGACGCACAGAACGCGCCCACAAGGACTTGGAAAACCGCACAGAACGCGGTTTCCCACAAGCGTCCACACCCATCCTGCGTGTTGAGGAGAGAAGAAAACAAAGACGAACGGAACGGTGAGTCGCGACGTTTCAACCACGCCCCACACACAGAATTGCTGACACTCCCTGCATGCTGCCCCCGCTCTAAAATGCCCTCAAATCACCCACTCGATTTCCAGAAGAGCCTCCATTTATGGGCCGTCGGGCGACGAGCGGATGTAGATTCGAGCCGCGGAAAATGCAGCCGCAGATTGGGCCGAGATACGAGGCACGCAAGCCCCGCCAGTGGACCTCAACGCGCGGACACACTCACCGGCACACTTGTAGTGAACACGAAACGCTGACCGTCGCGGCTGACGTTTCTCCAGTGTGCCGCAGAAGGTCCGAGCACGGGGGCCGGTAACTTGAAAAGAAGCCTGGGCGTCCCCGCCTGAAACGTCGGCGTCGTAATAACCTGCACCGCCATCACCTCCCAATCGGGAGTCAGGTAGTACATTTCCTTGCCGTCCTGCCGCCAGAAGATCATGCCCAAGGCGCCCGCCGTGGAAACCTGCACCGGTTTCGCGCCTCCCGCGCTGACATCGGCCTTGGTGACATCAAACGGGCGCACATAGACCTCAGATATCTCGGCATCGATCTCCTCCGAGGTCTTGAACTCGTTCGACAGGTAGGCCATGAAGCGGGAATCGGGAGAAAACCGGGCCTGGGCCACGTTGTACTCGTCGCGCAGCCACTCGATCTCTTTCCGCTCAAGAGCTTTCTGATCTCCACTGAGCGGCACCACCAACAAGAGTCCATGGCAGCCGTCGTGGAAGCTCAGGAACTTGCCGTCCGCCGACCAGTCCGCCAGCTCCATGAATGCGCCCGGCGTGTACTGAAACAGTTGCTCTTCATTGCCAGTTCCGTCCCACGCTTTTCGATAGATGCTGGAGAAGCTCCGGCGTATCGACACATAGGCCACCTGCTTGCCGTCCGGAGACCAGATCGGCGTATCGTCCGGTGAGGTATCATTCGTGACTGGCGTGCCCTTACCCGAGGCGACGTCGAACGTCCAGATGTCCTCGTTGCCCGTCTGTGGAACAATCCTCGCAATTGCCACCCTTGTTCCGTCCGGTGAGAGCGCCGGATTTCTGTAACGACCAGGTTCCCCCACCGTGCTCAGAACGTTCCCTTGGCGGTCGAACACCGTAATCTGCTGAAGGGTCGGTGCATGGGGCGCAAGAATCACGAATCGCTGCCCGTCGCGGCTGACACTGGCCGAACTCGGAATGACGGGGACCGCCTCCGACAGGCGGAACAGCAACTTCGGCTTTCCGAATTTGAACGTGGGAGTGGTGCTGACCTCCACCACCATCACTCCTCGATCGGCGGCCACATAGTACATTTCCTTGCCGTCCCGCCGCCAAAAGGCCGTGCCCTGGCCACCTTGGTCGGACACCTGCCATGGCCCCGCGGCCGGTGTAACCCCCGCACCAGCCGATGGGTCGAACGGACGGACATAGACTTCATTTTTTCCGGACTGGTTCGATGCGTAGGTTAGGAAGCGGCCGTCGGGAGAAAGGCGCGATCCCATCAACTGAAACTCACTGCGAAAGACCTGGATGGGTTTGCGCTCCCCATCGCCACCGAGCGGCAGCGCGTACAAGGTCCCGCCCGAAAGGTCCGTCGCGGAGAAGCTCAGGAAGCGTCCGTCCAGCGACCAGTCTCTCAGGTTCATGGCCGCGCCGGGATGCTGGTACAGGAGCTCCTCGGCTCCCTCGCCGTTCGAAGCTTTTCGGTACAGACCCTCATAGCCCCCGCGCAACGCAGCATAAGCCAACTGGCTGCCGTCCGGAGACCAGACCACCGCCCGCGCCGGTTCCCCCTTCTGACTGGAGGTGATCCGTGTGCTGTTCCCCGTGGCCACATCCAGCACCCAGAGGTCCTCGGTTTCGCTCTCCAAATCGAACTTCCTCACGGCCAAGCGTGTCCGGTCCGGCGAGAAGACCGCCTGGTTGTAAAGCGCGCGCTCCCCGACCGTAGCCACAACCTTCCCTTGGCGGTCGAACACCGTGAGCACTCGAGCGTCTCTCTCGAACACTTCGGCGATTCGTTTGGCCCTCAAGGCTTTGTCTTTGTCGTCGGCATTGGCAGGGGCCGGCGCCTGGGCCAGGGCGGGCGCCTGAGCCAGCAGCAGGGCGGCAGACAAGGCAACCGCCGCCATCACCATCGCAACCTGGTAAGTATTCTTCACGTGGAACCCTCCGTTCCAGAACCGGCAGCCGTCGTGCTCAATCCTCTAGACTTCAACAATTTTGCGGACATAACGACACAACCGTCCCGTCCGGCAGGGTGATGATCCGTATGAGCCCCCAGAGAGAGCCGTCCCTGGCGCGGCTGGCTTCCACCGTTACGGTCTTGCCGATGGCGCTCTCGAAATTGCTCTTGCCGACGTTGAGGGTTCGGAAAACGCCGGGCGACGGTCCCTCAAACCTCCATTTCTGCACTTGGCCCAGGTCGCTCTTGGCCTCCACGGACAACTCGATGTGGGGATTCCTCCAGTCGCTTTTGGTGAGCGTGCCGGTCCGTGTGAATCGCTGATTGAAGTCGAAGAGGGCCGACATGTTGTGATGCGCCCACGCCGAACCCGCCGCCAGCATGACCCCAAGGACGACGGAAACACTGATTTTATACTTCATGAAGTTGCTCCTTAGCTTGGCCTTCTTTTGTTCCGAAGTGGGACGGGCCCGCCAACGGGACGATAGTCCGTATTAGCGGCCTCCCGAAAATATCGCGTGAGTGGGACAGCAACGCGGCAAACACGTGCGAGACGTACAACTCGAACGCACGGCGGGTGCTCCACCAATCGCGCGTCACGTGCTGGTGAGCCGCCAAGGCCAAGTCGCGGCTCGGAAGGGCCGTGAGATAGCTGATGACGGTCGTCTCGATGTACGCTTTCGCTCTCATCGCGTTTATTCGTCCCTCCTTTTCCGTAGCCACGACCGAACCTGACTCACATGAAACACCGGCCCAGCGGCGGGTGCAGCGCGCCCGACGAGCGGTGTTTGCCGTCTGCACCATCCCGTCAAGAAACCGCTCCCGTCAAGGAATGCGCCCCCTACAGCAGGCGCTTGTCGAACGGCAGCGGCAGGAGTTCGCGCATCCGCAGCGTGGCGGTCACCGTCGTCAGGTTCGCCATCACCACTTCGAGGTCGCCACCGAACTCCCACAGGATCTGGCGGCACGCACCGCAAGGCGGTGTGGGCGATTCGGTGTCGGCCACCACGACGATGCGCGTGAAGGTGCGGTGGCCTTCGGAGATGGCCTTGAAGACGGCGACCCGCTCGGCGCACAGCGTGAGGCCGTAGCTGGCGTTCTCGACGTTGCAGCCGGTGATGATCTGGCCGCCGGCCGTCTCGAGCGCCGCGCCGACCTTGAAGCCGGAGAAGTCGGCGACCGCGCGATCGCGAACCGCCCGCGCCGCGGCGATCAGGGCCTCAGAGGCGGCCAACGATCCCCTCCAGCAGTCCGATGAACTGCCCTTTCACCTGCCGCGCCGTTGCCATCACTTCCTCGTGAAGCAGCGGATCCGGAAAGACACCGGCCGCCGCATTGGTGATGCAGGAGATGCCGAGCACCTCCATGCCCATGTGTCGCGCGACGATGGCTTCGGGAGCCGTGGACATGCCCACCGCATCGGCGCCGAGCGCCCGGAACGCGCGAATCTCCGCGGGCGTCTCGTAGCTCGGCCCCAGGACGGCGGCATAGACGCCGTGCTGCACCGGTACGCCCTGCTGCGTTGCGGCCTCGTCGGCCAGCGCCCGCAAGCGCGGCGAATAGACGTGAGTCATGTCGGGAAAGCGCAGCCCGTAGCGCTCGTCGTTGGGTCCGACGAGCGGGTTGTCGCCCATCAGGTTGATGTGATCGTCAATCACCATCAAGACGCCGCGCGAGCAGTTGGGTGAAATGCCGCCGGCCGCGTTGGTCAGGATCACGTGCGGTACGCCGAGCCGGCCGATCGCACGCATGGCGAAGGTCACGGTCGTCATGTCGTGCCCTTCATACCCATGCACGCGACCCGACAACGCCAGCACGTGCTTGCCGCGGAGGGTACCGCCGACCAGCTTACCGGCGTGGCCGATCACCCGGGACGCCGGCCAATGCGGGATCTCGCCGTACGGGATGGTGAAGGCGTCGCTGAGATGATCGGCGAAGTCCCCGAGTCCGGACCCGAGCACCACCGCCACATCCGCACCACCGCAGCCGTGGCCCCGCAGCCATTCGGCGGCTTCCGTCACCCGATCGAAGTTGCTCACAGTAGGAAGCCCACAATAATGGCCGTCAGGAAGTTGGCGAGCGTGCCTGCCAGCATGGCGCGCAAGCCCAGCCTGGCCAAGTCGCCGCGGCGAGTGGGCGCGAGCGCGCCGATGCCGCCAATCTGCATGCCGATGGACGCGAAGTTGGCGAAGCCGCACAGCGCGAAGGTCGCGATCGTGAACGACCGCGGGTCGAGCGCGTCTTTCATGCCGCCCAATTGCGCGAAGGCGATGAATTCGTTGAGCACCATGCGTGTGCCCAGCAAGTTGCCGATCGTGGCGGCGTCTTTCCAGGGCACGCCCAGGCTCCACGCCACCGGCGCGAAGACCCAGCCGAAGATCGTTTGCAGCGACAATCCGTCAAGGCCGAGCCAGCCTCCGGCGGCGCCGAGAATGGCATTGACCAGCGCAATCAGCGCCACGAACGAAATCAACATGGCGCCAACGTTCATCGCCAGGTGCAGGCCTTCGGCGGTGCCGCGGCCGGCGGCGTCGATGATGTTGACGTCCGTGTTCACCACCTCGAGCTTGACCGTGCCGCGCGTTTCGGGCGTTTCGGTTTCGGGCACGAACATCTTGGCCATCATCAGCGCGCCCGGCGCCGTCATGATCACGGCCGTGAGCAGGTGCTTGGCGTCGATGCCGAAGGCAATGTAGGCGGCCATGATGCCGCCGGAGACGTGAGCCATGCCGGAGGTCATCACGGTCATCAGCTCCGACTGCGTCATGCGGGCGAGGAATGGGCGAATGGTCAGCGGTGCTTCGGTCTGGCCCATGAAGATGCTGGCGGCCACGTTTAGCGACTCCGCGCCGCTCGCGCCCATCACCTTGTTCATCACCACGGCAAACAACCGGACGATGAACTGCATCACGCCGATGAAATAGAGGATGGCAAACAGCGCGGCGATGAAGATGATGGTCGGCAGAATCTGGAACGCGAACACCACCCCGTAGCGTGCGCCCTCTTCGCCGAGCGCGCCGGTCATCACCCGGCTCCACACCGACGCGTCACCGACCGCGCCGAAGACGAAGCCCGATCCGACGATCGAGAAGTTGAGCAACTGGCGCATCTTCTCGCCCAGCACTTCGAACACGCGCTGGCCCACGCTGGTCTTCAAGACGATGAGGGCGAACAGCACCTGGAGGCCGAGCCCCCACCCGACGACGCGCGGGCTGATGGCGCGACGGTTGGTCGACAACGCGTACGCCAGCCCGAGGATGCCGACGAGCCCAATCAACGGTTGCAACGTGCTCAACATTCCCACATGTTCCTCACTCTTCGTCTGCTCAGCACCCGAGCACCCGAGCACCCGAGCACCCGAGCACCTTACATCCCGGCGACGAACATCGTCTCGCCGCTGTCGTGCACCCAGCCAAGCACGAGCGGTTGGTCGGCTGGCGCCAGGTCGCCGACCACCACGGCCTGCGTCGCCAGGGTGACGGCGGCCTCGAGACGGGCCGGATCGTTGTAGCGGAGTTCAACCACCGGCTCGCCCGCCGTCACCGTATCGCCCGGCTTCTTGTGCAGCAGGATGCCGGCGGACAGATCGACAGTGTCGCTTTTCTGGTCGCGGCCGGCACCGAGCGCGACCGCGGCACGGCCGATGAGCAGCGCGTCCAGTGAGGTGACGATGCCAGCGCGCGGCGCGGTCACCAGGCGCGTGAGCGATGCCGACGGCAGGCGGCTGGGATCATCGACGACCGACGCGTCGCCACCCTGCCGCGCAATCATCGCGCGCAACTTCGCCAGCGCGGCACCGGACGCCAGCGCGTGCCGCACGACGGCCGTCGCCTCTTCATCACTCGCGGCCCGGCCGGCGAGGCGCACCATCCGCGTTGCCAACCGCACAATCAGATCTGTCAGATCCGCCGCCCCCCGGCCCTTCAGCACCTCGATGCACTCGGCGACCTCCAGGGCGTTGCCCACGGCGCGGCCGAGTGGCACATCCATCCGGGTGATAAACGCTTCGGTGCGCACGCCGGCCGCCGTGCCGATCGAGACCAGGGCCCGCGCCAGCGCCCGCGCCTCCGGGGCGTGTTGCATGAACGCGCCGCGGCCGCACTTGACGTCCAACACCAGGGCGTTGCTGCCTTCCGCGAGCTTCTTGCTCATCACGGACGAGGCAATCAGGGGCAGGCTTTCGATGGTGCCGGTCACGTCACGCAACGCGTACAGCGCCTTGTCGGCTGGCGCAATCGTCGCCGTCTGGCCGATCAGGCAGCAGCCCACCTCGGCGAGTATCGCCTTGTACTCGTCCAGCGAGAGCGCGACGCGAAAGCCGGGAATGCTCTCCAGCTTGTCCAGCGTGCCCCCGGTGTGGCCAAGCCCGCGGCCCGACATCTTCGGCACCACCACCCCGCACGCCGCAGCCAGCGGCGCGAGGACGATCGACACCTTGTCGCCGACGCCGCCGGTGCTGTGTTTCCCGACCTTGATGCCGGGGATGTGGCTCAGGTCGACGCGCTCGCCCGAGCGCGCCATGGCGCCAGTGAGCCAGGCGGTTTCGACGGCGTTCATGCCTTTCAGGACAATCGCCATCAGGAGGGCCGAAGCCTGATAATCGGGCCACGATCCGTCGGTGACGCCCGTGACAAAGGCCTCGATGGCCTCGCGCGACAATGCGTCGCCGTCCCGCTTCGCGCGAATGATGTCGACGGCTCGCATGGGCGGTTGGCAGTATATCGTAGGTATTCGCATGTCCCAGCGAACGGCCTCGCCCGCCGACACCACTCGATGCGCCATGACCCTGGCGCGCGCGATCACGATCGCGCAGCGCAGTTGGTCCTTCTATCCGCCTGAGCACTCGGCGGTGGTGCTCGCCGTGGAGCGCCTGGTGGCCGCCGCCGCCGAGGCGGCGTCCGGCGGCATGATGCAGCTGGCGGTGACGCCTCACCAGCTCCTGATCGACGGTGTCCCGCTCGAATCGAACGACCTTGCGGTGGTGGAGTGCGCCGAGCTGCTGCACGACCGCGACATACTGCAGATCACGGTGATGCTGCCGCCGCCAGAGCCCGTCGTCCGGGCCCTGCTGGCCATGCTGGGGCTGGATCGCCAGACGCGCCGCGAGCGGGGCGGACCGGCGGCGATCTGGGACGCGGAAGACCAGAGTGCGATTGTCATCGAGCAGATCGATTACCAGGAAATCCTCGAGCGCGAACTGGACGAGGGGGCGGCGCGCCGCGATACCACCTGGAAGGCGATTGTGCGGTCCATTATCATGGGCCGCTCGACCTTCAGCGCCGACGAGCAACAGCGCCTGCTGGACATCTCACGAGACGTGGGCGCCATTGGCGAGCTGGCCAAGGACAGCAAGGAGGCCTTCACCACACCGGATGGCTCGCCGCTGGTGACCACACAAGCTGCCACGGTGCTGGCCGTGTATCGGCACATCGCCAAGACGGTCGCCGCCCTCGAGCCCGAACGGGTGCAGGAACTGATCCAGTCGCTGGCGTTGGCGGCGTCAAGCCTCGACCCGTCCACCGCGCTCGAACTGATGTTGCAGGAAGAGAGCGCGGGCGAAGGCGTGCGGATTGTCGGGGCGCTCAAGCAGGCGTTCGACGATCAGCAAGTGGCCATGTTACTCGCGCGCGCGCTGTCGTCGCCGGGCCACCCCACCCACCGGCTGGCCAAGGTGCTCGACACGTTGGCCCCCGATGCCGCCCGCAAGCGGCGCGTGCTGACCCTCGCCAAGCGCCTGATCTCGGAACGCGACTTCGGCAGCAAGCGGCCGATCGACGACATCCGGCAGTCGCTCGACGAGTTGCTGCTCCGGTACGACGAGTCGACATACGTGTCGACCGAGTACCGGCAGTCGATGGATTCGGCCGGCGAGCGCGCCGCTGACTTGGCCGCCCGCGGCCTGCCGCCGGAGATCACCGAGTGGCTGACGACCCTCGGGCACGACAGCGTCCGCCGCCTGTCGGGCCAGTTGCTGATCGACCTGCTGCGCAACGAGTCGCAGGCGGAACGCATGGGCGAGACCGCCCGCGATATGGCGGCGTTCGTCGAGGAGCTGCTGCTCGCCGGAGCCTTTGCGGACGCCGTACTGGTCGTCACCGAACTGGGCGCGGCGATCACCCGCCCGCCGTCGCTGGCCCCCGAGGCCTGCCGCCGCGCGCTCGACGGGCTCGGCGCCTCCAGCGCCCTCGCCGAGGCGGCGGCCGGCGTCGCCGATCTCGCCGACGAGGAACTCGGCAGTTTCGACGCCATCATCCGAGGCATTGGCGCGGCCACGGTGCCGGCGCTGCTCGGCGTGTATCAGAAGGAGGACGGGGCGGCCACCGAGCGCGCCTCGGCCTTGCTCGCCAAGCTCGGCACGGCCGCGATCCCCGGCCTGGCGGCGGCCATCGACGACCAGCGTTGGTTCGTGCAGCGCGAACTGGCGCGCCTGCTCGGGCAGATCGGCACGCCGGCCGCGGTGCCGCCGTTGCAGGCGTTGCTGCGACGCACCGATGTGCGCGTGATGCACGCGGCGGTGTCGTCGCTGGCCCGGATCGACGACCCGGCCGCGGCGCGGGCCATGCACATGGTGCTCAAGGCGACGTCGGGGGAGGCGCGCACGGCCGTGATTGCCGCGCTCGTGGGACTCAAGGACCCGCGCGTGGTGCCGATGCTGGGCCGCATTCTCGACGACAGCGATCCATTCGCCGATGACCTGTCACTCGTGCTCGACACGCTCGACGCGCTGGCCTTGTTCCGCGACGACCGTGCGCTGCCGCAGATTGCGGCGGCCGCGAGACGCCGTCGCTGGCTGGCGTGGGGCAAGACCACCCAGCTGCGCCAGGCGGCCCTGTGCACCCTGTCGAAGATTGGCACGCCGAGGGCGAAGCAAACCGTGACCGGCCTGGCCACCACCGGCGACTTCTTTCTGCGGCGAATGGCCGCGGCCGCGACCCGGACATGATCACCCAACCGGAAGACCTCGTCCGGCGCCTCGGCGCCGCGGTGCGGGCCTCGGAGCTCTACGCGCCGACGCACCCGCTGGTCGACCGGTCGGCGACGGCGCTGCACGGCATGCTGACGCCGGCGCTCGTCACCTCGCCGACGGTCATCGTTGCCTTCCTGGAAGACGACGTGGTGGTGAACGACTTGCGGCTGCCGCGCGGGTCGGGATCGCTGGCCGGCCTGCTGCGCGACATGCGCGACCGGAAGATCGAGAAGATCACGTTCGCGCGCGGCGTAGAGGTCTCCGACATTCGCGCCTTGATGGACGAACTCGCGGACCGCACCTCGCGCACGGGCGTGAACGATCGCCTGACGTCGCGCGGCATTCGCCGCATCCTGGTGTCGAAGGTGGTCACCGAAGAGGAGAACGACGAGGAGGTCGGCTTCGCCGCGGCGAAGCAGATGTACACCAAGGCCGTGTCGACCGCGGAAACGATCTGGACGGCGGCGAAAGCGGGCGAGCAACCAGACCCTGCGGACGCCCGCGGCATCATCGACAGCCTGTCGAAGCTGGTTGACCAGGATCGCACGTCGCTGCTGGCCCTCACCGCGCTCAAGCGCCACGACAACTACACCTTCACGCACATGGTGAACGTCGCGGCGCTGTCGATGGCCATGGCGCGCTCGCTCGACCTCGAGGGCCCGATGCTGCGCGAGTTCGGCTTCGCGGCGCTGATGCACGACATCGGCAAGGTCCACACGCCGCTCGAGATCCTGAACAAGCCTGACAAGCTGACCAACGAAGAATTCACCATCATGAAGCTCCACGTCGTCGACGGCGCGCACATCCTGCGCCGCACGCCCGAGACGCCGGCGCTGGCGCCGGTGGTCGCCTTCGAGCATCACCTGAAGCAGGACCTGAGCGGCTACCCCGAGAACATCGGCGCGCGCACGTTGAACCTGTGCACGATGGTGGTCACCGTGGTCGATGTGTTCGACGCGCTGCGCAGCAACCGCGCGTATCGCGCGGGGCTGGCCACCGATCGCATCAAGCACATCATGGGGCAGCAGGACGGCACGGCGTTCCACCCGGCGCTGGTGCGCCGTTTCGTCAACCTGATGGGCCTGTACCCGGTGGGGACGCTGGTGCGGCTCAGCACCGAGGAGGTGGGGGTCGTCACGCAGACACACCCCGAGGATCCGTTCCGGCCGCAGGTGAAGCTGGTGCTCGATGCCAAGGGCGCGCCGTATGAAACGCCCCTCCTGACCAATACCTGGGACCGGGATGCGCGCGGCGAGTTCCCCCGCGCGGTCGTCGAAGCCGTCGATGGGCCGCCAGTAGGCATCGACCCGCTGGCGTACTTATAATTGGGGGTCACCTTAGCGATGGCACCCCCTTCCCCCCCTTCGCCTGAGCCGCTGTCGCCCGAGGCCGCGGGCCGGCTCGCCGAGTTTGCCAAGGCCTGCAAGGCGGCCACGCGCGTGGTGTCGATGTATCCGCCGAGCCACCCGACGATCCAGGCGGCCCTCGCACGCATTACCGAGGCCGGCAAGCAGGCCGTCGACAACGGGCCGATGCCGATCACCGTCCTGCCGGATGCACTGTTGATTGGCGGCCGCGGCTTCGCCAAGCCCGATCCGGCCGCCAGCGAACTCGCGGCGCTCCTTCACCAGCAGTTGATCGGCGAGATCACCCTGCTGAGCACGCTCGAGCCCGACGAGTGGCACGCGTTCCTGATGCTGCTGGCCAAGACGCCCGAGGACGCGCGCGCCAGTGGCGGCGTGGCCCACGCCTGGAGCGCGTCGGGCAACCAGTCGATCACGCTCAAGGAAATTGACTACGCGGAAGTGCTGCGCGAGCGGGCCGGCAGCAGCGAATCGGCGTCGTGGGACCGCATTCTCTCGACCCTGAACGAGGAACAGGACGAATCCGGCAGCCTCGAACCGGGCATGGCAGGCATGCTCGAGATGGCCAAGGATTCTGAGCGGCTCGCGCAATTCGCCGAACGCCTGCAGGCGCACGGCCGCGCCAGCGGCGACGACTCGATTCAACAGCGCAAGTCGCTGCTCGAATTGATGCACGGCCTGGCGAACTACGCCGCGGAGCACCAGCCGGGCGAGCTCGACGCCGTGCTGAACCGCATGGCCGGCGCGGCGGCGCAGATGTCGCCCGAGATGCTGCTCACGCTGATCACCGATCCGCCGCCCCTGCAGCCGCCGGGCACCACCGCGCCGCGCCTGGACCTGGGTGGCGAACTGCAGGCGCGTCTCACCGATGAGATGCTCACCAAGTTCCTGGTCGAGAACGTGGTGAAAGATCGCGGCGCCAGCAATCGCCTGGCGGCCGCATTCCAAGCCCTCGTGCCCGATCCCGACCGGCAGCAGAGCATTCTCGCCGCCGCCACCGAACAGGCCGCGGCGCTGTTCGGCCAGGATCCGCAGTTTGAAAGCGTGTGGACCAGTTCCACCCAGATGCTGACCACGTATTCAGACTCGCAGTTCGTGTCGGACGGCTACGCCCGAGAATTGACCTTGGCGCGCACCCAGGCGATGGACGTGGACAAGATCGGCGACGACCCGCCCGTGCGCATCCGGGCCTGGGTCTCGACGGTCAGCGACGAACAGGTGCGCGCTCTCGATCAGCGGCTGCTGCTCGATCTCCTCACCATCGAGGCACGGATCGAGGCGTGGGCGGGCGTGCTCGACCTCACGGTGGGCAGCATCGAACAACTCGTGCTGCTCGGCGATCTCGCCCTCGCGGCCCACCTGGTTGACGCCGTCGTCGCGGCGGCGCAGAAGACCGACTCGGCGAATGCGGCGTATGCCGCGGCCGGCGTCACCCGGCTCGTCGAAGGCTCGCTCGTGCGCCACCTCGCGCTGTTCCTGCGCCAGGCGACCGAGGTCGAGGTCGGCCTCGCCGCGCAGATCTGCCGGACGGTCGGGCCCGTGCTGGTCGAGCCGCTTGCGGATGCGCTCGCCGCCGAAGACAACGCCCGCACCGTGCGACGGCTGCGCGACATCCTGATTGGCTTTGGCACCGCGGCACGACAGTACGCGGACGAACTGCGGACCTCGCCGAACCCGGCGGTCCGGCGCGCCGCCATCGACCTGCTGCGCGCCCTGGGCGGCGAGGCGGCGTTGCCCGACTTGCGCGGCCTGCTGGATGATGCGGAGCCGCAAGTGCAGCGAGAGGCGCTGCGCGCCATCGTCCAGATCGGTACGCAAGAAGCGTACGAGGTACTGGAGCAGGCCCTCAAGACCGGCCGCCCCCACACGCGTGATGCCATCCTGCAGGCGCTCGGCTCGCTGCGCGACGAGCGCGCGGCGCCGCTGTTCGTCTACATCCTCACGCACACCGGCTACACCGGTGCGCTCGAGGCCGTCTACGTGTCGACGATCGAATCCCTCGGCCGCGTCGCCGGCGACGAGCGATCTGTGTCCACGTTGCGCGAGATCCTCCAGCGCGGCGAGTGGTACGCGCCCGGCCGTACCGCGCGCATTCGCACGGCGGCCGCACGCGCGCTGCGCGCCATCAGCCTGCCGAGCGCCGAGCGCGCGCTCACGGAGGCGGCGGCCAACGGCGCGGGCGGCGTCAAGCGCGCGGCGAAGGCCGCCCTGGCCGAACCGCCGCCGGCGCGACCCGCCATGCGGAGGGCCCAGTAGTGGATCCCGTCACGCGGTTACGAATGGCCGATGACTTCATGCGACGCCTGGCCGCCGCCTTGCGCGGCGCGCAGCTCTACGCGCCGACGCATCCCCTGGTGCAGCGCGCGTTCGACGGGCTGCTGGAATCGCTGACGCAACTGCTCACCGATCAGCCGTCGATCGCCATCGGCATCATCGGTCAGGAAGTGATCGTCGGCGACACCCCCTTGCCGCGCGCCGCCGAGTCGATGGGTGAGATGATCCGGCGGCTCAAGTCCCTGGGCATCGAGCGCATCGTGTTCGACCGCGGCGTGACGCCTGAGGAACTGTCAACTCTGGCGCTGACCATCGCGCACCCCGAGCGCCGGCCCGGACAGGCCGGACCTGGCGTCGAACCCAGCGACCCGCTCGGCGTGTTGGGCAACCTGCCGCATATTCGCGTCGGTCGCATCCAGGCCGAACAGAAGGTCGAGAAGTCGGCGGCCGACGTCGCCACCATCCGCCGGCTCTATGCCGACGCCTCGAACGTCGCCGACTCGGTGTGGGAGATGGCGAAGACGGAAGGCACGCCCGACCCGAAGGCCGCACGCGCGCTGGTCGACTCGCTCGCCCAGGCTGTCTCGGCCAACCGCACCGCGCTGATCGCGCTCACGGCCCTCAAAAACTACGACAACTACACGTTCACCCACATGGTGAATGTCTCGATTCTGACCATGTCACAAGCCCGTGCGCTCGGCCTGGATGGCACGCCGCTGCGCGAACTGGGATTGGCGGCGCTGATGCACGACATCGGCAAGGTCCGCACCCCCATCGAGATCCTGAACAAGCCCGACAAGCTGACCGACGCTGAGTTCGCGGTCATGCGGATGCACGTGGTGGACGGGGCGGAGATCCTGCGCCGGACACCGGAGATGCCCGCGATCGCCCCGATCATCGCGTTCGAGCACCACCTGCGCCTCGATGGCACCGGCTATCCCTTCGGTGTGTCGCGCACCGGCCTCAACCTCGGCACCATGTTGTGCAGCATTGCCGACGTCTACGACGCCATGCGCTCGCAGCGCGTCTATCAGCAGGCGTTTCCGTCGGACCGCATTCTCGAGGTGATGAAGCGCAGCGACGGCCAGCAATTCGATCAACACCTGGTGCGGCGGTTCACGCAGCTGCTGGGCATCTACCCGCCCGGCAACCTGGTGCGCCTGGATTCCGGCGCGCTCGCCGTCGTGCTGGCGATTCACGCGCCAGACCCCTACAAGCCGCGAGTCCGCGTGATCGCCACGTCGGCGCGCGACCGGCTGGACACCCCTTACGACATCAACCTGTGGGAGGCGCCGGCGGAAGGCAACGGCCCCAAGGCGGTGACAACGCCGCTCGATCCGGCAGAGTACGGCATCGACCCCCTCGGGTATCTGTAGTCGCGAGTCAGGGATAACATGGTGGGTGTTGTGGGATAATATGGTGGGATGACTGTTTCGGGACCCGTGTGGCAGGTCGTCCGTAGCGCGGGGCTCGTTGGCATCGTCATGGCCGGGCTACTCACCGCGGCCGGCGCCGGTCAGCACCAGCCATCGCCGGCCGCGTCGCGACTGCTGGTGCAGGACACGTCGCTGCCAGCCATCGACCGCGGCCTGCGCGATCAGGATCCGCCACGCGCCGCGCGCGGTCGAGACGAGGCGGACCGGTTGCAGGTCGACCCCGGCGGCGACGGCGCCCCTTACGTTCGCGGTTCGGTGATCGTCAAGTTCAAACCCGGGACCACCGTCGACGCGATCACCGCCGCCACCCGTCAGGTCGCCGGCGACACCATCAATCGCTCGAGCTGGGCCGACTTCGACATCATCGACCTCCCCGACGCCGCCGATCCCGAAGCCGCTGCGGCGGCGTTGCGCGAACGCTCCGACGTGGAGTACGCACAGCCGCGCTACCGCAACTACGCGATGATCCGGCCCAACGATCCGCTGTATGCCAACCAGTGGAACTTCCCCGCCATCGACATGGAACGCGCGTGGGACATCCAAGACGGCGCCACGTCCAACATCATCGTCGCCGTGCTCGATAGCGGCGTCGCCTTCCGCTCGGGCACCTTCCGCTTCAACTCGCGCTTCTCATTTCGCATGACGCCGGGCGGTCCCCTCTATCCCGCATTGGGCATCGTCAACGTGCCGTTCGCCGCGGCGCCGGAACTTGGCGCAAGCGGCTCGACGCGTTTCGTCGCACCACGCGATTTCATTTGGGATGACGATGCGCCGGTCGACCTGGATTCGCACGGCACGCACGTGACGGGCACGGTCGGGCAGCTCACCAACAACGGCCTCGGCGGGGCGGGCATGGCCTACAACGTCCGCATCATGCCGGTGAAGATCATCCAGGGGCTGTGGGACGAAATCTTCTCGAGCCCGAACGAGGGCACGGATGATGTCGTGGCGCGCGGCATCCGTTACGCCGCCGACAACGGCGCCAAGGTCATCAACCTCAGCATCGGCCGCTCGGTAGGCGGGCCGGCGCCGGTGGTCGTCGATGCCATGCGTTACGCGGTAGGCCGCGGCGTCTTCATCGCGGTGGCGGCGGGCAACACCCGCACCGACGGCAACCAGCCGAATCGCCTCGCGCAAGCGGCGCCCGACATCAACGGCATGGTGGCCGTCGGTGCGGTGGGCCGCACACTCGACGCGGCCTACTACTCCACGTCGGGATCGTTCGTGGAGTTGTCGGCGCCCGGCGGCGATCAACGAGCGGGTGGCACCAGCGCGGGCATTCTGCAGCAGACCCTCGACCTCGACCTGCTCGAGACCTACGATCGACCCGTCGCGCAGTACGGGCCACCGCGCGCGGATTCGTTTTCGTTCTCCTACTTTCAGGGCACGTCGATGGCGACGCCACACGTGTCTGGCTTCGCCGCTTTGCTGATGCAGCAGGGCGTGACCAGCCCCGCCGCGGTGGAAGCCGCCATGAAGCGATTCGCCACCGACAAGGGCGCGGCCGGCCGCGACGATTTGTTCGGCTATGGCCTCATCAACCCACGCGCGACGTTGCGCGGCCTCGGCCTCGCGCGTTAGGGCCACCGATTAGACACTGATTTGCGCCAATTACTCGGATCGCCTACGAGGCTAGGAGCTTGATGACACGCCGTCTTCCTTGCATTGCGATCGCTGCCCTGCTCGCCGCGGCGCTCGCCAGCCCCGCTGCGGCGCAGACCCGCACCACGCGAGGGCCTGCGGCTTCGCGCAGTGTCCAGATTGGCGGCTACGCCATGGTTGGGCGATTCACGTTTGCCGCCACCGAGAGTTTCGACACCATTCTCGGGACGCACTCCGGACCGATTTTCGGCGGCGGCGCGACCGTGGCTCTGCCGTTCGGTGGCTTGTTTGTCGATGTCGGCGCCTGGCGCTTCACGCAGTCCGGCGAACGCGCGCTGGTGCTGGGCGGTGAGGTCATCCCCCTGGGCATTCCCGTCGACGTGACGATCGTGCCGATCGAGATCAGCGCGGGATGGACGTTCCGCTTTCGCCGGCTGCCCCGGCTGGTGCCGTATGCGGCGGCCGGCTACACCTCGTTCGGCTACACGGAAGTGTCCTCGTTCGCCGGGACCGGCGAAGACGTCGACCAGCGTTACCACGGCTATCACCTCCGCGGCGGCGCCGAGTTCAAGGTGTCGCGCTGGCTGGGCGTGGCCGGTGACTTCGTGTGGACGACGGTGCCGGACGCACTGGGGAGCGGCGGGGTCTCGGAAACCTTCAACGAACATGACCTCGGAGGGACCAGCTTCCGGGCACGTATTACGGTCGGCCGGTGACCCCCTTCGAACGGAACGTCCTCCTGATCGTGTCGCGCATTCCGCCGGGCCGGGTGACGACCTATGGCGACGTGGCCCGAATGTTGGGCAAGCCGCGCGCCGCGCGGGCGGTTGGCAACATCATGCGGACGGCCGACCGGCCCGGGTTGCCGTATCACCGCGTGATCGCCGCCGGCGGGCGCCTGGGCGGGTATTCCAGCTTGTCCCTCAAACGGTCCCTACTATCGGCGGAGGGCCTGACCGTCACCCCGGGACGGGTGGTAGGCTTTGCCCGTATCCGCTGGACTGGCACTCTTCTGGCATAATAGCCACCTGAAGGTGATCCACCGGATCGCCGCTGGAGGAGAACGAATGAAGGTCAGAATTCTTGTTGCAATGCTTGCGGCCGTGCTGACGGCGGGCGTCGTGTCCGCGCAGACCGCCATGCAGGGCCAGGTGCCCACTGGCGAGACGACTCTCGGATCGGTGCGGGTGCCCCGCAGCGTGATGGCCGATGGCAAGATGCTCAAGGCTGGCACCTACCAGGTGCGCCTGACCGCACAGGACGCCACGCCCGTTGTGGCCGGTATCAAGATGGAACGCTGGGTAGAATTCGTGCAGGGTGGCAAGGTCGTCGGCCGCGAGGTCGTCAGCATCGTCCCCGCCGCAGAGGCCAAGGACCTTCAGCCTGGTCCCGACGCGCCGATGTCGACGCGCACGGGCTCCAAGGTGGAAATGCTGAAGGGCAACGACTACCTGCGCGTCTGGATTAACCGCGCCGGTGTCGGCTACTTGATTCACATGCCGCCCGCCGCGATGTAAGGAACTTTCTTATCCCCCAATCGACATGACGTCGAACTGCTCGTGGTGCAGGTGCATGTCTGGCTTCACGATGATGTCGCGCCGCAGCAGCTCCTTGAGGTCGCGCAGCACGCCCTTCTCTTCTTCCTGCAGCGCACGCGCGATGCCTGGATTGACGCGCAGCAGCACGCCAGGGCCGTCGAGATCAGCGCCCACCTTCCTCACTTCCGACAGGATCTCGTAGCACACGGTCGCGCTCGACTTGATCGTGCCGGCGCCCGAGCAGTACGGGCACGGCTCGGTGAGCACGCGCTCGAGGCTCTGCTTCACGCGCTTGCGGGTCACGATCACCAGGCCGAAATCCGACACCTGCAGCGCTTTTGACGGCGCGCGGTCCTTGCGGAGTTCCTGTTCGACCGCCCCGAACACCTTCTGGCGGTTCTTCTTCTCCTCCATGTCGATGAAGTCGCAGACGATGATGCCACCCAGGTCGCGCAGGCGAATCTGGCGCACGATCTCCATGGCCGCCTCGAGGTTGGTCTTGATGATGGTGTCTTCGAGCCGTCCGGCGGTCTTCTTGCCGACGTAGCGGCCGGTGTTCACGTCGATGGCCACCAGTGCTTCGGTCTGGTTGATCACGATCGAACCGCCCGACTTGAGCCACACCTTGCTGCGCAGGGCCTTGTCGAGCTCGGCCTGCACGCCGTACTCCTCGAAGATCGGGAAGTCCTTGTCGTAGAGCTTCACGCACGGCGCGAGGCTCGGCATGATGCGGCCGATGAACTCGAGCGCGCGCTGGTGCTCGCCCGGATGGTCGATGCGAATGGCCGAGTAGTCGTCGGTCAGCAGGTCGCGCAGCAGCTTGGCGACGAGGCTGGGCTCCTGGTAGACCGTGACCGGCGAGCGCTTCTGCTCGCCGCGCTGCCGCATGTCGACCCAGATCTTGTAGAAGTAGTTCAGGTCCGCGAGAATGTCGTCCTTCGACCGGTTCGAGGCCGCGGTGCGAATGATCACGCCGCCGCTGAAGTGGTGCTGGTCGCGGAATTCCTTGACGATGCCGCGCAGGCGGGTACGCTCTTCGCGGCTGTCGATCTTCCGTGAGATGCCGATGTGATCCACGGTCGGCATGAACACCAGGAAACGGCCGGGCAGCGTGACATGGCAGGTCAGCCGCGCGCCTTTGGTGCCGAGCGGCTCCTTGGCCACCTGGACGATGACGTCCTGGCCTTCCTTGAGGAGTTCCTCAATCTTCGGCTCGTCCCTCGACTGCGCTCGGGACGACCCTGAGCCGGTCGAAGGGTCGGGCGCACCTTCGCGGTCGCCCCGGCCACGGCCACGACCGCGACCACCGGCCGGGGCGCCTGCGGGCGCCGCCTCGCCGGTGCCGGCGGCATCAGCGTCGGCCGCCGCTTCCGGCGGCGCCTCGTCATCGTCCTTATCGTAGTCATCGAGGTTGGCGATGACATCCGACACGTACAGGAAGCCGTCGCGTTCGAGGCCAATGTCCACGAACGACGACTGCATGCCAGGCAGGACCTTCGAGACGCGGCCCTTGTAAACGTTGCCGACGACGCCGCGATGCTGTTCGCGCTCGACAAACAGTTCAGCGAGTTGATCGTCCTCGAGAATGGCCACGCGTGTTTCGTGGCCGTTCGAGGCGATGATCATTTCCTTGTTCAATTTGTAAACCTGCGCATTCTCACGTTGAGGATGAGACCAAAGCCGGCGAGCGTCGCGATCAGGGAGGAGCCGCCGTAACTCATCAGCGGCAGCGTGAGCCCCTTGACCGGCGCCAGACCCGCCGACATGGTGATGTTGTAGACAACCTGGAACGTAAACGACGAGAGTACGCCCATGACCAGATAGGCGCCGAGTCGGTCCTTGGCCAGCCGGGCCGCATCGAGCGCGCGCACAATCACGAACAGGTAGAGCCCGAGCGCGACGAGCACACCAACCAGCCCCTGCTCCTCGGCCAGCACCGAGAAGATGAAGTCGTTGTGCGCGACGGGAAGAAAGCGCAGCTGCCCCTGCGTGCCTGCCATGAAGCCTTTACCCCACACACCGCCGGAGCCGACCGTGATGCGGGCCTGAATCTGCTGATACCCGGCACCACGGGGGTCTTGCGCCGGATCGAGGAAGGTGGAGATCCGCTCCCGCTGGTAGTCCTGCAGACCGAACTTGTAGGCCACGGGCGCCGCGAGCACGGCCAGCAGCACCATGGTGTAGACGTACTTCATCGGCATGCCGGCGACGAACGCCACCACCAGCAGGATGGGCAGCAGCGTGATGGCGGTGCCGAGATCGGGCTGGCGCGCAATGGCCAGGAACGGCACGGCCGTCAGCACGATGGCGATGGCCAGGCCGGTGTTGGTGAGCGCGGAACGGCGCTCCTCGCCGAGCATCTTCGCCAGCATCAGGGCGAGCGTGGCCTTGGCGAATTCCGACGGCTGCAGGTTGAAGGCGCCGAGATCGATCCAGCGTCGCGAGCCGCCGCGGACGGCGCCGAAAAACAGCACGCCGATCAGCGCGATGACCATCGCCAGGTAGAAGAAATGCGACTTGTCGGCGAGCGAGCGATAGTCGAAAGTGAGGCACAACACGAGCGCCATGGCGCCGACGCCGAGAGCATAGACCTGCGTCCAGTAGACCGGGCCGGCGCCCCCGGTCGTGCTGTAGATCATCGCCAGCCCCAGCGCGCAGATCGCCAGCACGGCGCCGATCAGCACCCAGTCGATGTGGTGATACAGCCGGCGCTCGAACACTAGTGCGTTCCTCCGGCGGGACCGATGGTCGCGGCCGCGCGAACCGGCGCGGGCACGGCCGGCGCCACGGGCGGGACAATCAGGATCGGCAGGGGCTGGCCGTCGCGCTGCGCGTAGTAGGTTTCGATGATGTGGCGAGCGATGGCCGCGCCTTCGGAGCCGTGCTCGGCGTGCTCGGCGAAGATCACACCGGCCAACTCTGGATTGTCCTTGGGCGTCATGAACACAAACCAGCCGTGGTCGCGGAGGTCCTTCGCCGAACCGCGCGCACGCTCTTTGCCCTGGTTGGAGATCACCTGCGCAGTGCCGGTCTTGCCCGCCACGTCGCGGCCCGCGAGCCGCGCGCGCCGGGCGGTACCCGCGCCGTTGACGGCCATCCACAATCCGTCGTGCACGGCCGCGACCGTTTCGGGCTTCATCAGGAACGGCACGAAGGGCGACGGGGGGTGCACGACCGGCTGCCAGCCGTGGCCGTCGTCAAACGCCGTCACCAGCCGGGGCACCACTCGGGTGCCGCCATTGGCGACCGTCGCCATCATGACCGCCATCGACATCGGGGTCACGTCGACCATGCCCTGGCCGATCGAGACCGAGATGGTGTCTCCGGCGTACCACTTCTCGTTGAAGCGTTTCCGCTTGAACTCCTGCGACGGCACGATGCTCTCGGCCTCGTTGGGCAGGTCAATGCCACTCTTGCCCGCCAGCCCCAGCTTCTCGCCCCACTTGTGAATGCGATCGATACCCAGCATGTCGCCCAGCGTGTAGAAGTAGGTGTTGCACGACTTTTCGAGGGCGTGGCGCATGTCGACGTAGCCGTGCCCGCCGGCCAGGTGGCACTTGAAAAACCGACCGTAAAACGTGCCGCCCCCGGGGCAATAAATCTGGCGCTCGGGTGTGATCACGCCTTCCTCGAGCGCGGCCGTGGCCACCAGAATCTTGAAGGTGGAGCCTGGTGCGTACCGGCCCTGGATGGCGCGGTTCTGCAGCGGGCGCAGCTGGTCGGTATTGAGCTGGTTCCACGTCGCGCGATCGATGCCGGTGGCGAAGTCGTTGGGATCGAAAGCCGGCAGGCTGGTCAGCGTGAGGACCTCGCCTCGCTTCGGCTCGAGCACCACCGCCGAGCCCCAGCGGCCGTAGGCCTTGAACGCATCCTCGGCCGCACGCTGCATGGCGTAGTTGATGGTGAGCTGCACACGGCGGCCTTGCACGGGCGGCACTTCTTCGATCGTGCGAATCTCTCGGCCGACGCTATTGACGACCACGCGGCGCGCGCCGTCTTCGCCCATCAGCATCTTGTTGTAGACGCGCTCGATGCCAAACTGCCCGACGATGGACCCGATGGCCAGGCGATCGGCCGACACCTGATCCTCGCTCGCCTCACCGACGTAGCCGATCAGGTGCGCCGCCATGGCCTGATCCGGATACTCGCGCGTCGGCACTTCCTGGACGAGCACGTCCGGCAGTTCGAAGTCGAGCCGGCGCGCCGTCACCGCCGCCACCTGCGACAGCGTGGCGTCCTGGATGATCACAATCGGGCGATAGGCCGGTTCGCGGCGCTGACGATCGACGGTCTCGCGCACCACCTTCTCGTCCACACCCGTGACCGACGCCAGCGTGCGGATCGTGCGATCGAGATCCTTGGTATGTTCGCGGACAATCGAGATGTTGAAGGAGTTGCGGTTCTCGACCAGCAGGCGGCCCGTGCGATCAAAGATGATCCCGCGGGGCGCGCGCAACGTCAGCGTGCGCTGGTGGTTGTTCTCCGCCATTTCCTTGAACTTGGCGTGCTGGACCACCTGGAAGAACCAGAAACCGCAGGCCAGCATGCCGAACGCCGCCGCCACCGACACCCGTAGCGCAATGAGCCGGGTCGTGAGACGGCGCCGATCTTCGCCTATGGCCATACGATCCTGTAATTATCGCTTCAAAAACTGTCCAGCGCGACGCCGGTCGACGAAGCCGGACAGCCATTCGATCAACTGGAACCCGACCACCCCGACGAAGCCGTTGCCCAGCGCCTGGCCAATCACCGCCGGCACCGGGTCCGGGAACTGCCGCAGGTCCAGCAACACATAGAGCCCCATGAAGATCCCGGCGTGCAAGGCCGTGGCCATGACCAGCAGCACGAACCTCGGCAACGGACCGTCCAGGATGAACTGCGTCGCCAACACGCCGGAGAGAAAGCCGACCATGGTCTTGGCCAGCCCGCCAATCCCGAGAATCGGGGTCGACAGCGCGTCCTGGATCAGGCCTGCCACCGTACCGGCCACAAGTCCGGTGACCGGGCCCGACTTGAGCGCGAGATAGACGACCACGATCAAAACCAGGTCGATGGCCGCCGTACCACGAATCACCAGGCCAGCCAGCGTCGTCTGCACGGCCAGGGCAATCAAGATGGCCGCCGCCGTCTTCACGGCTCGCTCCCCGGCGACGCCGCTGGCGTGCGCACGACCAGCACCTCTTCAAGGCGAGTGAAATCCACAGCCGGCCGCACCGTGATCACGTAATACCCGCCCGTGCCGCGATCGACCTGTTCGATGGTGCCGATCACGAAGCCTTTCGGGTAGATGCCGTCGATGCCCGACGTCACGACCAGGTCGCCGGGCTTCACATCCGCAGTGCCCAGCACGTATTCCATGCGCAGGGAACCATCGCCGAATCCTTCGACCACGCCCTGCACGCGCGTACGCTCGATTAGCGCGCCCGCCGCCGCGTTGCGGTCGATCAACAGTTGCACCTTCGAGGCGCGGCCGCTCGGCAGAATGACGCGACCGACGACGCCGGCCGGCGAGATCACGGCCATGTCGGCCCTGACCCCTTCGCCGGTACCCTTGTCGATGGTGACGGTGCGGAATTCCGGGGAGGCCGCCGCGGCAATGACTTCCGCCGCGATGGTGTCGAGATTGGCGCGCTCGCGCAACTCAAGTAGCTGTCGCAGGTTGCCGGTGCGCTGGGCCTCGGCGTGCTCCCGCTGCAGTCGCACCTGAAGCGTCCGCAGTTCCTGCTTGAGCGCGTCGTTCTCGCCGCGCACGCCGCGCAGCGCCACATAGCCCGACCAGAGATTGCCGACACCGTCGACCACCGCCATGGCGCCGCGCTGTACCTCGGCGAACGATCCGAACGTCACGACCTGCAGCACGGGCAGTCCGGACGCCGTGTTGACCTGCGCGGAGATCAACACGACATGCAGGAGGACGGCGGCCCCCAGCAGCATGCCGGGGCGTTGTCGGATGTCGGCCAGAGCCATGGGGTTCTATCGCAGAGCGGGATCCGGCGTCCGGCGTCCGGGATCCCACGCGGAGAGGCCGGGTCCCGGATCCCGGATCCCGGGTCCCGTCTTAGTCAATGGCAATTTTTCGGAGCAGGTCGAAATCGTCCAGCATTTTGCCGGCGCCGAGCACGACCGACGACAGCGGATCTTCCGCGCTCGACACCGGCAGGCCCGTCTCTTCACGCAGGCGCTTGTCGAGGTTCTTCAGCAACGAGCCGCCGCCGGTGATGACGATGCCGCGGTCGACGATATCGGCCGACAGCTCGGGCGGCGTGCGTTCGAGGGCAATGCGCACGGCGTCGACGATCACGTTGACGGTCTCCGAGAGCGCCTCGCGAATCTCTTCGTCGTTGATGGTGATGGTCTTGGGGACGCCTTCAATCAGGTGGCGGCCCTTGATCTCCATGGTCATCCGCTGTTCCAGCGGATAGGCGGAGCCGATCTCCATCTTGATCTGCTCCGACATGCGCTCGCCGATCAGCAGGTTGTAGGTCTTCTTGATGTACTGGATGATCGCCTCATCCATCTCGTTGCCGGCGACCCGCACGGCCTTGCTGTAGACGATCCCCGCGAGCGAGATCACGGCGACATCGGTGGTGCCGCCGCCGATGTCGACGATCATGCTGCCGGCCGGTTCGGTGATGGGCAGGCCGGCGCCAATCGCCGCCGCCATCGCTTCCTCGATCAGATGCACTTCACTGGCCTTGGCGCGGTACGCCGAGTCCTTGACCGCGCGCTTCTCGACCTGCGTAATTTCCGACGGCACGCCGATGATGATGCGTGGCCGCACCCAGACGTTGCCGTTGTGCGCCTTCTTGATGAAGTACGTCAGCATCTTCTCGGTAACGTCGAAGTCGGCAATCACGCCGTCCTTCATCGGTTTGATGGCGACGATGTTGCCGGGCGTGCGCCCGAGCATTTCCTTCGCGCCGGTGCCGACCGCCTCGACGCGGCCGGTGACCTTGTTGACCGCCACCATGGAGGGCTCGTTGACGACGATGCCGCGCCCCTTGGCGTAGATGCAGGTATTGGCCGTCCCGAGATCGATGGCCAAGTCAGTGGAGAGAAACGAGAGAAACGAGCCAAGACCCATGATGTGAAGAACCGTGCATTCTCGCCGGCCTATTCGGCTTGGGCGATGCGAACCCCGTTTTTACCCGAATCTTTTGCCTGGTACATCGCCATATCGGCCGCACGCACCAACTCTTCAGCCGAGGCCGCGACGTCGGGCAGTGTTGCCACCCCCACCGACGCGGTGAGCCGCAGATTCAACCCGCTCCCCGCCAGGAACGGATGGGCCGCGACTCGCTCCCGAACACGATCGCCGACCGCCGACGCACCCTCCGACCCGGTATCGGGCAGGATGATAGCAAACTCATCGCCACCGAAACGCGCCACCATGTCGGTTTCGCGAGCGCAGCGCTTGATCACCGCCGCGGCTTCCACCAGGGCGGTGCTTCCCGCCTGGTGCCCGTGGTTGTCGTTGACACCCTTGAAGCCATCCAGATCCAGGAACAGCAACGAGAGGGGACGGCCCGAACGCGACGCGCGCTTGGCTTCTCGCCGCAGTACCTGGTTCAGGAACCGCGAGTTGTAGAGCTGCGTCAGGTCGTCGGTCACCGACAGCGCCTCCGACCGCCGCAGCCGCAACGCGTTGTCGAGCGCCTGCGCGGGACCTTCGAGCATCGCCCCCAGCAGTTGGCCGACGGCCGGTGTCAGGTGCGGCGCCAGCGTGGCGCCCTGGCGCTCTGCCACCACCAGCACGCCGACCGTGTGCGCCCGGCACCGCAGCGGCCACGCCAGCACCGCCCCGGCCGCCCCGGCCGCCCTCGCATCCTTCCGCAAATCCGCCGACACAAACTCACGTCCATGCGCCAGCACCCAGCGCGCTACACCAATCGCCGCGGGCGTGAGCGCCGACCCCATGCCCTTTGACGACAGGCCCACGACTTGTCCGTCGAGGTCGGGCGCGAACACCCCGCACGCCGGCGCTTTGAACCACTCGTCGGCGCAGGCCACGACGAGGCGGCCGATGCTTTCGGGGTCAAGCGTGTCGTGTGCGGCGCGAAGTAGGGCCAGGACGGACTCAGTCCGTTCGAGACGGCTTTTGAGCGCGCGCTGGCCGCGACGCAGGCGAGCGGCCAGATCCGGACGGCGAGAACCGCCGTAAGTCATTCAACTGCCTGAATATATCATGCGAAATCTGGTTCCGCACGCCGGTTTCCCCACGAGCGAACCTTCGTGCTACGATTCCCTTTTCCCAGAGGATTCTGACCGATGACGATGCTCGACCGGATGCGGCGACACAAGGGCTGGCTCAAATGGAGCCTGGCGCTGGTCGTCCTGACCTTCGTGGTCTTCTACATCCCCGATTTCCTGACCACCCCGACCGGCGCCGCCCCGAGCGAAGTGCTCGCCGACGTCGAAGGCGAGCCCATCACGGTGGGCTCCTTTACCCGCCGCTACAACGCGCAGGTCCAGGCCTATCGCAATGCCTACGGCGGGCAGATGAACGATCAACTGCTCAAGCAGCTCGGCATCGATCGGCAGATCCTGCAGCAGCTGATCGACGAAGAGGCCATGGTTGCCGAATCGCGCAAGCAAGGCATCACGGTCAACGACGTCGAGATTCGTGAACGCATTCTCGCCCTGCCGGGTTTCCAGGAGAACGGCACGTTCGTCGGCGAGCAACGCTACCGGCAGATTCTGCAGATCCAGAACCCGCCGCTCTCGACCACGGAGTTCGAGAGCAGCCTGCGGCGCGCCCTCCTGATCGAGAAGCTGCGGACCGCGCTCACCGGCTGGATGTCGGTCTCCGACGCCGACGTGATCGCCGAATTCAAGCAGCGCAACGAAAAGGTCAAGCTCGAGGTCGTCCCCGTCACGGCCGAGGCGTTCAAGAGCCAGGTCACCGTCGCCGACGCCGAGCTGGTCCCCTACTTCGAGAAGGCCAAGGACAAGTACCGCATCGGCGAGAAGCGGAAGATCAAGTACGCACAGGTCAACGTGGACCAGGTGCGCGGCACCGTCACGGTGCCCGAGGCCGAGATCGCGGCCTTCTATCAGAAGAACCTGACCCAGTACCAGAGCCCGGCGCAGATTCGCGCCAGCCACATCCTGTTCAAGCTCGAGGGCAAGGACGAGAAGGTGGTGCAGGCGCTGGCGGACGATGTGCTGAAGAAGACGAAGGCGCCGGGCGCCGATTTTGCCGCCCTCGCGAAGCAGTACTCCGAGGACGACACCAACAACATGAATGGCGGCGACCTCGACTACTTCGGCCGCGGCCGCATGGTGGCGGAGTTCGAACAGGCGGCGTTCGGGATGAAGGCCGGTGAGATCAGCAACCTGGTGAAGACGGCGTTCGGCTTCCACATCATCAAGGTCGTCGACAACCAGCCGGACCAGACGCGCCCACTCGCGGAGGTGCGCGCCGAACTCGAGGATCAGCTCAAGTGGGAGAAGGCGCAGGCCGAATCCGAGCGCATCGCCAAGTCGCTCGAGGCGACCACGAAGACGCCGGCCGACCTCGACAAGGTCGCCAAGGAACGCAGCCTGGCGGTGGTGGAAACCGGCCTGGTTGCCTCGGACGAGCCCATTCAGGGCGTCGGCTCGCAGCCGGAACTGTCGGCGCGCGTGTTCGCGATGAAGGAAGGCGAGGTCACGCCCGCGATGCGCGTCGCCACGGGTTGGGTGTTCGCCACCGTCACCGGCCGCCAGGACTCGTACGTGCCCAAGCTGGACGAGGTCAAGGCGCGGGTTGCCGATGATGTGCGCCAGGAGAAGGCGGCCGGAATGGCGAAGCAGCGCGCGGCGGCGATTGCCACGGACTTGAAGAACGCGAAAGACTTCGCGGCGGCCGCCAAGCGGGCCGGCCTGGAGGTGAAGACCACTGAACTGGTGGCGCGCGGCACGGCCATTCCGGACCTCGGCATCAGCGAAGCCGTGGATGCCGCCGCCTTCGCGCTGCCCCAGGGCGGCGTCAGCGACGCGATTTCCACCCCCACCGGCACGGCGATCATCCGCGTCGTCGAAAAGGTCGGCGTCACCGATACCGAAGTAGCATCGGGCAAGGACGTGTTGCGCGACGAACTGGTGAACGTGCGCCGCGACAAGTTCTTCGCCGCTTACATGCAGAAGGCCAAGGCCGGACTGAAAATCAACATCCGGCAGGACACGCTGGCCCGCGCGGTCGGCGGCGTCTAACCTTCGGAAGTAAGAGAGCACCTGGACGCCGAGGCGCGCCAACTCACGAATGGAGCGCTCATCCGGAAAGTGGCGGACGCGGTCGACCATGTACGACGCATCGACACTGAGGTCGAATCCCAGTGCCCGCTGACGTGAGTGGTGAGGTGCGGCGCGGGCGCGGCCAGTTCATCTGACGAAGACGTAGGGCATGTGCGCCAGCACCTGGCCCGACCGGAACAACCGCGCCGGCGCGAGCAACGCCGACAGCGCCTTTCGCTCGCGCGGCCCGAGCAGCTGGATCAACCCATCGGCGGCGTAGCGTTCCTGCATGCGTCCGAGTGGCGATTGCAATTCTTCCGCCAGCACCTCGTAGACGCTGCGCCGCGGCGGATAGACCACCAGCTCGACCTCTTCGTCGGCCGGAATCTTGGCCCGCTGCTTGGCCAGGCCGATGGCCGTGTAGAGGCCGCCGAGCTCGTCGACCAGGCCCAGCTGTCGCGCTTGTTCGCCCGTCCACACCCGGCCCTGCGCGACTTCGTCCACCTTCTCCGGTGGCATATGACGCGCGGCGGCCGTGCGCTCCACGAACTGGTCGTACACCGACTGCATCGATTCGGTGATTTTCTTCCGTTCGCCTGGCGTGAAGCGGCGATCGGGCGAGTACATCTCCGCCTGCTTGCCGCGGCTGGTGGACTCGATGTTGACGCCGAGTTTCTCGAGGCTGCCCGCGGTGATGAACTTGCCGGTGTAGACGCCGATCGAGCCGGTCAGCGTGCCCGGCTGGGCGACAATCACGTCGCCGGCCAGCGCGATGTAGTAGCCGCCAGACGCCGCCAGGTCGGACATCGAGACGATCAGCGGGCGCGCGTTCTCCTTCGAGATCGACAACTCGCGCCAGATCATGTCGGAGGCCGTGGACGAACCACCGGGGCTGTCGACGCGCAGCACGATGGCGCGGATCGAGCGGTCGGCACGTGCCTCCCGGATGTACTCCACCAGCGAGTCGGCACCCACGACCGCGCCATTGACGGGATCAAAACCGCTCCGGCCGGAATTGATCACGCCGACCGCGTTGATGACGGCCACCTTGGAGCGACGGGTGACTCCGGTCGCGCCCCAGGACACGAGGGCGTAATCGTCGGCCTCCACGAACTTGGCGCCGCGCAAGTCGTCGTTGATGTCGTCGAGTTCGTCCTCGTAGGCGACCTCGTCGATCAGGCCCAGGCGCAGGGCGTCGGCCGGCAGGAACGGTCCCTCGTCGATCAGCCCGCGCACCTCGTCTTCTGATTTCTTGCGCCCGTCGGCAATGCCGCGCACCAACTGCTCGTACTGGCTGCGATTGAGCGAGTCGGCCATCTCGCGATGAGCGGGCGTGAACGACTTCTCCAGGTAGGTGTTGACGGCGCTCTTGTAGTCGCCGACGTGCATGAAGTCCGGATACGTGCCGATCCAGTCGAACGTGCCGCGCAGGAACAGCTCGTAGCTGGCGATGCCGGTGAGGTCGAGTGTGGCTGACGGCAGCAGGTAGACGCGGTCGGCCGCCGACGCCAGGTAGTACTCGCGGTCGCCGGCGTACTCGAGCCACGCATGCACGTACTTGCCGCTGGCGCGGAAATCGTCCAGGGCATCCCGCAGTTCCTGGATCTTTGCCCAGAACGGCGAACTCAGGCTGCCAGGCCGCAGCAGAATGCCGGTGATGCGCGCATCCGTTTTCGCCTTGCGGATCAGCTCGAGATACCCGCGCACGGTCAGCTCGCCAGCGCCGAACACGACCTCGGGCAGCACTTCAGGCAGATCGCCACTGGGGCGGATCACCAGCGTCGCGCGCGCCGGAACAGCGGGCTCCTGCCCAACCACGAAATACAAGACGACCATGGCGGCGGCCGAAGCCAGAGTGGCCACGATCAAGAACCCGAACACAAACCTGACGGCGCGTTTCACACCATCAAGTATAGCCGCCTAGCCCCAGTACAAGCGCATTTACGGCTCGGCGTGTAAACGAAATGCTCGAAATGTCCGTACCTCATAGCAGAGTTCGGTGACCACACCAAAAGGCTCTGCACACGGAAAGGACATTTCGAGTGAAGACGAGTAGACACGACAAATCGCGCGGCGCAATCGACGAATCGAGCGGCGGCTGGCGACTGGCGGGATCGGCGCGATGCATCGCCTGGCGCAGCACACCGGCCAGGTGGCGGCGCTCGATCAGCACGTGACACGGCTGAAGCGGCACGTGCCGTATCACGAATCGGATCATGTGCTGAATGTGGCGTACCACATCCTGTGCGGCGGCACGTGCGTGCAGGATATCGAGCGGCGCCGGCAAGACGAGGTGTATCTCGACGCGCTGTGTGCGCGTGTGACGCGCGCAACCGGCGGCGTTCTTCGACGAGGCGGTGATCGACGCGGACGGTACGCTGGCCGAGACCACCGGGCAGTGCAAGGAAGGGATGGACATCGCCTACAACTGGGGTGGGGGTATCACCCGTTGCTCGTCTCGTTGGCCAACACGGGCGAACCGCTGTTTCTGGTGAACCTCAGCGGGAATCGCCCGTCGTCGGAGGGCGCCGCCGCGCGGTTCGACCAGGCGCGCGTGCGGTGCCAGGACGCGGGTTTTCGCCGGATGACCTTCCGCGGCGATACGGATGTCAGCCAGACGGCGCACCTGGATCGGTGGGACACCGCCGGGGTGCGATTCCTCTTCGGGTACGACGCGCGCGCGCATCTGATCCGTGAGGCGGACGCGCGGCCGGCCGCGGCGTGGACGCCGTTGGTGCGCCGCCCGCGGTACGAGGTCCAGACCGAGCCACGCGCGCATCGCCCCAACGTGAAGGCGGCCACGATCGTCGCGCGGGCGTTCAAGACGTTTGTCAACGCCTGCATGCGGGTGCCCGTGCAGGTCGTGCGCACGAGTCGCCGGATCGTGTTTCGCTGGCTCGCGTGGAACCCCTGGCAGGACGTCTTCCTCCGCGGGTTCGACCAACGGCACGAGCCGCTGCGATCCTGAAGCGCGGCCCCCTGAAACCGGGATCGCGAGGCCCGGATGCACGACACCCGCAGTCACGCGACGTGGAGGATCAGCCGACGAAGACAATCTGGCGGGGACCGCAACCGGACATCGCGCCGACGGGGCGGAGGTCCGCGCCGC
>JBCKZH010000025.1:0-38338 GCA_038919385.1 Vicinamibacterales bacterium | reverse complement strand
CGGATCAGGTCGCTCGTGACGCGTGCGCCGGATACGACGTCCGCCTTGGACCTGTCGCTTGGCAGGCGATGGATGCAAGTATCGAGAGCAGCCGACGGCGTCGCGGTCCTCATGTCGAAACCGGCGGGCTACTTTTCGGAGAGCGGGACGATGCGGCGCAGTTACTGTGGATCACTGACGCAAGCGGTCCCCCTCCGGACAGTCGTGCCTCTCGATACGGGTTTGAGTGTGGTATTCAGGGCACCGCGGCATTGAACGTGGCGAAGCGCACGCAGAGCCACGGGTCCGTGCAGTTCGTAGGCACTTGGCATACGCATCCGGAGGCCGCGCCGCTCCCGAGTCAGATCGATCTCGCAGGCATGGCGCAGATCGTGACGTCCGTTGACCCGCCGATCAACAAGGCATTGCTTGTCATCGTCGGGCATACGCCGCGCCATGCATCGATCGGCGCATATCTCTTTCGGCGGCAGGATTTCGTTGTAGTCCGTCAGCCGATGGCCGCAGTCACGCGCCGGTCAGGGTTGTGGTGGCGGCTGCTGGAATTGTTTGGCCGCCTCGGCGAGCGTCGGCTGAGCGTCGTTTCGACACAGCGGCGAAAACCCAAGGTCACTGACCACCGGCGAGGGACCAGCCGCCCTCGTCCTTGAGGGTCAGCTTGATCGTGCCATTTGTGTCAGTGCGGTAAATCTTGTTTCCTTCCTTCGACCCGGTCGTGTATGTCTCGTACAGCTCCATTGCTTTCGGATCAGGATGGCCATGGCTATTTCGACCAACCGAGATGACCGTCATTGCCGGAGACACGCTTTTGACGTGGTGTATGTAGTAATGCCGCTCGTCAGCGGGATCGTCGAAGAATGACAGCGACCCATGATGGCTGGCCAAGAGGATCGAGGAACTGAGGTCTGCCTCGCTGTAATCACGACAGATTGAGGCCCGCCATGTCGCCGCGTCCGAGTCGCCGGCAAGCATCACGCTCCCCAGCGCGCCTTCACTGCCGTGGTGCTCGACTTTCATCACGATGCTTTGGGCGTTTGGATCGTCTGGAAGATCGTCGTTCTGGGCGTTCATCACACGGATACGTGTCCGCCCGAAATCCCATCGTTTTCTACGCTCAACCGTCTCACAGGGCAAGAGGCGTCTGATGGCCGATATATTCACGGTACTCTGTGCTATCGGGCGTTCCTCCGGTTACGCCGGAGTCCCACATTTTTGCGATCGGAAACGCGTTGTGGATTTGCCTGACTCCCCTCATGTGGTCAGCGTCACGATGCGAGTTTGCGAAAATATCGATACCTCGACTGCCGAGCACCTTCTTTAGATAACCGAGGATCCGAGTCCTGTTCTCGTCCGTCACATTGCAGTCGTAGAGTATGACAGCCCCGTTGGCGAGCTGGAGCAACGTCATGATTTCCCTGTCCGACGTCGATGACGTGAGCGACTGTTGGCATCTTCAGTCGGTGCGACCGCCGTATGTGTTGAACATCTCGAACGAGTATTGCCGGAAGAATTTGAGGTAGCGGTAGAAAAGCAGCACGCCTGCCACGACCGCCGTGCGAGGAACTGATGAGCGAGAACGAGGTGGACGCGGTACTTGCGCAACTCGGCCAACATGCCGGCGACCGCGAGCGTCGTGAACGACTGGAACTCGTCGAGGTAGATCGCGAAATCGACGCCTGTTCGGGCTGATCCGCGCGTTCAAGACCCAGGCGGGCGAGGGTGGACACGAGCAGGGCGCCGAAGAGCGCGGAGGCGTCCTCGCCCAGTCTGCCCTTGGACAGGTTCACGATGAGCACACCGCCAGAGTCGATCAGTTTCCGCAGGTCGCACGATTCCTCGGAACTCGCGAGGACGGCCTGTAGTCGCGGATGCGCGAGGAACGCACCGACCTTGTTCTGAACCAGACCGATGGCCTCGGCGCGGCGCCCGACGGAGTAGCGCTCGTATTCGTCGATCCAGAAGCGTCGCACCTGGACATTCGAGACGCGATCCGCCACTCGTCGGCGATACGCGTCGTCGTTCAAGAGGCGCAGAACGTCCGGCAGCGTGGCGCCGGGCACCTCCACGAGAGCGAGAAAGGCGTAGCGGAGCGGATGTTCCAGACGCGGTCCCCAGGAATCAGCCCAGAGCTTCTTGAACACGTCGAGCAGTCCCGACGCGGCGAGCGGACGTATCGCCGGAAGACGACACGCGAGCGGATTGAAGGTGAAGGACGCCTCGGGATTCGGCAAGTCGAAGTACACGATCCGTTCCCGCTTGGCCGTAGGAATCCGCGCAAGAAATGCCTCGGCCAGATCGCCGTGAGGATCGAGGAGCGCGAGGCCCCGGCCGTTAATGAAATCCTGACGCATGAAGGTCTGAAGGAGCGTCGACTTGCCGGTTCCGGTTTGACCGACCAATTACACGCGAGACGTCGGAGCTTGTCGTCTGGGCGGGGAACATTCGCCAGGTCGCGCCAAGCCCAGCCAGCGGATTTCAGGACTTCGCACGGGGGACCACTCAAGGCCGGAGCGAGCAATTGAGAGTCCTTGACACAGCTCGTACCATGAGTATGATTGAGTCATACTAGGTCATACAAATCCATGCCTCGCACCACTTCCACCTTCACGATTTCACTGCCACCGGCCATGTTGGCTGAGCTTGAACGCGTCCGCAAAGCGGAGCACCGCACCCGCTCGGAGTTGCTGCGGGAGGCTCTGCGTAGGTATTTTTCGAGTCGGTTCCCTGAAGTGATGCCAACCGCCACCGAACTTCGGGCGATCCGCCGCGGTCGAGCGGCCGTGGCCCACGGTGACCATGTGACACTCGACGACCTCCGCCATGAATTGGGAGCTGCTTCTCGTAGGACCCGCAAGAAAAGCGCTTAAGCGGCTGCCTGCCTCTGACCAGAGCCGCATACTCGCGGTCTTGGCCGGGATGGAGACAGACCCGTTTCAGGGGGATATTGTCCGCCTCAAGGCCCAGCCCACGGCTGGTCATCGTCCATGACATCCTGCGGAGAACGTCGACGACGTACTGAGTCAGGACTTCAGGACTTCAGGACTTCGTGCGGAGGATGGCTCACGGCCGGAACGAGCAATTCCGAGCCTTGGACTTTGAGTAGCCGAAGATGATCGACAGCATGAACTTGCCCTGCGAGTTGTTCTCAAACGAGAACGTCGCGAAACGTAGGTCTTTAAGCTTGCCGGTATCGAGCTGGGTCCGAGAATGCAGAGCGTTTTTAGCGTAGCGACGCGGCGGCGAGATGCTCCGAAGAGGGGCGAGATGTTGTTCGCCGCGGCGGTGCGCTAAAGACGTGTTGGACGAAACCGTGCCCGGATGCTCGGCTATGGGGATGGCATCGTGGGTGGTGATCGACGCGCGCGGCCGGCGGGGTGGAGGCCGGCGGGAAAACACGGCATCCGCGGGGGGACACGGCTCGTGGCCGGGCGTAACGGGAAGCGCCACGCGGTGTTGATCGGGCGAAGGATCCTCACGACGCGGTCATCCACAAACGACTCCCGAAGCGTCACCGTGGTGCGCTGCTGACGACCCGCGGGGGACGTCGGGGCTTGCGATCGTGATGAATCCAGAATCATGAGGCGGCCGCGGGCGCCGATGAGGCGCTCGACGATCAGCATGCGGCCGTCTTGGCCGCGCGGGCACGTGCGCAAGGAGACGCCCGTGAGCGCCTCGTATCGGTCCCGATAGTCAGCCGGCCCCGCGGCGGTGGGGGCACATGTGGCGGGAGGCGCCATGTGCAGGAGTCGGCGACACTGGGTTAATTTCTCGCGCCGGGTGAATTCGGTCGCGCCGAGCGTCATCGTCTTCTCACGCTCCCGGCGATCGGCGCGATAGTCCTGGTAGCGAAAGCGCACGTGCCCGTCGTCGAGGTCGAGCAGCCGCTGGTTGGCGATGGCGACGCGATGCGTGTAGCGGCCGACATAGTCGAGTACCTGCTGAGGACCGGCGAAGCGTGGCTTCGCGTAGACCACCCACGCGGTCTGGCGAGCCGGCCGCGGATGATCGGCAAAGACCCCGCGGCGACGGCCGCACGGTGGTTCGTGGCGGGTACCCTTCGTGTCGCTCAGAAACGGCAATCCGTGGGACATCACCGCGGGCGTGGACCTCGACCGGGACGGCAACAATCAGGACCGCCCGGCGGGACTCGTCAAGAATTCCGGCGGCAAGGACAGCGAAGGCAACCTCACGCGCACGTCGGGTGACCGGGTGGTAGACCTGCGCGCCACCAAGCAGTTCCGGTTCGGCTCACGTCTGGCAGCTTCACCACGTACACGACGGCACGAGACGCACGGCAGGTTCAGTGGGGCGCGCGCTTCCAGTTCTGACACCGGTGACGCTATTTCGTCGGGACGCGACCCTTCAGCTCGTGGAACCAGTTCAGGACGACCTGGATCTGCGCGGCGGTCGCCGTCGGTGATCCAGCCTGATCCGAAGAGCGCAATCCAATCAGGCCCTTGCCGTCCGGGCCGATGTCGTAGGGTCGCGCAGAGCCGGGCGGAGCGAGACCGATGATCCGTGCCTGAACTGGCTCGGCGTTACCAACCGTGAAGCTCGGTTTCGTCGTCACGTTTACGACCGAAATCTGTCCGGGTCCTGGCGTGAAGAATAATTCCCGGCCGTCCAGCGTCCACAGCGGATGGTGGCTAGCGTCCTTCGAGATCTGGTACTTTGCCCCAGTGGCCGGAAAGGGCTGAACGTACACAACGCTTGACCTCTGTCGGACTTCGCTCGATGCGTATGCGATCCATTGCCCGTCTGGCGAAAACACCGCGCCGGTCGGCCATGCCGAATCCACGGAACCGAATGGCGTCGCCTTTCGGTCGGGCAGCGAGAACGCCCAGAGCGAATTGCGCGATTCCTTCGTGACGTTGAAAAGGAAACGGTCGCCTTTCGGCGACCAGGATTCAGGCACATGGCTGGTGCCCGCCTCGGGTTTCGTCAAGCGCTCGGCCGTCCCTGTTCCGTCGGCAGGCTGCCAGAAGATCGCGAGGTCACCGTCGCGGTCGGATTGAAACGCGACGCGCTGGTTGTCGGCGGACCAGATCGGAAAGCGATTTCCGCCACCGAACGTCAGTCGCCGCATCGAGCTCGTGCCGGACAGATCGTAGACCCAGATAATCGCGTCCTTCCCATCGTTGCTGCTGAACGCGATCTGCCTGCGGTTGGGTGATAGACGCGGCGAATCGTACGGGCCCGACGGTAGCTTCAGTGCCTGACCGGCACCTGTCCGGTCGAACGCCCCGATCGCGACCTGCGTCGATGAGGCGATGACCGAACCGGGGATGTACGCCAGCGATCCCGTATCCGAGAAGCTGAACTGCGCCGTCCCTGTTTGGCTGGCGTTTGAGCGTTGCACACCCTCGATGATGGGCACCGCACCGCCGGTGACGGCGAGCCGCTTCAGATCGAACGGGACGCCAAACAGCACGCCGCCGAGCGCATACACGAGATGGTTGGGCGGCACGAACCGGGCGTCGCTGCCGCCTTCGATCAGGACCGTCCGCTGGCCGGTTCGCAGCGACTGCACGACGATCTTGGCCTTGTTCCAGGCGGCCTGTGAGGCCGGCCCGTCGGCCAACGTAAAGAGCAGCGCCTCGCCGCCTGGGAGCAACTGCGGGCCGTGCGCGAGCTCGCCGCTCGTGACCGTCACGATCGACTCGGGTTTGCCGCCGGTCGCCGAGACGCGCAGAATGCCCTTGTCACCCTGGCCGAACACGATGGCGTCGCCGGCCCAGACGAGGCCGTACGGGTTATCGGCCTGACAGATCGTGACCGGGGCGCCGCCCATGATGCCGATTCGTTTAATGGTCTGGTCCGTTGCGGCAAAGAACGCGATCGAGCCACCATCGGGCGAAAAGACCGGGTGCAGCACACCGCCGAGGCCATCCGTACCCGGGATCGGCCGAGCCTCGAGATCGCGCATCGACCGCAGATACAGCCGCTGGTTCGCCACGTAAACGATCTGGGTGCCATCCGGAGAGAGCGCCACGAGTTGACGGCCGGTGTTGGTGAACTGTTGCCCCTCGCCGAGCACCAGCGGGAACCGTGTGACCACGAGCGGCGCCGCCGACGGCCTGATGCTCCAGGCAACCGCCCCGGTGATCGCGCTGGCGATCGCAGCGGCGATGGCGATCGGAATCGCGCGCTGCCACAACGGTCGCTGCGGCGCCATGGCGAGGGCGCGCGAGGACGCGCCGCGCGGATCGGCGGCGATGGTCTCGATCTCGGCGCGGACATCGCCGATCGACTGCCAGCGGCGCCTCCGGTCCTTGTTGAGGCAGCGGGTGACGAGATCGTGCACGCGCGGATTCATGTTCGGGGGCAGCGCAGTGATATCGGGGTCGCGCGCGAGCACCGAGGCGAGGATGTCTGGCGCCGTTTCACCCTGGAAGGGCTGGCGGCCGGTGAGCATCTCGTAGAAGACGACGCCGAACGAGAAGACGTCGCTGCGGTGATCGACGGGAAGGCCCCTGGCCTGCTCGGGAGACATGTACGCCGCCGTGCCCAGGATGACGCCCGCCTGCGTCCCCATCAGGCTCAGGGTCGGCGAGTGCGTGAGGTTTCCGGCCGACGATTCGGTCTCCATCGCCTTGGCCAGTCCAAAATCGAGGACCTTGACCATCTCGTCTGGCGTGATCTTCACGTTCGCCGGTTTCAGATCGCGATGGACGATCCCTTTCTCGTGCGCCGCCTCGAGCCCTTCGGCAATCTGCGCGGCGATCTTCAGCGTTTGTTCGATGGGGATCGCACCGCGCCGCAGGCGCTCGGCCAGCGTCTCGCCCTCGACCAGCTCCATCACCAGGAAGTGCCGGCGATCGGATTCCTCCATGCCGTACAGCGCGGCGATGTGAGGATGATTGAGCGCCGCCAGCGCCTTGGCTTCGCGCTCGAATCGGGAGATGCGCTCGGGATCGAGCGCGACCGCTTCGAGCAGGACTTTGATGGCCACCTCGCGCCCAAGCTTCGTGTCCCGGGCGCGGTAGACCTCGCCCATCCCGCCAGCCCCGAGGGACGATAGAATCTCATAGGCGCCGAGGCGTGTGCCGGGTGACAGGGGCATGCCACCCGCAATTCTAGTGGATAACCCTTCGAGGGAACGAAAATTTACCGGGCGCAAAGGAGTAAGGCTACGCCCTCCCCCTGACATTCATGAGCGCCGTCGTGATGCAGGAACTGGCCGCCGGCGCCCGCACTCGCGAGCAGGCCCGCGAGCTGGAGCGGTCGGTGTTCAGACCGTTTGAGCGCAGGGGCCGCGTGTTCGGCCCGGCTCCTGCTGCCGTCGTGAACAGTGGGCGTCTGCTCGCCGCCGTGGCGGCGCGGGATGGATGGGAAGCGATCGACCAGAATCCTTCATTGCTGAACGATGCCCTGCTCGCGTCATCCTGCCGTGAGCGGGGCATCACGCTGATCACCAGGGATAGCGACTTCGATCGCTTCTCGCCGTTCTTGAGGGGATGGCGGCACGTTGCGCCCTGGCCCGCACCGGGTGCGTGACCCAGCTGGCGACCATCTGTTGCAATCCAATCCTGACGATGGCATCGTCGTCAATCACGAAGTGATCGCTCCAGGTGGACGGGTCGCGGACATCGGGTCGTTTCGCGGCGCGTCGGCGTTTCTCGACGAGTACGCGAGCGGCCGCACGCACGGGACCTGGCGCCCGTGTACACGACGATCTTTTGCAGGCTCAAATCGCTCGGTGCCGATTGGGTCTATCACCATCCCGAAATCGGGCTCGTCGACCTTGCGCCTCTGCGCGCCGATGTCGAGCTGCCGAGCAGGTATTCGCCGACCGAAGCACTGGCCCTGGAGCGAAAGGCGCAAGAGGATCGGACCGGGTTGGAACGCCTCCGCGGCGACCTTGCCGAGATCAACGCCCGTGCGCGAGAGGACGCGATGGATCGTCCCGCACCCGCGGTAGTGCGCGCATATGGACGAGTCTGCAGTAGCAGCGAAGGTCGACGGCGAATAAGATGAGCCCTTACCAGGAGCGTCCCATGCGCCGCGTCTCGACCGCCCTTGCCATCGTCCTTTCACTCGTCGTCAGTCTGCACGCCCAGAGCGGCGTCGACGTCTTGCAGTCGGCCATCGAAGGTCCGCAGTCTGGCCGCGATGCCGGACTGGCGGGCCTTTCGCTGCCAGCCGCGATGCAGAAGAGCGGCGTGCCCGGGCTCAGCCTCACGGTGATTCGCGACTTTGGGATTCACTGGTCACGCGGATACGGATCCGCGGACGTGGTCAGCGGCGCCGCCGTCACGCCCGACACGCTGTTCCAGGCCGCCTCGATCAGCAAGCCGGTCACCGCGCTCGCCGTGTTGCGAGCCGTGCAAGACGGCCGGCTTCGCCTCGATGACGACGTCAACCAGATGCTGACCTCATGGAAGTTGTCGGCGTCGGAACACACGGCGCGCCAGCCCGTCACCCTTCGGGGGTTGCTCAGCCACACATCCGGCACCGACGATGGGTTTGGGTTTCCGGGATACAGCCCGTCGGGGTCGACGCCGACCGTGGTGCAGATCCTGAACGGGGAAGCCCCGTCGAACACCGGACGCGTGATGGTCGGGCGTCCACCGCTCACCGCCTACAAGTACTCAGGCGGCGGCGTGACGCTCGTGCAACTGCTGTTGACCGACGTGTTCAAGCGGCCGTTTCCGGATCTGCTGCGCGAGTCGGTACTGGCACCGATCGGCATGACCGACAGCGCGTACGAACAGCCGCTGTCGGCGGCATGGGATCGCACCGCCGCTCGAGCCCACGATCGCACGGGAGCGGCGCGCGACGTCAAGTGGCATGTCTATCCCGAGCTGGCGGCCGCGGGTTTGTGGACCACGGCGCCCGACCTGGCGCGATTTGGCATCGAGCTGCAGAACTCGCTGCACGGCCGCTCGAACCGCGTCATCTCGCGCGCCACCGCCATCGAGATGATGACGCCGGTCGGCGTCGGTCCCTTCGGGCTGGGCGTGCAGATCGACAAGCGCGGCGAAGGGTGGTACGTGTCGCACGGCGGATCGAACTGGGGCTTCCAGTGCATTCTCGTGGTGCACAAGCTGAAGGGCTACGGCTTTGCGGCCATGACCAACAGCGATTCGGGCGGCCGGCTTCTGGCGGAGGTGCAGCAGCGGGTCGCCTCCGCGTACAACTGGGACTCGCTCGACCAGCCGCTTCGCCGATAGCGCCTCGCTTACTCCGGCAGCTTGAAGTGCACCGTGACCGTCATCAACACCTCAACGGCTGCACCGTTTAGCAGCGTAGGGCTGAACCGCCACAGGCGCACGGCCTCAAGCGCAGCCTTGACCAGCTCGGGATGCGCGTGGGCGCTCATGGCATGGACGGTCGTCACTTGGCCGTCCACGCCGATCCGCGCTTCCATCGGCACCACGCCCTCGAAGCCCGCGTCCCGCATGGCCTGCGGATAGTCCGGTCTGACGTCTTCGAGTTTCCTCGGCGGACGGATGTTGCCGCCGATTCGCACGGGTCCCGCGGGCGCCGCCGCTGGTGAGGCCGCTCCGCCCGATGGCCGCGCCTCTCGTATCGTGATCGTCTCCCGCGGGGTTCCCACCTGCAGCGTGATCGCCCGTTCCCAGTTGCGCGGATTCGATAAGTTCATCTCCTGGGCGATCGAGAGGAAGCCGGCGAGCGACGAGGTAAGCACATAGCGACCCGGATCGATCACGCCGAAGTCGTATCGCCCCGAGGAGTCGGTGGTTACCGAGCGCTTGCCGCCGTTAGCGTCTTCGAGCGTGAGCGTCACTTCCGGCAGCACGGCGCCGGTCATGTCGTAGATGGCCCCGGTCAACGGCAGCGGTTCGCTCTGCGCCGTGGCGCGGAAGGTCGCCGTGGACAACGTGACGCCCACGATTACCGCAAAGGCCAGGGACATGGCGCGGCGGCTGGGGCGTCTGCGAGCGAGCGTAGTGTTCAGCATTGCGGTAATCCTCCATTCAAGCGTTGACGGACGAGCAATCGGCACGACCGCCGCGTAGCTGGCAGACGGCCGGCAGGTTCTTGCGATCTCGAGCAAGTGCGAGGCGTATTCAGCGGCCGGCACACCAGCCTCGAGCACGGCGTCATCGCACGCCTGCTCGCTGTCACGCCGCAGCCGCGCACAGGCAATCCAGAAGAAGGGGCTGTACCAAAACGCGGCGCGAATCATTTCGGCCGCGACCTGGATGCTCCAGTCCGCTCGCCGGATGTGCGCGAGCTCGTGGCCAAGGACAATGCGGATGCGCGCGTCGCTCCAGGACTCGCAGCGATCGGGGAGCAGCACACACGGGCGCCGCCACCCCCATGTGCCCACCATCCCAGGCAGGTTGGTCTTGAGAAGCGCCACACTCTTGCCCACCTTGAGACCAGCCGACAGCTCGTGGTTCAACTCGAGCCAGCGGCGGTCGGTGACCGGAGTCGCCTCTCTGGTCACGCGGACGAGACGCTTGAAACTGGCGAGCATCAGCATCATGCTGATGCCGAAGCCGGTCGCCCATAAAGCGCCAACCAGCGGCTCGACGGAAATTCGTCCGGGCTGCGTGGAACCCGGCACGGCCGCGGCCGTGATCGTGTCGGAGTTGTCGGCGGTAGAAGCGCCAGCCGTACGCGAGGTTGTCACCGCTCGTGCCGGCCTTGGTGGAGTTCCACACGAGAAACCCGCTCAGCTCCAGGTTGTCGGTGCCTCGGAACCGCGAGGTCGCGAGGCTGAAATCCGCGCCCGCCGTCTGGCGATCGCCGACGATGCCGTCGACGTCGGCCCTCCGGGTGTAGATGGCGCCGACGTACGACTGGGTCAGCAACCTGCGCTTGAGGCGCGCCACCGTGAAGTCCTCGGGAGCGGTGTTGTCCTCTCGGCCGGTGCGCACGTGGAGCAGGCCGATGTCCTGCCGGCCGGCTTGCCCGGTGAGCTTGGCGCCGATGTCGATCTTTTGCGGCTGGCCGGTGGCGCCGAGGCCGATTCGCCGGCTGAAAAAGGGGACGATGGCGTTGCCGGGCTCGCGCGAGAAGTCGAACGCACTCGAACCTTCGAGGAAGAACGCGCGCTTCTTGGGGAAAACGGCGTGCCGGCGGCGACCAGCGCCGTCGTGCAACAACTCGTGCACGCGCAGATCGCCGCCGGCGAAGGCGAAGAGGATTACTCGGGCCTCGCGAAGGCCATCTTCAAGCTCGCGAACCTCTAAACGGTCATTGGACGAACGATCGCGCGCGCTGAAGCTCGGCGCGCGGGGCATCCGCCTCCTTCGCAATTTCGAGTACGTGCCGGTAGAACTTGGACGCGCGGGCACGATCGCCCGCGGCCTCGGCGGCCCTGGCCGCCCCATAGGCGCCGCGGAAACGATTCGGCTCCTTCTGCATCGTCGCCTCGAAGGCGACCAGCGCCTCCTTCGGCCGATCGGCTTCAAGGAGCATCTCCCCGAGCAGCTCGCGAGCCGGGGCAATCGGTCCGGGGCTGATGGCTGACTTGTCGGTCGCGTCCTCCGCGTCCGCGGCCGCCCGCATCAAGCGAAGCGCCTCGTCCTTCTTTCCCTCGGCAAATGCGACCCACGCCGTGGCCACCTGACGCTGGATGTCGAGCTGCTCGGTCCAGTACGGATCCTTCGCCGCCGCGAGGGCGTCGCGCAGGACGGTCAGCCGCTCGATGTCGGGTGTGGCCGCAGCCGCCCGGCCTGCGCGCGCGGCGCCGAGCGCCCGCGCGAAATAGGTGATGGCGTCGGCGTACGGAAACGGCGACGGCTGCGGCTGAAGCGCGGCGGCCTCGGCCCAGGCGCCGCGTTCGAGCGCGTAACGCGCCGCGATGGCGTTGCGCGCATAGATTCCTGCCACGCCCGGCGCCGCGCCACCCATGGCAGTGACGTCAAGCTTGGCGGCCACGCCAGGCACGCGGTCCACGACGGCGCGCGCCTTCTGGTCCTGCGCCATCTGAAGATGGGCGTAAGCCTGGTAGTCCATCGCGTGCAGTGCTTCGGCGATCACGTTCTGCTTGAGGGCGGTTTGCTCCGACGCGATGTTGGCCTCGACCGAGTCCTTCCAGAAACCCAGGCGCGTGAAGGTGTGCGACGGCATGTGGAGCGCGTGCGGCGCCGACGGCGCGATCTTCGCGTAGCGCCGCGCGGCGTCGAGCGCCTTGGCTGCCAGGGGCGGGTGGTCGTAGGCGTGAATGATGTAGTGCGGCAGGGCGGGATGGTCCGGGTGCTGCTTCCAAAGCGGCTCGAGAATCGCCGCGGCCTGGAGCTGCGCCGCGTAGGTCTTGTCCGAGGGTGGCGCCGTCTGGTTCACCGCCAGCGCGTAGAAAATGCTCGCCTCGAGGTCCTTCGGGTTGTCTCGCTGCACCGCCTCCATCGCGCGGGCGTAGGCGAGCGTGCGGTCGCGATGCGGGACGGCGCCGGCATCCTTGTAGAGCTCGTTCACGGCGGCGAGGTACGCCCGCTCCCGCGGTGTCGGCGAGCCCGTCGCCAGTCCCTTCTGCGCCGCGTCGCGGCCGCGCTCGAGCAGCGGGCCGGCCTTGACGCCGGCGAACGGGTTGCCCCAGTGGCAGAGCGCGATGCCCCAGTGCGCTACTGCACAGCCGGGATCGGCGGCGAGCACCTTGGTGAAGGTGTCCATTGCGGGCCGGTACTCGAACGAATGCAACAGTGCAATCGCCCGATCGAAATCGGCTCGGGTATCGGCGCGGCACGAGGTTTCAAAGTGCACGGTGCCGAGCTTTTCGCCGGGCGCCGCATGTTGATCGTGCTGAGCGGCAGCGTTCCACGGGACGGCCAGGAGAATCGCGAAAGCCAGGGCGTTACGTTTCATGTCGGCACCTCCAGGGGGGACACCAGTTTACCGGAGATCACCCGCCATGGGCACCCCGTCGTGGCGAATTGTCGTGGCGAATCCGTCCTTAGGCATTACCACAAAATCTGTGTCCAATCCGCGTCTAATCGGTGGCTGTCTGATCGGCAACGTGTCCGCGCTCGGCCTTGGCCGTGGCGACGATCTTTTGCTGCATGTGGGTGGGCACCTCGTCGTAGTGCGAGTACTCCATGTGGTACGAGCCGCGGCCGCCGGTCACCGAGGTCAGGTGCTGCTCGTAGGTGAGCATCTCCGACATCGGCACCTGCGCTTTGATCACCGTGGTCTGGCCCTTGGCCTCCATGCCCGAGATGCGACCGCGGCGGCCGTTGAGGTCGCCCATCAGGTCGCCGGCGTGATCGGCGGGGGCGTGGATCTCGACGTTCATCACCGGCTCGAGCAGTGTCGGGTGCGCTCTCGACATGGCGTCCTTGAAGGCGAGCCAGCCGGCGGTCTTGAACGACAGTTCGTTGGAGTCGACGTCGTGGTACGACCCGTCGTAGAGCACCACGCGGAAGTCGACCACCGGATAACCGGCGAGGTAGCCGCGCAGCCGTGATTCCTGGATGCCCTTCTCCACGGCCGGAATGAACTGTCGCGGAATCGAGCCGCCGAACGTCTCGTTCACGAACTCGAACTCGCTGCCGCGCGGCAGCGGCTCCATGCGGATCTTGCAGTCGCCAAACTGGCCGTGGCCGCCGGTCTGCTTCTTGTGGCGCCCGTGCGCCTCGACCGCGGCGGTGATGGTCTCGCGATAGGGAATGCGGGGTGGCTTCAGGACCACCTCGACGCTGAAGCGCCGCTTCAGCTTGGCGACGGTCACTTCGATGTGCAGTTGCCCCTGGCCGGCGAGCAGCAACTCGTGCGTCTGCGGATCGCGCTGATAGCGGATGCTGCCGTCTTCTTCTTCGAGGCGGTGCATCGCCGTGCTGATCTTGTCTTCGTCGCCGCGGCTCTTCGGTTCGATCGCGTACGACAGCACCGGCTCCGGGAAGGTGATCGGCGCGAACGTGATGCCCGCGGCCTTGTCGGCCAGCGTGTCGCTCGTGCGCGTGTCTTTCAGCTTGGCGACGGCGCCCAGGTCGCCGGCTTTGAGTTCGGGCACGGTGGTGGCGGTCTTGCCCTGCATGACGATCAGGTGGCCGAGCCGCTCCGGCTTGTCCTGCGAAGCGTTGTTGACCGTCGAGTCGGCCTTGAGGATGCCCTGATAGACGCGGAACATCGTGATGCGTCCGGCGAACTGGTCGGCGACCGTCTTCCAGACAAATGCCGCATAAGGCGCCTTCTCGTCGGCCAGCCGTTGCTGGCTCTCGGTGCGGACGACGGCCGTGAACGGCCGTTCCGCCGGCGACGGCAGGTAGGCGAGCATGGCGTCCAGCAGGGGCTGCACGCCGATGTTCCGCAGGCCGGAGGTGCAGACCAGCGGAAAGATCTTGGCGGCGCGTGTGGCGGTGGCCAGTCCTTTCAGCAGTTCCTCCTGGGTCAGGGTACCGGCCTCGAAGAACTGTTCCATCAGCGACTCGTCGGCTTCGGCCACCATCTCGATCAGCGCCTCGCGTGCCGACGCCGCTGCGTCGGCCAGGGCAGGCGGTACCCCGCCTTCAGTCATCTTGCCGGAGCCGTCGGCGGCAAACGTGTACGCCTTCATCGCCACCAGATCGACGACGCCGGTGAAGGCTTTCTCTTCGCCGATCGGCAGTTGGATGGGAATGATGGTGCGGCCCAGGGTCTGGCGCACCGAGTCCAGTGTGCGGTCCAGTGACGCGCGGTCGCGGTCCATCCGGTTGACCACGATCAGCCGCGGCAAGCCGAGCTCTTCGGCCACGGCCCAGGCCTTCTCGGTTTGCACTTCCGCGCCGGCGACGCCGTCAACCACCACCAGGGCGGCGTCGGCCACGCGCATGGCGGCGCGCGCGTCGGTAAAGAAGTTACCGAAGCCCGGCGTGTCGATCAGGTTGATTTTGGTCTTGTTCCACTCGGCGTAGGCGAGGCTGGCCGAGAGCGTGTGTTTGCGCGCGATTTCTTCTTCGTCGTAGTCGGTGACCGTTGTCCCCTCGTCCACCAGGCCGAGGCGGTTAATCATGCCGGCGTCGAACAGCAGCACTGACACCAGTTGCGTCTTGCCAGACCCGCCGTGCCCCACCACGGCGACGTTGCGGATGCTGGCAGCGTCGTAGACCTTCATGGGCGGTACCCTCCCGGGCGCTCACAACGCCCGATAGGCGCATCATATGCTTCTTGCCGGGGTCCGGGATCCGGGATCCGGGCGTAGACCCCGGATCCCGGCTATTCGTAGCGGAGCGCTTCGATGGGGTCCATTCGCGAGGCGCGCCAGGCGGGGATCATGCCGGAAATGATCCCGACCGATGCCGAGAACCCCAAGCCGAGCGCGAAGCTCCACCAGGGGAGCGACACCGGAAATCCGGAAATCAGGTTGACGGTCAGGCCGATGGCGCTGCCCATCACGACGCCGAGGATGCCGCCGATGCTGGTCAACACCACCGCCTCGATCAGGAACTGGACCAGGATCTCGAACTTGCGCGCGCCAATCGCCTTGCGCACGCCGATCTCTCGCGTCCGCTCGGTCACCGAGATGGTCATGATCGCCATCACGCCAATGCCGCCCACCATCAGCGCGATCGACGAGATCACGATCAGCGACAGCAGAATCGCCGCCGAGATCTGATCCCACACGGCGAGAATGGCGTCGGAGGTGACGAGGTCGAAATCGTTCGGCTGATCGAGTGTCAGGCCGTGGCGGATGCGCATGATCGTCTCGACCTCGCGCATCGTCTCGTCGCGCGAGACGCCCTCGCGGGGCAGCACCGCGATCATGATCGGCATCGCCATACGCCCGCGCTGGATCCGTTCGTGCCCGAACTGCTTGCGGAACGCCGTGTAGGGAATGATGACGAAATCGTCGGCCCCGCCGAAGCCGCCGGGCGAAGGCCGCTTGCCGACCGCGCCGAGAACGGTGTACTCGACGTTGCCGATGCGCACCACCTTGCCAATCGGATCGATCCCGCGTTTCTCGAACAAGGCCTCGTAGGGGCCGTAACCGATCACCGCCACCGCTCTGCCGCGCTGGACTTCCTGCTCGGTAAACGAGCGCCCGGCGTGCATCTTGGCGAAGTTGATGTTGACGAACTGCTCGGTCGTTCCGAGGATCCCGAGGGGGCGCGTGCGCTCGCCGCCATAGAACACCCGTTCGACCGGCGGCTGGCCTGGCCCGGCGCCCAGCCAGATGTCGGTCATGCCGACGGTGGTGCCGAGGCGCTCGATCGCCTGCATGTCGCCCAGCGCCAGATTCGGGCGGCGCATCAGCTCCATGAACGACGCGCCAGAGGAGACACTGAGCGCGCCGAACTTCTGCACGAAGATCGTGTTCGGGCCCAGCGAGTTGATCGAATCGCGCAACGACGTGTCGAACCCGCGAATCAGCGAGGTCATGCCAACAATCGACGTCACCCCAATCACCACGCCCAGCACCGTCAGCGCCGAGCGCATCTTGTTGCCGCGCAGCGTACCCATGGCCATTTCGGCCGTCTCGCCGAGGAGTGCAAACTGTTTCGTGAAGGCAGACATGGCTATTCGCGCCTGAGCGCTTCGATCGGGTCGAGCGAGGCGGCGCGCCGCGCAGGGTAGTAGCCGAAGACCAGGCCGACCAACGCGGTAATGGCCACGCCCAGGACCACGGACCAGGCCTCGACCGTCGACGGCACCGGCGTCAGCGACGAGATGATCGTGGAAAACAGCGCGCCCAGCGCGATGCCGGCAATGCCGCCGACGATCGACAGCGTGATCGACTCGGTCAGCACCTGCGACATGATGTCGCGGCGCTTGGCCCCGAGCGCTTTGCGCAGGCCGATCTCGCGGGTCCGCTCGCTCACCACCATCAGCATGATGTTCATGATCACGATGCCGCCCACCAGTAGCGACAGGCCGACGATACCGACCAGCAGCACCGCGATCCCGGCGGTCGCCTGCTGGAAGATGCCGAGCACCGAGTCGGAGGCGACAATGGCGAAGTTGTCGGGCTCAGCCGGCTTCAGGCCGCGTTCCATGCGCAGGGCAACGCGCGCCTCGTCTTTCGCCATCGCGGCAAGGGTGGCGTCGCGTGGCTTCACCACCACCGACAGCGATGGCCGCGCCCCGAACAGTTTCTGGAACGAACCAAGCGGGATGACCACAAACGCATCGAGCGACCGCCCGAACGCCGCCCCCTTCTTTTTGCTGACCCCCACCACCGTGTAGGGCACGCCGGCGATGCGGATCTCTTTGTCGAGCGGATCGGCGGCGCCGAACAGGCGGTCGGCGACGCCCCAGCCAATCAACGCCACCTGCCGCTTGCGCGACACCTCGGTGGGCGTGACCATGCGGCCACGCTCGGCGTCGAAAGTGGTGAAGTCGAGGTACTCTTCGCTGACACCCTGCACCTGGACCGACTCCAGCTCCTCATCCCGATAGGCGACTCGCGTCCCGGTCTGCGCCTGGGCCATCACCGATTGAACCGACTGCCCGAAGCGCTTGATCGCGGTCGCGTCCTTCAGGGTGACCAGCGGGTTGTTGCGCATCCGCTCGAACTCGTCTTCGTTCTGCGTGATGCCCATGCGCTGCACGGTGAACGAATCGGCGCCGAGGTCCGACACAATGGCGTCGGTCACGGCTTCGTTGACACCGGTGATCAGCGCGACCACGGTGATGATCGACGACACGGCGACGATGTTGCCGAGCAGCGTCAGCAGCGACCTGAGCTTGTTGGCCCAGATCGAATCGAGCGCGAGCATGACCGATTCGAACAGTTGCGACACCTGTGTGTTCTCGCCTCCCGCGCCCGGTTTAGCGCGTGCCGGGTGTGGCGCTGGTGCGGACCAGGTCGCCCTCGTAGAGCGTGCGCACCGAGTCGAACGGCCCGGTAATCACCTGGTCGCCCTCCTTCAGCCCACCGAGTACCTCGAGGTAGCGTTCGCCGGCGATGCCCAGCTTCACTTTGACGAACGTCGCCTTGTTGTCCCTGATCACGAACACGCCCTCGACTTCTTCGCGTTTCTGACCGGGCTTGAGTTCGCGGCTCGTGGCGGGCGCCGGCGCCGCAGCGGCCGGGCCGAACTGGAAGCGCGCCTTGGGCGGCCGCGGCTCGTTCACCACGTTGCCCTGGGCGTCGTAGACCAACTCGCGCACGGTCAGCGACTGAATTGGCACGGCCACCGCCTGCTGGCGCGTCGCCGTGGTGATTTCCGCGGTGCACGTGAAGCCGGGACGCACCTCAGGAATCTGGCCATCGATCGTGATGACGACCTTGAAGTTCGTCGCGGTGCGCATGGTTGCGGTGCCGGTGGCCTGGATCGGGCTGTTGCCGATCTCGGTCACGGTCCCGGTGAATTCCTTGTCGGGAATCGCGTCGATGGTGACCTTGGCCTTCTGGCCCATCTGCACAAACGGGATATCGGTTTCGTCCACTTCCACTTCGGCCTCGATCACCGACATGTCCGCGACTGTCAACAGCACCGTGCCGGCGTTGTTCATGGTGCCGACCATCACGTTCTCGCCCTCTTCGATGTTGCGGCGGGTGATGATGCCGTCGAAGGGCGCTTCGAAGCGCACCTGCGTCAGCGTGTGACGGCTGCTGGCGAGCCCCGCCTGCTGCTGATTGAGCTGTGTCTCGCGGTTCTTGATTTCCTGTTCGCGCGACTTGAGGTCGCTTTCGCGCATCTCGACGTCGGTCTGCGCATTCTCGAGCGATTCGCGCGTCGTCAGCCCGGCCGCCGACAGCTCTTGCTGGCGCTTGAGCGCCGATCGCGCATTCTCAAGTGCTGCCCGCGAACTCTGCAGCGACGCCTTCGACTGCTCGAGCCCGGTGGCCGCGCCCTGCACCGCCGCTTCGTCGCGGCGCACCGAGGCTTCGGCATTCACCGGATCGATCTGCAGCAGGAACTGGCCGGCCTTCACGTGGTCGCCTTCCTTCACGCCCAGGCGGGTGACACGGCCCATCGACTGGGCACTGATGTTCACCGTCTTCTTGGGATCGATCTTGCCAGAGGCCGACACCAGCGCCTCGAGATCGCGCTTCTGGATGCTTTCGGCCGTCACCAGGACGCCGGAATCGCCGCGACGGGCGAAGTAGGCGCTGGCGCCACCACCGATGATCAACAGCGCGATTACGACGAGAAGCCACTTCCTGCGAAACACGTGATCCCCCTTACTCAGCCCCGAGCACCGCGAATACGACGGCGACGATCGCCGCCACTCCAACGTAGGCCAGCAGCAGGCGCACCAGGTAGCGCCGCGCCGGCCGGCCGGTGGCGGCCCCGAGGCCCACCGCCAGTAACCATACCCACCATAGCCCGAACAGATCGACCGTCCCCAGCCACCGCGGGGGCAGGCTGCCTTCTTCGAGCATCGGCAGCAGCACGCCCGCGATGTTGGTGGGGCTGGTCAGCGACTCCCGAACAAAGTGCAGCGGTGTCGCCACGACCTGCTGTATCGCCAGTGCCACGCTGGCATGCACCGTGACGGCCAGGGCCACCGCGTATCGAACTTTGACACCATCAAGCGCGGCCAGGGCCATCAGTCCGGCCGCCACCAGCAGCGTGATTGCGGGCGTCAACAGTAACCGCCCGCCGCTCGTCAAATACACCAGCCACGGTGGATTCGCCTGCAGCGCCACATACGCCGCATCGTCCACGCGGCCACCGAGTGCTTCGATCACACGAACCCGCTCGTCGACCAAGGCTTGCCGGCCCACCTGGGTTGACAGCAGTGCGAACGCGCACGCGGCCAGAACGACGAGCAAGACCACCCAGGCGGTCGCAAAGGCGGGATGGCGCACCACCTCGGTCATGGTCTGCCGGGGGTGCAACAGCACGCCCATCACGCGCCGCATCTACCCGATCCTTTGCTGCTTGATACGAAGGTCGACGGTCATTGGTTTCCTTGACACGCTTCCAAACCGCTGAATACGATGGACTTTCGCAGTCATCAACTTCCGTAGCCAGCATTTTCGTAGATTCAAAAATAATATTTCATGTCGTCAAACAGCATCAACCAGTCGCTCTGGGCGGTGGCTTGGTCCCTGGCATTCGTCGCGCAGGCCGAAGCTCAATCCTCTCTAGGGGTTCGGGCGAACGGGATGGGCGGAGCGTTTGTCGGGGTAGCAGATGACGCTACCGCAGTTTATTGGAACCCGGCCGGGCTCGCTACCGGTGCGTTGGCCAGTCTGAACCTGGAATTTGGCGCACTTCGGCCGGCCGGAACGGTCGACCGCGTGCTGAAACACGCATTCGTGGGAGTTTCCCTGCCTCCGGTCGGCCTGGCCTACTACCGGCAGGGCAGCTTTGCCGTCGGCGCCCCAGAGCCTGCAGTGACGGACGCCCAGAGCCGAGAAGAAGTGCGGAGCCGCGTGCATACAATCACGACCTCGACGGTCGCTGCGAGCTTGCTGCATTCGCTGACTGAGTACATTGTGGTGTCTGCCACACCGAAGGTGGTGTGGGGCGGGGAGTCGACCACGGCGGATGTGGACGCCAGCGTGATGGTGTCCGCGAATCGTTTTCGGCTCGGGCTGGTCGCGCGGCATCTCGCGACGCCGTCGTTCGACCTCGACGAGACCGGTGTGGCGGACGTCGAACTGGAGCGGCAGGTGCGAGTCGGCGGCGGCTGGGGCTCGGGCTGGCCGGGCTACACGCGCGTGGTGGTGGCGGTGGATGGCGACGTAACGCGGCGCGCGGCGCCCAGTGGCGAGCGGCGCGACCTGGCGGCCGGTGTGGAGACCTGGTGGCTCGCGCGGCGCTTGGGCGTGCGCGGTGGTGTGCGAGGCAGTACGGTCGGCGATGCGCGCACGGTGGTCTCAGCCGGTGCGTCAGCGCTGGCCGGGGGGTTCTACCTCGAAGGGTATGTCGCGCGCGGACCGGCCGAGGATCGGTCGTGGAGCCTCGGGCTGCGGACTTCGTTTTGACGGGAGGAATGTTTAGCTAGTCATGGCGGTCAGGATTGGTGAACTGCTTCTCAAGGAGAAGCGCGTCACGGCGATCCAACTTCAGGAAGCCCTGAACTATCAGAAGCAGAACGGGGGGAAGCTCGGCGCCAACCTCGTGAAGATGGGCTTCGTGAAGGATGAGGAAATCACCGCGCTGCTGTCCAAGCAGTACGGCGTGCCCTCGATTGCCCTGAACCAGTTCGAGATCGACCCGGCGGTGATCAAGCTGGTGCCGGCCGAGACCGCGCGCAAGTATCAAATCGTCCCGCTCAGCCGCGCCGGCGCGACGCTGACGATTGCGATGACGGACCCCACCAACGTCTTCGCCATGGACGATGTGAAGTTCATGACCGGCTACAACGTGGAGCCGGTGGTCGCGTCGGAAACGGCGGTGCTCGACTCGATCGACAAGTACTACGGCGCCGGCAGCGCGCCGGTCAACAAGGGTGGTAACCAGGCCAACCAGCAGCCCGAGCAGAGCGGCGAGAGCGCGCTCGAAATGGCGGCGCGCTCGCTCACCGAGATGCCGACCATGCTCGCCGACGCCGGCGGCGATGTCGAGGTCATGGACGACCTCGAAGAGATCAGCGCCGAGATGCTGACCCGCCAGGGCGAAGAGGCGCCGGTCATCAAGCTGGTCAACGTGATCCTGATGTCGGCGATCTCGAAGGGCGCCAGCGACATCCACATCGAGCCGTACGAGAAGGAATACCGCGTCCGCTACCGCATGGACGGCATTCTCTACAACATCATGGCACCGCCGCTGAAGATGCGCGACGCCATCACCTCGCGCATCAAGATCATGGCGAAGCTCGACATCGCCGAGAAGCGCCTGCCGCAGGACGGCCGCATCAAGATTCGCTTCAGCGACAACGGCCAGCCCACGGACATCGACTTCCGCGTCTCGTGCCTGCCGACCTTGTTCGGCGAGAAAATCGTCATGCGCTTGCTCGACAAGGCCAAGCTGATGCTCGACATGACCAAGCTCGGCTTCGAGGTGGAGTCGCTCCAGAAGCTCGAGACCCAGATCGCCAAGCCGTGGGGCATGGTGCTGGTCACCGGCCCGACCGGCAGCGGCAAGACCAACACGCTGTATTCATCGATCTCGAAGCTCAATACTACCGAGACCAACATCATGACCGTGGAAGACCCGGTCGAGTTCAACCTGCTGGGTATCAACCAGGTGCAGGTGCGTGAGAGCATCGGCCTCAATTTCGCCGCCGCGCTGCGCAGCTTCCTGCGTCAGGACCCCAACATCATCCTGGTCGGTGAGATCCGCGACTTCGAAACGGCGGAGATTGCCGTCAAGGCGGCGCTGACCGGTCACCTCGTGCTGTCGACGCTGCACACCAACGACGCGCCGAGCACCATCAGCCGCTTGATGAACATGGGCATCGAGCCGTTCCTGGTCGCCAGCTCGCTCAACCTGGTGTGCGCCCAGCGTCTGGTGCGCCGCGTGTGCGCCAACTGCAAGGTGGAAGACGAAGTGCCGCCAGGGGCAATGGAGCAGGTGGGCTTTTCGGCCACCGATGCCGCGTCAGTGAAGCCCAAAAAGGGGACCGGCTGCGAGAAGTGCCTCAAGACCGGGTACAAGGGCCGCGTCGGCCTCTACGAGGTGATGGAGATCACCGACGAATTGCGCGAGTTGATCCTGGTGGGCGCGTCGGCGCTGGAAATTCGCCGCAAAGCCATCGAAGAGGGCATGATTACGCTGCGCGGCAGCGGGCTGCGGAAGATCAAGGACGGCGTGACGACGATCGAGGAAGTGCTCCGCGAGACGGTCAAATAAGGAACCCTATGGCTACGCTTCCCGATTTGCTCAAGCAGACGGTCGAATTGTCCGGCTCGGACCTGCACCTGTCGATCGGCTCGCCGCCCCGGGTGCGCGTGCACGGCGAGTTGCAGAAGCTCGATTACCCGGAACTGACGCCGTCCGACACCAAGTCGCTGTCGTACGCGGTGCTGACCGACGCGCAGAAGAAGCGCTTTGAAGAGACGCTCGAACTCGACTTCTCGTTCGGCATCCGCGGCGTGGCCCGCTTCCGCTGCAACATGTTCAACCAGAAGGGTGCGGTGGGCGCGGTCTACCGTCAGATTCCGGAAATAGTCCGCACGTTCGAGGACCTGGGCCTGCCCGCCGTGCTGGCCAAGATGGCCGAGCGGCCGCGCGGCCTGGTGCTGGTGACCGGGCCGACCGGCAGCGGCAAGTCGACCACGCTGGCGGCGATGATCGACAAGATCAACACCGAGCGCCACGGCCACATCCTGACCGTCGAAGACCCGATCGAGTACCTGCACCAGCACAAGAACTGCCTGATCAACCAGCGCGAGCTGCACAGCGACACGCACAGCTTCACCAACGCGCTGCGCGCCGCCTTGCGTGAAGATCCCGACGTGGTGCTGATCGGCGAAATGCGCGACCTCGAGACAGTGGAATCGGCGCTGCGCATCGCCGAGACCGGCCACCTCACGTTCGCCACGCTGCACACCAATTCGGCGTCCTCGACCATCACCCGCATCATCGACGTGTTCCCGTCGCACCAGCAATCGCAGATCCGCACCCAGCTGTCACTGGTGGTCGAAGGCATCGTCTGCCAGGCGCTGTTGCCGCGGGCCGACGGCAAGGGCCGGGTGGTGTCGCTCGAGATCCTGGTGCCGACCCCCGGCATCCGCAACCTGATTCGCGAGGACAAGGTCCACCAGATCTACTCGGCCATGCAGACCGGGCAGGAGAAGCTGGGCATGCAGACCATGAACCAGTCGCTGGCGACGCTCTACTTCCGCCGCCTGATCACCATCGAGACGGCCATGAACGCCTCGTCGAATCGCGAGGAACTGCAGGAGATGATCAATCGTGGCGCCGGCGTGGTCGCTGGCGCCGGCATGGGACGGCCGGGCGGACCGGGCGCCGGACCGCGGCCGCCGGTGCGGCCGGGGTCGTAACCAGCCCCAAGCCGCAGGCCGCAAGCCCAAAGCCGGGTAAGATCACGGTGCCTCCCCCCAATCGACGATCGGGACACTGATATTCGGAGATTGACTATGGCGACTTTCGTATTCTCAGGACGGACCCGCACCGGCGAATCGGTGTCGGGTGAACGCATCGGCGACACCATGGATGCCGTGGTCGCGGTGCTGCGCCGCGAGCAGATTCAGGTCACGCGCATCCAGCCGGCCAAGACCAAGGCGGCGACCAAGGCGGCGAAGCTGCTGAAGCCGCGCGGCGTGCCGGCCAAGAACCTGGCGGTGTTCACGCGCCAGTTCTCGGTGATGATCGACGCCGGCTTGCCGCTGGTGCAGTGCCTGGACATTCTGGGCAACCAGGAGGAGCACAAGTATTTTGCCCAGGTCATCCTGGCGACGCGCTCCGACGTCGAAGGCGGCATGTCGCTGGCCGAGGCCATGAAGCGGCACCCGCGGGTGTTCGACTCGCTGTTCTGCAACATGATCGCCGCCGGCGAGGCGGGCGGTATTCTCGACACCATTCTCAAGCGCCTGGCGGTCTACATCGAGAAGGCCGTCAAGCTGAATAGCCAGGTGAAGGCGGCGATGATCTATCCGATCGCCGTTATCGTGATCGCGGCCGTCGTGATTGGCGTGATTCTGTGGAAGGTCATCCCGACCTTCGCCTCGCTGTTCGCCGGCCTCGGCGCCACGCTTCCGCTGCCGACCCGAATCGTCATGGCCCTCAGCGAAAACCTGATCCGCTTCATGCCGGTCCTCTTCGTCGTGTTCTTCGCGGGCGGCTGGGCGTTCCGTACCTACTACGCGACCGAGAAGGGGCGGCGGGTGATCGACCGCATCGCGCTGGCCCTGCCCATTCTCGGGCCGATCCTGCGGAAAATCGCGGTGGCCCGGTTCTGTCGCACGCTGTCGACGCTGATGTCGTCGGGCGTGCCGATTCTCGACGGCCTCGACATCACCGCCAAGACCTCGGGCAACGCGATTATCGAGGACGCCATCCAGATGACGCGCAAGAGCATCGAGCGCGGCGAGACCATCTCGGCGCCGCTCAAGGAGACCGGCGTATTTCCCGGCATGGTGTGCCAGATGATCAGCGTCGGCGAGGCGACCGGCGCCCTCGACACCATGCTTTCCAAGGTCGCCGACTTCTACGAGGAAGAAGTCGACGTCGCCGTCGAGGGCTTGCTGACGCTGCTCGAGCCATTGATGATCGCGCTACTCGGCGGCGCCGTCGGCGGCATTGTGATCGCGATGTACATGCCGATCTTCGACCTGATCAGCCAGTTGACCTGATGAAGGAGCGGACCCTCCGGCAGCGGCTGGCGGCGCATATTGCCGTCCGCCTGGTGGTGGCGACCGTGCTGCTCGGATCGGCCCTGGTGGTGCAATTGCGCGACCCCGGGGCCTGGGCGATCGACCCGTTCTTTTCCCTGATCGGCCTCATCTACGCGGTGAGTCTGGGGTTTATCGGCTCGCTGCGGTTCGTCGATCGCTGGCCCTGGCTGACCGACGTGCATTTCGCGATCGACGCCGTCATCATCTCGGCCGCGATCGTACTGAGTGGCGGCGTCGAGAGCCTGTTCACCATTCTCTACATGCTGCCGATCGTGGCGGCGGCGTCGGTGCAGTTCCGCCGCGGCGGCCTGCAACTGGCCACGCTCAGCACCATCCTGTTCATCGGGCTGGTACTGACACAGTATCTCTCCGCCTCCGACAACCTCGACGTGCCGTTCAGCCTGCCGCAGACCGACCTGCCGCCGGTCAGCGTGGCGCAGTACACGGTGGCGCTCAACACGTTCGGGTTCTTCGCGGTCGCGCTGCTCAGCGGCGCGCTGGCCGAGCGCGCGCGACAGGGCGAGGCGCAACTCGAGCAGGCCACCGGGGAGATCGCCGACCTCCAGGCGTTCAACCAGTACGTGCTCGATAACTTGCTCAGCGGGCTGGCCACGGCCGACGGCCGCAACCGTCTCGTGACGTTCAACCGCTCGGCCATGATGATCACCGGGCGCACCGGCGCGCTGCCGATTGGCGAGGCGGCCGGCGAGGTGCTGCAGTTGCCGGAGGCGTTCGCGGGCACGATCTCGCAGGACCTGGCGCGCGTGCGCAGCAGGCGCACCGACTTTCAGTTCCGCCGTCCCGATGGCCAGGTGATCGATCTCGGCGTGAGTGTGGCGGCGCTGCCGCTGCCCGATGGCACCCGCGGCTACCTCTATACCTTCCAGGACGTCACCGACGTCAAGCGCTTCGAACAGAGCGCGCGGCTGCAGCAGCGCCTGGCTGCGGTGGGCGAAATGGCCGCCGGGATCGCGCACGAGATCCGCAATCCGCTCGCCTCGATCTCGGGCTCCATGCAGATGCTGAAGCAGGAACTGCCGCTGTCAACGGATCAGGCGCAGCTCATGGACATCGTGCTGCGCGAGTCGGAGCGGCTGAACCAGACCATCAAGTCGTTGCTCGCCTATGCCCGGCCGCAGCGGTTTGAACTGCAGCGGCTCGACCTCCGGCTGATGATCCAGGAGACCGCGATGTTGTTGCGCAACAGCACCGAGGTGGAGGAGCGCCACACCATCGACGTGCGCCTGCCCGAACACGACGTGCTGGTGGACGGCGACGAAGGCCAGATCCGGCAGATTATCTGGAACCTGGCCACCAACGGTCTGCGGGCCATGCCCGATGGCGGCACGCTGACACTGAGCGCGCTCGAAGAGTTGCCGGGCGGCCAGCGGACGGCGGTGTTGCTGATCGAGGACGAAGGCGTCGGCATCGCGCCCGAAGACGTGGACGCGATCTTCCAGCCCTTCCGCGGCTCCTTTGGCAAGGGCACCGGCCTCGGCCTCGCCATCGTTCACCGCATCGTCACCGACTACGGCGGCCAGATCGACGTTCGTTCGCGCCCGGGCAAGGGCACCACGTTTCGTGTCACGTTCCCGGCCGCCCGCGCGGCGGCGCAGCCGGCCCAGCCGCCGATTGAAGGGCGGGCATCGTGAACAAGCCGGGATCCGGGATCCGGGATCCGGGATCCGGAAATGCCACTGCGGAGAAGCCGCGCATCTTGATCGTCGACGATGAGCAGTCGATGCGCGAGTGGATGCGGCTGCTGTTCCAGCGCGACGGCTTCGAGGTGCTGACCGCCGAAGACGGCGTGACCGCGCGTGAGCTGGTGACGCGCGAGTACTTCGACGTGGTGCTCACCGACATCCGCATGCCTCGGCTTGACGGCGTGCAACTGCTCAAGGCCGTGCGCGACTTGTCGCCCGATGCGGTGGTGCTGATGATGACGGCGCACTGGACGCGGGATTCGATCGAGTGGGCCGAGGCGCGCGACCTTGGCGCCGAAGCGCTGTTCGAGAAGCCGTTTCGCGACGTCAACCTGGTGACCATGCAGGTGCGCCAGTTGCTCGAATCGCGCCGGCTGCGCCACGAGAACGCGGTGCTGCGGCAAACGACCGCCGATCAGAGCTTCGCCGGCATCATCGGCCGCAGCCCCGTGATGCTGGACGTGTTTCGCCTGATCGAGACCGTGTGCCGCACTAACAGTACCGTGCTCGTCTCGGGCGAATCCGGCACCGGCAAGGAACTGGTGGCGCGCGCGATCCACACCTTGTCGCTGCGCCGCGGCCAGCCCTTCGTGGCGGTGAACTGCGGCGCCATGCCCGAAGCCCTGCTCGAATCCGAACTCTTCGGTCACGTCCGCGGCGCCTTCACCGGCGCCGACAAGGACAAGAAGGGCCTGATCGAAGCGGCCGACGGCGGCACCGTGTTCCTGGATGAGATTGGCGAGATGGCGCCGACCATGCAGGTGAAGCTACTCCGCGTGCTGCAAGAGCGCACGTATCGTCGCGTGGGTGGCACTCACGAGTCGCCCGCGAACATCCGCATCATTGCCGCGACCAACCGCGAGTTGCCGAAGCTGGTGAGCGAGGGCAAGTTTCGCGAAGACCTGTTCTATCGGCTCAATGTCATTCCGGTGGCGCTGCCGCCGCTGCGCGAGCGCGGCGACGACATCCTGCTGATCGCGCAGCAGGTGCTGGCCAAGTACGCGCGCGAGATGGGCCGCACCATCGAAGGCTTCGCACCCGAGGCCGCCACGGCGTTGCGGGCCTATCCGTGGCCCGGCAACGTGCGCGAGCTCGAGAACGTGATCGAACGCGCCGTCGCGCTCGAGTCCGAGCCGCGCGTGCGTCTGGCCACGCTCCCCGAGAACCTGCGCAGTGGCCGCCCGGCCACCGCCGTGGGGGGCACGGCCGTCAATGGCGCCGTGGGTGAGGCCGGCCCGGGTTTCAACCTCGAACGCCACCTCCAGGACATTGAACGTTCGCATCTCGAACGCGCCCTCGAACGGTCGGGCGGCGTGCAGACGAAGGCTGCCGACGTGCTCGGCCTCAGCTTCCGCCAGTTTCGCTATCTTGCCAAGAAGTACGGCCTGAAATGACGCGCCGCTTCTGGCCGGCGGCATTTGCCGTAGCAGTCCTCGCGCTCTACCTGTTGCGCCTCGATCCAGCGGCTGGTCTGTATGTGGACGATGCGTGGTACATGGTGCTGGCGAAAGCCCTGGCGCAGGGCGACGGGTTCGCGTTGATCAGTTCCGCCGCCGTCCCGATCTTGCCGGCCTTTCCGCCTGGCTTTCCCATGCTGCTGGCGCCGGTGTTTGCCATCAACCCGCACTTCCCAGGCAACGCGATGTGGCTCAAGGCGGTCTCGGTCGCGGCCATGTTCGGTGTCGGAATCGCGACGTATCTCTATCTCGTTCGCCACCGGTCGGCGCCGACGCCGTTGGCTGCGGCTGTGGCGCTCATCACGGTGTTGACGCCCGCCTTCATCTTTCTCGCGACATCCGGTAGTGGGTCAGTTTGAATACTCGGGCTGAATATATACATCGCTGACCCGTGCGATGATTGTGGCATGCCTAGCCGCTCAAGCAAGCCCAAACGAGAGGGCACCCCGCACGACTTCACCACGATAGCGCGTAGGGTGGTCGAGCAGGCGATTGGCGAAAAGTTAGATGGCTCTCCGCTTGATAACCCGCATGATGGCAAGAACGCAGTCGCGCTAGGCAGGCTGGGCGTGGCGAAGGGCGGCGCGCGGCCAGAGCCAAGGCTCTGACTCCGGCTAAGCGGAAGGCAATTGCGAAGAAGGCCGCTGCAGCGCGTTGGGGGAAATAGCAACAGCCGCTATTCCTCGGGTGTTGCTAACACGAGTGGACCAACCTGCCTCTCGTAAGCCTCAATCTGTCCCTGAAGAATAGTTGCGACCCTCTTGGCATGGTGAAGCGACATGCTGACTTCTCCCACTTGCTCGACCATTAGAGTCGGATCAGACTGGTTAGGTGCTGATTCTATTCGCCCGAAAATGATACGAATGTCCCACGGTGTCGTCTGCACCTGCGTGTCGTTGGTATAGAGGATCACGTAGTCATCCGCCTTCCTGGTTTTCCTTTCGACCGTCAAGGTTTCCATCTGAGTGGTCGGCTTTTGTTTTGCCATAGTTATGTTCTTTCCCAAGTGCTGTTCGACACGGTAATGCTATTCGGCGTGGTGCGCTGCATGCCGATCACCATACGCTCTGTGCTGTTGCTTGGGGTTGATGCCTGGTGCGCAATGAAGAATACAGACCAATCTGTCTGCGCCTTTAGCTTACCCTGCCACCATGGCGTTCGTGGTTGAAACCCAAACTCCTCTGGTTGGATGCGAACGAAAAAGCGCCCGCGAAGGAAGCCAACGATTCTCTCAACTGTGTTAGCGGTGACATTTGCTTCCCCCGCCTCAATTTTTGCGAGTGCGGGTTGACTTGTTCCAATTGCCTCTGCGACTTCCACTTGTGAGTAACCTCTGTATCGGCGCAGGTGGAGCAAGTTGCTCGCGATGTGCTGCTTGATGTCGTTGTCCCAACCGAGGCTGAACTCCGGATTGTTGTACAGCGGAGTCAGGGAACTGGAAGAGCTGCGTGGTAAGACCTCCGGGACGAACTCTTCCGCGACGTTCTCTAGCAACGGCGACTTCTCCTTGATCTTGCTTGGGGCTGTCTTTGTAGTCGCCATGGAGATAGATGATCCGCTTGTCTGTTTCGTCATTGGGATTGTCCCACGTAAAAAAGAAGAGGCGCCATGCATGCGGTGTGCATTTCAGCTCCCATATGAATGGTTCTTTATCGTCTGGCCTAACAACGCGTTTCTTTCTCTTCTTTTCGCCACCGAATTGCCAGTGCTCCTTCGCAAAAGAGAACCCCATTTCTTCGAGCTTCTGCATCTTTTGCACTGCATGTTTCGCCTGCGGTGCGTGATGCTTTAGTGCCTCGCTTAACGGAGCAACCCCAGTGTCACGCTCGACGACCTCATAGGTCGTCCAACCCGATCTGGCGTTCTCGGCTCCATTGTCAGCCATTATATATCGTAAAGAGTATATATTACCCAACTTCGCTGCAAGGCGGATAGACGCAACTGCACGACTTCAGTCACGTCGACCAATCCGGGCCTCGTATATCTACTGACTGGCCGCAAAGCCGTGGCATTCACCGACGTGGTGGCCAACTGGGGTCGCTGGCACGCCATGGGCGTGCGATACGCCGTGGCGTTCCATGTCGTGGAGCGGCCGCCGCGACGGCTCGGATACCGGGTCCTCTACAGCTCGCCGCGGCTCGGGCTGTGGGCGGTCGAATTGGCGGACGCCCCCAGCGGGGTGACAGAGAGTGCCAGCCGGCCCTGACACAAATTGTCAGATTATGGGGCGCCGGGCCTGAGCCGATGCCTGAACCGATTGACGAGGCAGCGATAACAGGCCTCGCCACAATCACTTAGCCTTCTTGGCCAAGATTCGGACCGGTTGGCATGTGGGTTGCTCTAGGACCGGCCAGACGACGCCGCTTTTGCGGGGCGGCGTCGCCAAACAGAACAACGGCAACTTGGTGAATTTTCAGGAGAGACCATCATGCGTATTCGTAGCAACAAGGGCTTCACGCTGATCGAACTGCTCATCGTCGTCGCGATTATCGGCATCATCGCCGCGATCGCGATCCCCGGCCTGCTCCGCGCCCGTATGTCGGGTAACGAGGCGTCGGCCATCGGCTCGCTCCGCGCCATCAGCAGCTCGCAGCAGGCGTTCTCCTCGAGCTGCGCCAACGGCTTCTACGCGTCGGAACTCTCGCAGCTGTTAATTGCCCCGGGCGGCACCGGCGCGCCGTTCATCAGCCCTGACCTCGGCGCCGGTGCGCCAACCGTCGTGAAGAGCGGCTACACCGTCGACATGGGCGCGGGCGACGGCGTCGTCGCGACCCTTGACTCGTGCAGCGAAGCCGATGGCGGCCCTGCGGCGGCGGATCTCTTCAGCGGTTACGTTGCGCTGGCGTCGCCTGTGACCCTTGGCTCGACGGGCACCCGCTATTTCTGGACGAACACGCTCGGCACGATCTACGTCTCCAACGCCGACGACTTCGCGGCCGTCGATGTTACCGCCACGGTGCCCGGCGTCGGCGCTGTGCTCCAGTAGTCGCACCGGCAAATCTCTCGAAACTTGACGGAGGGTGCGGCGAGAAGCCGCACCCTTTCGTCTGTACAAGGTAGAATCCCTCCCATGTCTCGCTTGTCCCCGGCACCAGAGATAGGCCCGGCCAGGACCGGGTGGCTGTCCGCGTTCGCGCTTCTCGGGATGGTCGCTTCGTCCGCATCCGCGTGGGTGCATTACCGAATTCTCAACGATCCCACCTACGCCAGCTTCTGCGACGTCAACGCGACCTTCAGTTGCACCGAGGCGTACTCGAGCCGATTCGGATCGATCGCTGGGGTTCCCGTCGCGCTCTTCGGCGTGCTGTTCTTTGCGTTCGTCCTCGGGCTGACCGTGCTGTGTTCCCGCTCGTCGACGGCCAGGTCGAACCTGGCCGGTTACCTGTTTGCGGTTTCCACCATCGGTCTCGCGGTGGTGTTGTATCTCGCCTATGCGTCGTTCGTGATTCTCAAAGCCGTCTGCGTGTTGTGCGTCGGCACTTACGTAGCCGTCATCGGGCTGTTCCTGCTGTCGGGAGCGGCCACCAGGTACCCCATGACCAGTCTTCCCATGCGTGCGTTTGGTGATCTGCGACTTCTGTTCCGTACCCCGTCGGCCCTGGCCGCCGCCGTGGTCTTTGTGCTGGCGGCGGGTGGCGCCGTGGCGTGGTTCCCGGGTCAATCGGTCGCCACCGTGTCGGCTGATGCCGGTGCAGGCGCCGAAGGCGGACAGGCGCCGGCGGCTCCCGCGCTCAACGCGGATCAGATCGAAAAGTTCGAGGAGTATCTGGCCCAGCAGCCGCGCGTGCCGATGCTGGTGCCGAACGAAGGCGCCGCCGTCGTGATCGTCAAGTTCAACGACTACCAGTGCCCGCCGTGCCGGCAAACGTACATGGATTACAAGCCGGTGTTCGCGAAGTGGGCGAAGCAGCAGCCGGGCAAGGTCAGGTACGTGACGCGCGACTACGCGCTCGAGCGGCAGTGCAACGCGTTTGTCAACCAGGACCTGCACCCGTCCGCCTGTGAGGCGGCCGTGGCGGTGCGTCTCGCCCGTGAGAAGGGTAAGGCCGAAGCCATGGAGGAATGGTTGTTTGCGAACCAGCCTTCGCTGTCGCCTGAGGGCGTGAGGTCCGCTGTTGCGACCGTGGCCGGCGTCACCGACTTCGACGCGCGGTTCGCAGCCACCCTCGAGCTCGTGAGAGCCGACATCGCGCAAGGCGCCGGGTTAAAGGTGACAGGCACGCCCACCTTTTTCATGAACGGCATGCGCCTGCCGGGGCTGCGCGCCGAGTATTTCGACGCCGCCATCGCGTGGGAGCTGCGGCGGGTCACGAGCGGCAAGTAATGGCCGCCGCGATCGAGACCGAGGGGCTGACCAAGGACTTCGCCGTCGGGTTCTGGCGCCCCCGTCCCTACCGTGCGCTCGACAACCTCTCGCTGACCGTCGAGACCGGCGAAGTGTTCGGGTTCCTCGGTCCGAACGGTGCCGGCAAGAGCACCGCACTCAAGCTGTTGATGCAGTTGCTGTATCCCACCGCTGGCGCCGCCCGCATTCTGGGCCGTCCCGTCGGGGACGCGGCGGTCCGTCAGCGCATCGGCTTCCTCGCCGAGAATCCGTACTACTACGATCACCTCACGGCCGAAGAACTGTTGACGTACTTCGCGCGGCTGTTTGGCTACCGTGGCGCCGACGTCACGACGCGCGTGTCGCGCGTGCTCGATGAGGTCGGCATTGGCCACGAGCGCCGGCTGCGGCTGCGGCGATTCTCCAAGGGCATGATCCAACGCGTCGGCCTGGCGCAGGCGCTGCTGAACGACCCGGAGGTCGTGTTCCTGGACGAGCCGATGTCGGGCCTCGATCCGCTGGGCCGGCGTCAGGTGCGCGATCTGATCCTCGGGCTGCGAGCCCGTGGCTGCACGGTGTTCTTCAGCTCACATATTCTGTCGGACGCGGAGACGCTTTGCAGCCGCGTCGGCGTGCTGGTGCAGGGACGTCTGGTCGCATCGGGTCCGCTGTCCGAGATCCTGGCGTTCGAGTTGCGGGGATGGGAACTCGTGGTGTCGCGCGTGAGCGATGCGCTGCGGCCAGAGGTCGAGCGATTGGCGCGGCGGGTCACGTTTCTGAGCGACGGGCACGTCATGCTGCACCTGGCGCCAGACGCCGAGCCCGACCGCGTGCTGGCCGACCTCGCCCGGCGCGGCGCCCACATCGTCTCGCTCAACCCGGTGCGCGAGACCCTCGAGGACTACTTCGTGCAGGTGGTCGGGTCGACGCCTGCCGGCGGTGACCGAGGCGTAGGCGCATGAGGACTATCTGGATCGTCGCCGGCGCCGCGTTCAAGGAATCGGTGCGCGACCGCGTGCCCTACACCATGGTGATGTTTGCCGTCCTGATGATCGCCGCGTCATTTCTGATCAGCCAGCTGACCGCCGGACAGGACCTCAAGATCATCAAGGACCTCGGCCTCGCCGCGATGGCGATCTTCGGCCTCGTGATTGCCATCTTCATCGGCATCGGCCTGGTCGCGAAAGAAGTCGAGCGCAAGAGCGTGTTCGGGCTGCTCACCAAGCCGGTGACCCGCGCGCAGTTCATTCTCGGCAAGTACCTGGGGTTGTTGACGACGCTGGCCGTGAACCTGTCGGTGATGACCGTGGCGTACTACCTCGTGCTGGTCTACATGGATGTCACCGCCACGGTCACCATGCGGGCGGGATGGGCGGCGCCGGCGCTCGATCCGCGGCAGGTGGTGGCCATCGTGTTGATCATGGGCGAGCTCGCGCTCGTCACCGCGGTGGCGCTGTTGTTCTCGACCTTTTCCAGTCCGCTCTTGTCGGCGCTGCTCACGCTCGGCCTGTGGGTGGCCGGTCACTTCAACGCGGACCTGCGACAGTTCGAGCAGGTGGTGGATCAACCGGCCGTGGCGTGGATCGCGCGCACGTTGTATTACGTGCTGCCCAACCTCGCACCGTTCAACGTCAGGGCCGAAGTGGTCTACGGCGTGCCGGTGACGGCGTCGCACGTCGGCTTCACCCTGCTCTATGCCGCGGTCTACATTGCGGCCCTGCTGGCGGCGGCCGTGGCCATCTTCCGGCGTCGCGATTTCAAGTAGCCGTGACCATGCCGCTTGCCATCTCCGGCGCGTCCAGCCAGCGGCCATCGAGCAGGGGCCTCGTGATTGCGGTCGCGGGGCTACTGGCACTCTCGATCGGCGTCCAGGTGGTTCGCGATCGCGGCTGGCAGCCGTATCAACCCGCGACGCCGCTGCTGTGGTTTCAGTCGGGCAACCTGTTGAAGCGCGTCTCGCTTGGCTTCCAGAACGTGGTGGCCGACACCTATTGGATTCGCGCGGTCGTCTATTACGGCGGCAAGCGGCGCTTGCCCGGGACGGAACGGGACTTCCGCCTGCTCGATCCGCTGCTGACGTTCGTGACCACGCTGGATCCGCGGTTTAAGGTGGCTTATCGGTTCGGCGCGATCTTCCTGACCGAGGCCTATCCGGACGGCCCCGGCCGACCCGACCTCGCGATCGCGCTCCTGCAGCGCGGCCTGGCCGCCAATCCCACGGCGTGGGAGTACGCGCACGATATTGGCTTTGTGAATTACTGGTGGCTCCAGGACTACAAGGCCGCCGCCCACTGGTTCGAGAAGGGCGGCCAGTTGCTGGGCGCGCCTTCGTGGCTGGCGCCGCTGGCGGCCACCACGCTCGCCCAGGGCGGCGATCGACAGTCGTCCCGGTTGCTCTGGAGTCAACTCGGGAACACTGACATCGAATGGATTCAGCGCAACGCGCAGCACCGCCTGAAGCAGCTCGACGCGATGGATGTGGTCGACGAACTGAACCGGGCAGCGCAGCGATTCACCAGCCGCGAGGGGCGTCCCCCTCGCAACTGGCGCGATCTGGTCGTGGGTGAACGGCTTCGCGGCATCCCCCTGGACTCGACCGGCGAGCCCTTCGAGATTGACCCAGCCACCGGGCGCGTGGATGTATCCCGCCGATCGGCACTCTGGCCGCTGCCGTGGCCCCAGCGCGAGGTCAGGCCCTGACTGCCGCAATGAGCGACACCGTATTGATGGCTTATGCGCTGCTGATGGGGTTGTGCGTCGGCAGCTTTCTCAACGTCGTGATCTACCGCCTGCCGCTGGGGCAGTCGCTGGTGTCGCCGCGATCGGGCTGCACGAAGTGCGGCTACGAGCTGCGCTGGTACGACAACGTGCCGGTGCTGAGCTGGGCGTGGCTGGGCGGCCGCTGCCGCCAGTGTCGCGCCCCCATCTCCGTGCAATACCCCATTGTTGAAATCATCACGGGCCTGTTGTTCCTGCTCGTGGTGTGGCTGACGCCGGTGGGGCCGTTGCTGTTCAGCCGGCTGATCCTGATTGCCATCCTCGTTGCGCTCTTCGGCATCGATCTCGAGCATCAGATCCTGCCCAACTCGATCACGTTGCCTGGCATCGCGGTCGGATTGATGTTCAGCGTCGTTGCCCCGCCGGGTTGGAAGGACGCGCTGATTGGCGCGGTGCTCGGCGCGGGCGTCCTCTACGGTATTGCCGCGGCGTACTACGCCGTGCGCCGGGAAGAGGGCCTTGGCATGGGCGACGTCAAGATGCTGGCGATGATCGGCGCGTTCCTCGGCTGGAAGGCGGTGCTGGTGACGCTGGTGCTGTCGTCGTTCTCGGGCGCCGCCATCGGCCTGGCCTTGATCGCCGCGCACCGCGGCGGCATGAAGCTGGCGTTGCCGTTCGGGACCTTTCTCGCGGTTGGCGCCCTGGCCGCCATGTTGGTGGGCGAGCCACTGATCGCCTGGTACGCGGGATTCTACTGAGCCACCGATTGGACGCCCATTGGACACCGAGTACCCCGACACCGTCTCAAGCCGCAAGCCCCAAGCCGCAAGCCGACCTTGGCCATGCAAGACCTGACGACCGCCGGACCGGCGCTGCTCGGCCTCGCCCTCACGATCGCGTTCCTGCTGATCGTGGTGGTGGTGATGGTCGTGCGCGCGGCCAGCGGCCGCAAGCGCACGCGCAAGGCCGACGGCGGCGACAACGCCATGTTGTCCATGGCCCTGCAGGAAGCGGTCGCCAAGCTGAAGGCGCAAGAGCGCCAGATGGCGGCGCGGGCCGAGGCATCGGAGCGGCTCGCCGGACAGATCGTCGCCGGCCTGACGTCGGGCATGGTCGTGGTCGATCGCGCGGGCGCGGTGCAGACCATAAATCCGGCGGCCCGGCGCATTCTTGGCCTGGACGCATCGGTCGAACACGGAACGGTGAGCGAGGTCCTGCGCAGTGTGCCGGCGCTGGCCCAGGTCATTGCGGAAGCGCTAGAGACGAGGACTCCGATCGTGCGCCGTACGGTGACGCTTGAAGGCGGCGCCAAGCCGTCGCACCTGGGCGTGACGGTGTCGCACATCACCGGCGCCGATGGCGACATGCAGGCCGTGGTCTGCCTCTTCACCGATCTGACCGCCGTCGTCGAACTCGAGGAGCGCCTGCGCCTGAAGGAGGCGCTGGCGCGGCTCGGCGAGCTGACCGCCGGCCTCGCGCACGAATTCCGCAACGGGCTCGCCACCATTCATGGCTATGGGCGCCTGCTGGATCCGGCCGCACTGCCGGAGCCTGCCCGCACCTACGTCGAGGGCATTCGCGCCGAGACCACCGCGCTAGGCGAGGTCGTCACCAACTTCCTCCGCTTCGCGAAGCCCGAGCAGTTCGCCATGGCCCCCGTCGATCTGCGCGCCATCGTCTCGCGCGCAATCGATGATCTACCCGGCGCCGCCGCCATCACCGTACTCGATGGCGACTTCGCGACGGTGAATGGTGACGATGTTCTCTTGAGGCAGGCGTTCAGCAACCTGCTGCGCAACAGCCTGGAGGCGTGCGCGGATGGCAAGGTCATCCCGGCCATCGTCGTGCGTGGAGAGGTGAAGGGCGGAGACGTCTACGTGACGGTGGACGACAACGGCCCGGGCCTGGCGGCAGCCGCCGTCGATCGCCTGTTCCAGCCGTTTGCCACGACGAAGGCAGCGGGCACGGGGCTGGGGCTCGCGATCGTGCAGAAAGTGATCGTCTCGCACAACGGCGTGGTGGTGGCCGGCAGCAGCCCGACAGGCGGCGCGCGCTTCAGCGTGCGGCTGCCGATTCATGCGGACCATGAAGAAACGTAGAAATCTGGACGGGTGGTCGACGGCGGCCGGCCGCGGCGGTCACGCGGAGCCCCGCCGCTGCTTCTGGGTCAGTTCGGCCTCCCGCTTGCGGTAGCTCTCCCCCTCAATGGGAATGATCTCGGCGTGGTGCGTGAGGCGGTCGATCGGCGCGACCGCGCAGGACGCGTTCGGGAAGACGACTGATCGTCCTGATAGCCACGCCCGCTCGAAGCAGATGGACGGCCGTGCTGTGGCGCATGCTGTGGGGAGGCAGGCGCTTGGCGGCCAACGTCGGTGTCGCCGCTTGAGCGCGCGTACAGTATTTTCCAAGAAGATACCGGACGCCGAACCGCGTCAGGCGTTCACCGCGATGATTCCGGAACAACGGGTGGTCGGGTGGCACCTCGTGGCCGCGTTCGGCCAGCAGCGCTCGCAAGATCTCGGTGGTGTGGGGCCACAGCGGGCACCAGTGCTCCGTGCGGCCCTTGCCGTAAAGACGCACCTGGGGAAGCGTCTCGAGCGATCCCGCTCCGAGGCCGGGGTGGGAACTGCGAGGTCTCGGCCTCGACATACCGCTCGAACATCCGCACGACCACGGCCCGATCGGGGTCATCCTGCGAATCCGCCGGTGCGCAGGCGCGCAATCGTACGCGCGTCAACGCATGCAGGCTCTGGATGCCACGTTCCTGGAACACGCGCGTGAGTCGCCGAGCGGTGCGGCAGTGCTGTCGCACCCGATCGGCTGAGTCGCCTTGCGTGTGGAGCCACACGGCGTACCCGTCCGGGATCGGGCCCAGGATTGGCAACGACGTGAAGCGACGGTGGACTCGGGGATATAGCTCAAGCAGCATCGGAACCTCCTCAACCGGTGCCGGGATGGGCACCGTCCGATGCTATGTGCGAGTAATGTGGAGTCCCGCAGAAGCGGCCCCTGCTCTTGCCGCCACCCGGGCCGATCTCTTCACATTTCT
>JBCKZH010000024.1:0-38537 GCA_038919385.1 Vicinamibacterales bacterium | reverse complement strand
CGCGTGTGATGTTTCGCAATTTCGGCCTCCTCGAGTCGCAGAAAGCGCGCAGCATTGTTGTAGAAGATGTCCGCCTTCTGCTCCGCGGTCAGAAATGACAGCGAATTGATGGCATCGACCGCGAGTCCGATGGTTTCCGGCCACTGCATCTGATCGGAGCCGAACATGATGCGCTTTGAGAGTCCCGCGTCGATGAGCGATCGGAGGTGGTTCTCGAAGGCCGTCCTATTCGCGATCCAGGTCGCGGTGGAGACCTCGCAATACAGCTGCGGATATTGATACGCGACGGCGATCCATTCTTCGCTGAATGGAAATCCGCAGTTCTCGACGACGAGTCTGAGCTTCGGGTGCCGGGCGAGAACGTCCTCGAGCAGAAGCGGGTTTCCGGCCGAAGGCCGAAACGCCGGTAACGGTGCGCCGATGCCGAGCGCGTGCAGGTGCGTTGGCAAATCCAGTTCGGCGGCGAGCGCGAAGTACGGCGCGACCTCCGGTTGGTTGGGGCGGAGCCCTTTGTACTGTGTCAGAATCTCCCCGAGCCCCTGCAGCCGACCTTCGGCGTGTCTACGGCGAAGAAAGTCGATCGATGGATTGCCCGGCCCAGCGACGGCATTGCTCGCTAAGAAACGTCCGGGAGCGGCACGAACCCAGGCGTCGACTCGCGCCGGGTTGGGAGAAAGTGAGTCAGCTGTACCGTCGTAGCCACTGAGGAAACCAAGTACCACGTGATACTTATCCATGGCCGCGAGAGTCATTCGAAGAATGTCCTCTTCTGTCTTGGCAGCAGCCGGTCCGCCGTCACAGGGACCGGGAAAACAGTGAGTTGGAACCGGGACAGGCTTGCCGTCGTCTCCCATTTGGACATTCGTGGCATGCATGTGCATGTCGATAATCGGCCCGACGTATCGCTGCCCGACCGGCGCCAGTTTGGCAGGCGCGCCTTGTTGCTGCACGCCCGCATTTGAATTCTCCGAGGGCTTACACGCGGTCAGTGCCGCCACTACAACCAGCGCGGCCGTCGCGGCGAACCTCGATACACCATGGGTCATGATCTATCTCCTCTCTGACGGTTGATATGTCGGCCGGCAACGCATCAGCCGCGGCGCTCATAGCCCCGTGCGCCGACGGCTGCATGCGGTGTTAGGCGCCACCTTGCTTCGCGGCCGCCTTTCGCGTGGCGAGAAGCTCTTCTAGCGCTGGCTTCTGAAGCAGCTTGCCGCGCAAGACAACAGCCCAGATTCGCTCGGTGTTTCGGATCTCCTCCAGCGGATTCGCATCGAGGAGCACCAGGTCAGCAACCTTTCCGACAGCAACCGATCCAGCGGAGTCCGTCATGCCGAGGTATTCCGCGGGGTTCCACGTGGCGGTCTGAAGCGCTTCCATAGGCGTCAGCCCGGCCTGCACGAAGAGAGCCAGTTCCTCGTGCACACTGAATCCAGGGAAAATGTACGGATCGATGGTGTCCGTCCCAGGCATGAACTTGACGCCGGCGTGATGCATCATCCCTACCACCTCGAGCAGCTTCGCGAAGACCCTCTTGTCATTTGCGAAGTCCTGAGCGTCATACTTTCCGGTCAGAGCGTTATCAGCGCCCCAAGTGGCGGCCAGGTAGCCGGGGATGTACGCGAGGCGTTGGTCGTCGGTGAATCGCTTGTCCTGAAGGAAGGCCGTGGCCCGCTTGAGGACCAGCGTTGGCACCTGCCACGTTCCGTTCTTGATGAAGCGCGATGTCAGTTGCGCCGCTAGGCGCTCGTCGTATGTCTCCAGAGCTTTTGCCTCGGCGCGTACACGCGAACGCCACAGGACGCTAAAATCGCTGAAACCACCGGTCTTCATGGCGTTCTGGATCTCCTCGCGCAACCGACTTTCGCGTGGCGAAGAAGCGAGCAGCACGCCATCAAGGTGTTCGATGCTTCTCTGACCAGCGTCCGAAGCCTCCGTTGCGGTGACAGCAAATGGCACGTGTCCGGCGACTGGAATCTGTCGCCCCTTGGCTTCAGCCACGATTGAGAAGTAGGCATCGCGAGGAACCAGGCTCGCGACCTTTACGAAGTCCGCGCCGCGTTCGATGAGCACACGGACTGCATGCTGGCCGTCATCGGCCGATGAGACTGCGAGCGAACCAAAGGGCCACAACACGCCATCGACGGCGGGGCCGGCCGCGACGACTCGGGGCCCGAGGATCTCGCCGCGTAGCAGTTTCTGCCGCACGCGTGCGAGGATGTCCAAGTCGCCGTTCATGTCCCGTACACCCGTGATGCCGTTGGCGACGAAAAGCGGAAAGAATGCCTCGTAGACGTCGAACGACTTCCCGCCGCTGCTCATTGACTGCAGCGTGTGCACATGCATGTCCCACAAGCCCGGGATGACGAACTTGCCGGAGGCATCCACCACGAGTGCGCCCTGCGGCAGGGAAGTAGCGGTCGCCTTGCCAAGGGCCGTGATTCGGCCACCGGCGACCACGAGCGTCATGTCTGTTTGTGGAGGAGAACCGGTCGCGTCGATCACGGTGATGTGAGTGAACGCGACGGGTCCGTCCACCGGCTCGGGATTCGGCCGGCAACAGGCAAGAAGCACCACGAATAGCCAGATCGTTGACCGAAGCTTGTTCATCATCGTTCCTGCCAATGGGTGGCGTCAACGTTGCGGCTCACCCGCGGCGGCCGCTCGCAGGCGCTTCGAATTATCTCGACCGCTGCGCGGCCGCCGACGGGTGCAGCCGCTTGATCCTCATACAGCCCTCCCGCTGCTCCCAGTCATTGTGAGTAGGCTGACGCAGGGCAAATGCGCAATGTCGCGCAAGAGGAGGACCGATGCGATTCTACAACCACCAGCACCAGTATGACTGCGGGATCGATCTCCATGTGAAGACGATGGATCTCTGCATCCTCGACGCCACCGGCCAGGTGCTCGTGCACCGGAACGTGCCCTCGACGCCAGCGGCGTTCCTCGAGGCCGTCGGGCCGTACCGCGCCGACGTGGTCGTCTCGGTGGAGTGCATGTTCACCTGGTACTGGCTCGCCGACCTGTGCGCGGCCGAGAGCATCACCTTCGTGCTGGGGCACGCCCTCGCCATGAAAGCGATTCACGGCGGGAAGGCCAAGAACGACAAGATTGACTCGCATAAAATCGCGGTCCTTCTGCGGGGCGGCATGCTGCCACAAGCGTACGTCTATCCGGCCGCGATGCGGTCGACACGGGACCTCCTGCGCCGACGCCTGCATCTGGTCCGCAAGCGCGGCGAGCTGCTGGCCCACATCCAGAACACGCGGGCGCAGTACCACCTGCCCGAGTTTGGTCGCCGGCTGGCCTATCCTGGCAACCGCGAGGGTGTGGTCGAGCACGTTCCGGACCCGAGCGTGCGCAAGAGCATCGAGGTGGACGTGACCCTCATCGACCAGTACGACACCCTCGTCAATGACCTCGAGCTCACGATCGTCCGGGAGGCCAAGCGCCATGACGGAGACGCCTTCCACCGGCTGCGCTCGGTGCCCGGCATCGGGAAGATCCTCGGACTAACGATCCTCTACGAGATCCACGTCGATGGAGAAGTTCCTCGCGGCGTAGCGGGGAGAGGGTGGGATGAGCCACACGTCTCACTCGAGCCATCGGGACCGAGTTCGCCACCGATCGCGCCACACCGTGCGCCCGAGCGCCCTGCGCGATCAGGAACCAGTGGTCCGGCAGCGAGCACGTGTGATGGGACACCCGCCCTCTCCTCGCCACGCTCTGTGCGCGGGCCCGCTTGACGCGGCCCCCGAGCCTGGAGACCACGGACGCGCTTCGGCGACGTCGCTTTTTTGAAGAGGCCGGTACGAGGGCACGACTGAGTTTCTAGGCCGCCCGTGCTCGCGCACGCGCACTCCGCCCAGGCGGAGCCTGAGCCTCAATAGGTGTTGGGTGCGGCGTCATGAATCGCGCACCAGATCTGGAAACGAAGACCGCAGCGACGGACCACGCGACCGGGATCTCGCTCACCGGTCACGCTTGGGCTTCCGAGCACGACCGGACGGAGAAGATCTACGTACTTGACTTGGAGAGGGCTGATAGGTGTTATGCAGCCCCGCGGGCATTGAGAACGATGCCCCGCTTTTCCTGGTGAAGGTTTCCTTGATCTCGTGGAAACCCTTCAGGGGAATGCCGAGGTGGAAACCACAGCATCAGTCTATTTTCACGGTGGCGATCCTGGCGATGGTTACCTCATCGCCGCGGTTGGCCTGGGGAAAGAGCAGAATCAGGTCGACCACCTGAGACGGCCCCAAGAGGACGGTCCAAGTACCCTTGATCTCGGTGGTGAAATAGTACTTCGGCCCTCCGGAGCTTTGCCGCCTGATCGCTACCGGCACGACAGTCTTGCCACCCGACTTGATGGTCACGCTCGGGAAGCCGTCGAGCGGAATCTCACGTTCCACAGCGCCGACGTTCTCGATCGTAAGACGCACCGCCGGTGGATGACCGAATCTCGTCACGAGCCCGCTGCATTCCTCGGCGACGAGCGACGTGCCCGCGCTTCTACTCTCCTTGGTCGGCCAGTTGACCGTGTCTTTGAATTCGCACAAAGACTCATAGGTCCAGAGCTGCGCCTTGACCCTCAGATCATCGGCTGCACTCAGAGGAGGGGCAGCGACAACCAGTGCCGCCATGCAGAGCGACATGCCGGCTCGGAACCGAGAGGAAACGCAACGTCGTTTTCTCGTGCTCATCACTGAATCTCCTCTTTCGATTCTGGCTTGGCTGCATAACGTCTCAACTGAGCCGCGGCGCTCCCTGGCCATGCGCCGTCGGCTCCAGTTGATGTTATGCGGTGTGTTGTGTCGCTTCTTCCTTTGGGGCAACCGTTTCGATCAAGCGATGAGCGTGAGTTTTCTGTAGCTCGATATAGTATTCGACGAGTCGACGCGGATCGTGTCCGAATTCTTCCGAGATCTCGTGTCGGACGCGGCGGATGCGCTCGAGGGGCCCCTCTTCACTCTTGGTCATTGCCGTCTCCTAGTAGCTCCAGCGGTGTGACGAGCGATGGTACAAACAGTCCGAGGATGCCGTTGACTCTCCGAATGTGGTCGAACTTGCTCGCGTTGGCGAGGTGGCGGCAGTTCCACGTCGCGAGGAAGTCGCAGCGGTAGTGGGAAGCGAGAGCGAGATGAAGAGCATCGCCGAGCGGATCCCGCGGCATCAGCTGATGCGAAACGTACGCCTCGACTGTCTCCGCGATGGCACTGTCGATGGAGAGCATGCTCAGGTCACTCAGGAGGGCGAGGCAGTCCTGTCGGCATGGGTGACCGCCGCGGCCCAGCTCGTTGAGCACTGCCTCGCTGGTGACCAGCTCATCCCGACCATGCGCGCGACTCCACCACTGCTTCGTCCACTCACGGCGCGCGACCATCTCAGGCTCCGCGCGAACTTCGAAGTAGAAGCTCGGAATCGAGGTCTCGACGTAGATTCGTCGCCGCATAAACGGTTGCCCAGGACAAGACTGTTCGTTACAGGTACGATTCTACGCGAGATTGGCGCGACCCGCGATTCAGCGAGATCATGTCATCCCATCGGTGCCGAGTCGGTCCGCATAACTAGTTGTAGACAGGTTGGCGGCGTCTCAATTCCGGCCTCGTACCATCGCCGTTCCCGGCCGCAACCCGCAGAATCGACAGGGATTCTACCAGGAATCCAGGTCGACCGGCGATCTGGTGTAGCCCGCGAAGGCGATCGCGAAAACCCACGCCAAACGGCGATTCCTGGTGGATACGCGCCAACGCTCGCGGCCTATTTCCTGGAGCCCGTGGCGTCGGATGCCCGCAAGGTCTTGATTGGCGGACGCTTCCGGTCGTGCCGCAGATTCGCGGGTTCCGCGGATGACCCGCGACGCTCGCGGGTTATTTCGTCACAGCCGATCCATAGGGCTTTTGACGCCCAGTGCGCCTCGGCGCATCACGTGAAGATAGATCATGGTCATCATGGTCGTCGACACATCGCGATGCCGGCGCGCCCGGTCGCCACCGCCACTCGGTCGGCGCATTCGGGAACTTGCGATCCAACGCACACGGCAAGACGACTCGCCCGAATCCTTTCGCCAGATCTCGCTCATGCATACGCCGCACGTCCTCCAGGTGCCTCGTCAACGCCTCCCTCGCGGCCGAGGGCAGCATCGTCACTCGATCCTTTCGGCCCTTGCCTTGCCGCGTAGATCAACGCACTCCTCGATCCGGACGCCCGTCCCGTACAGCAGCATCTGAGCGGGCAGGACTCCTCACGCGCACTGGAGCGCCGACTGCGCGCCCGACCTCTTGTTTCAAGTCATCACCAGTCGCCGGTACGAGCAACGCTCCATCGTCGTGACGACGAACCTGCTGTTCAAGCAGTGGGACACCATCTTCCCGAACGCGTCCTGCGCGGTCGCGCTGATCGACCGCCTCACGCACCACGCCGAGATCATTCCCATCGAGGGCGAGAGCTATCGCAAGCGCGAGGCCGAACTGACCCAGAAGAAGCGGCGGGGCTCCGCCTGACCGCCGCGGCCGGCCGGCGTCGACCACCCGTCCAGATTTCTACGTTTCTTCATGGTCGGTGACGCTGGTGGATGAGACGAGGCCGCCCAGCAGTCCGGTCAGCGGATATCCGGCCTTGCCGGCCAGCCGGTGTGCGATGAAGCCGACGAAGCTGATGCCGCCGCCCATCAGCCCGAGGATCCACAATTCGCGCGGTCTGATGCCCGGCGCCGGCCCGAAGGGCCCTTCGGGCAGCAACGGCAGGATCACGACCGACATCACGGCCACTCGCGCCGCCGCCAGCAACATGGTCTCGTCGAGGCGATCGACAAACCGGTGCAAGCCTCGCTTCTCGGCCAGCAGCAACACGGTGAGGGTCGTCAACCCTGCCGACAGGCGCAGCTCACCGAGCCCGCTCAACACGCCCGCGCCCACCACCACCAACGCCGCCACTTCGGTGGTGGCATCGATGTCGGTCTTGCTGGCGCGAACGTATCCGGCTACAACCAGGCCGAGGGCTCCGCTGATCAGCAATCCGGCGACCAGGTTGTAACCTGCGCCAGTGAGCAGACCGGCAAGGCCGGCGACGGTACCCAGCAGCGTGAAGGTCCGAACGCCACCCAGCCGCGCGTCAGGCCCCGTCGCGTGACCCGATTGCTGGCGCTCCACGCCGACGGCGCGTCGGCAACAGAACACTACACTAGTTAGTTGATAAGTATATACATATGGTATCTTTATATACGAAGTCTGTATGGCCCTTAGCTTGAAGGATCCGGAAGCCGATCGGCTCGCGCGCGAAGTCGCCGACCGGACCGGCGAGACGTTGACCGGCGCGATTGTCGTCGCCCTGCGGGAGCGCCTAGCGCGGCTCAAAGGGCGGCCGCGACGGCGCCGGCCGTTGCGAGATGAGTTGCGCGATATCGGGCGGCGGTGCGCGAGCCTGCCGACGCTGGACGACAGGCCCGAGGACGACATCCTCGGCTACGACGAGCGCGGGCTGCCTCGCTGATGGTGATCGACACCTCGGCGCTGATCGCGCTGCTGCTCGACGAGCCCGAGGCGGAAGCGTTCCGCGTGGCCATCGAAGACGACGGGACCCGGCTGCTGTCTGCCGGCACGCTGCTCGAAGCGGCGTTGGTCATTGAAGCGCGCAAGGGCGAAGCCGGCGGCCGCGAGCTGGACTTGCTGGTCCAGAAGGCCGCATTTACGGTGGTGCCGGTTGACGAGGAGCAGGTGTCGGAGGCGCGCCGCGCCTGGCGCCGCTTTGGGCGAGGACACCACGAAGCCGCGCTCAACTTCGGGGATCTGTTCGCCTACGCACTCGCGCGCACGTCTGGCGAAGCGCTGTTGTTCAAAGGCCGCGACTTCCAGCGGACCGACGTCGCCCGCGTTACTTAGCGATCGCGGCGCTACAATGCCACCGTGACGCTTCACGAACGGCTGGCCGCGGAGGTGAACGACTGGCGCGCCAGGCACTACGCTGCCGACGACTTTCCCGCGATCGGGGAGATTCTCGAGTTTGCCGGTGGCGCCGAGGACGCGGGCAACGTGCGGTTTCTGCGCACACCGCAGATGCGTGCGCTCGAAACGTATTGGTACCTCAGGCTCGTCCTGGGCACACCCCACGTACAGGACCTCTACGCACGGCTGTTCCCAGACACGGTCGATCGCCTGACCGCGTTCGGTCTGGGCCATCCCGACCTGAAAGATGAAGTCCTTCGAAAAGGCAGCGTCGAGGCGCTCCTCGACGCCGTGCGGACAGATGACGACCTGGTCAAGAAGTTCAAGCTCGAGGCGCTTCGCGAAACGCTGACGCTGCCCTACTCGAGCTACATCCTCGCGCTGGCCATGGGCGCGGGTAAGACCCTGCTGATTGGCGCCATCATCGCCACCGAGTTCGCCATGGCCGATGAGTATCCGGACGGGCCTTTCGTCCACAACGCGCTGGTCTTCGCTCCCGGAAAGGTGATCATCGAATCGCTGCGGGAACTGCTGTCGGCGCCCTACGACCGCGTCCTCCCTCCCCGGTTCCACAAGTCGTTCGCGGCATCGGTGAAGTTCACCTTCACGCGCGACGGCGAGCAGACCATTCCGGTGATCGGCGGCTCGGTGTTCAACGTGGTGGTCACCAACACCGAGAAGATCCGGATTCAGAAAGACAAGGTCCGCAAGTCCGACGTCGGGCCTCTGCTGTCCGAGCTGAAGCTGGACGAGGCGCGGCAGGAAGTGGCCAACCGGCGATTGCAGGCCATCGCCGGACTGCCTCATCTGGCGGTGTTCTCAGACGAGGCGCACCACACCTACGGGCAGTCGATGAACACCGAGCTCAAGAAGGTCCGCAAGACGGTGGACTACTTGAACGCTCAAACCAACGTCATTGTCGTCGTCAATACCACCGGCACACCGTATTTCAACAAGCAGCCGCTACTCGATGTGGTGGTGTGGTACGGCCTGTCGCAAGGCATTCAGGAAGGCATTCTCAAGGACGTCTCCGACAGCATCATCGCCTACCAGTTCGGCGACGACACGTCGGCCTATGTCTCGACGGTTGTGGAGGATTTCTTCAAGCATTACGGCGCTGTCACGCTGCCCAACGGCGCGCCCGCGCGGCTGGCCATCTACTTTCCGCAGACCGATGACCTGGCGGCCATGCGACCGGCGATCGAAGCCACGCTGGTGCGACTTGGGCTGAATCCGAATCTCGTGCTCGTCAACACCTCGGACGAGACGATGACGAAGAAGCGGGACGAGGACGCGTTCAACCGCCTGAACGATCCGGCTCAGCCGGAGCGCGTGATTCTGCTGGTGAACAAGGGCACCGAAGGGTGGAACTGCCCCAGTCTGTTCGCCTGCGCGTTGGCGCGCAAGCTGAAGACCTCGAACAACTTCGTTCTGCAGGCTTCAACCCGTTGCTTGCGTCAGGTGCCCGGCAACACCCACAAGGCGCGCATCTACCTGTCAGAGGATAACTTCAATGTGCTCGACCGGCAGTTGCGTGAGACCTACGGTGAGGACATTGCAACGCTGACCCGGACGAACCAGCAGGTGCGTCGTGCCCGCCTTGTGCTGCGCCAGACGAAGGTGCCACCGCTGGTCATCACCCGCACGGAACGTCATGTGACCCGGCATCCGGTTGACCAGGGCGCGCTGCAACTGACGCGGCCGGCGGTCGCGCGCAAGACCGGCACGCGCCGGACGCTCACGGTTGACGAACGACCCGGCTCGACGCGCGTCCTGCAGCAGGTCGACACCTCGCTGACCATCGAGTTGGTCCCCGACGGCCGGGATGTCTTCGCCGTGGCTTGCGAACTGGCCGCGCGCTACCGCCTTGACGCGCTCGACCTGGTCGCCCGGCTCCGCGAGCTCTATCCGCAGGGCGACGTTCCTGCCGACGAAGTCGAGGAGCTGGCGCGGCAGATCGAGGACCAGACGCACAACTACCAGGTGCATGAGGAACGCGTCGATGTCGCGCTGGCGCTGATCAAGCCAGAGGGCTTCACCGCGGAGGTCGACGACAAGGGCCGGCGGATCTACACAACGGAGATCGCCTATCGCGCCGAGCGCGAATCGTACCTGCTGAGTTGGGAGCAGATGCAGGAGAAGAACCGGCGGCGCCTGGGCTTCTACTACTCGCCGCTCGACTTCGACTCGAAGCCGGAACAGCACTTCTTCGTCGGGCTGCTCGAGCAGTTGAACGTCAAGCTGTGGGAAGTCGAAGATATCTATTTTACTGGCGGCCTGACCGACCCCGGCAAGACCGACTTCTACGTCGAGTACAAGACGGACGATGGCCGCTGGCACCGCTACACACCGGACTTCATCATCCGCAAGAAGCCGGCACGCGGCGGGGCCAAGGGTTCCGGGCGCGTGATGATTGTGGAGATCAAGCGCGACAAGGATCGTGACCATCCCGTGGACGGACGGCAAGGCAGCAAGGCCATGGCCGTGCGCGCGTGGGAGGATTTGAATCCCGATCGGCTGAAGTACGAGATGATCTTCACCGCCACCGACCAAGTCCCCATGGATCGCATGTCCGGAGTGTTGACGTTTGCCGAAGAGCGGGAGCTGTACTTGCCGATCGAGATCGATCGCGAACGCGTCGCCGCATGGTGCCGCAAGTGGAACGTGCAGATGCTGGAGGTCTTCGGCTCCATCCTGCGCTTCGACTTCCGCGACGACAGCGATGTGGATTTCCTGTATACCTTCAGGCCGGGTGCACCGATTCCGGGATTTGCGATGTACCACATGGAGGAAGAGCTGAAGGCCATTGTCGGACGGGAGATTGATTTGGTCAGCCGGAAATGGATCGCGCGCAGCAAGAACTGGATTCGCCGGAAGAGCATTCTCGACAGCGCGCGGGTCTTGCATGGCGAATGACCTGGGCCACGTCGCCGACATCGTCGCGGCGGCGCGAAGCATCAAGCGCTACGTCGACGGCCGCGGAATGGACGCCTTTTTCGCCGACGACTTTCTGCAATCGGCCGTGCTGTATCAGTTGACGATCGTCGGCGAGGCGTGCCGGCGTGTGTCGGCGGAGTATCGCGCTGATCACCCGGAGGTGGAGTGGACGAAGATCGTCGGCTTGCGCAATCGCATTGTTCACGACTATGACGACGTGGACATGGATACGGTGTGGCGTGTGATCGATACTGAGCTGCCGTCACTCGTCGCCACGCTCGAAGCCCTGAACCCACCGGAGCCCGATGGCGAAGAAGTCTAGCAAGGCTAAGGCAGCGACGAAGCCGGCCGCGCCAGCGGTCGAAGCAGCCAAGCCCGCCGTCGTCAAGATTGCCGCCGCGAAGGGCCGGCCGATGCTGACATGGGTGGGCAAGCGCCCCCTCGCGCACGTCCAGGTATTCCCGGCACAGTTGATTGAGCGCTTCGCCCCCAACCAGCCCCACCCGCCCAACCAGCCCCACCCGCCTCACCCGCCCAACCTGCTGTTCCATGGTGACAACAAAGACGTCCTGGCGTGGCTGCTGGCGAATGGTTATCGCGGCAAGGTGCAGTTGGTCTACATCGACCCGCCGTTCGATTCAGGCGCGGATTATGTCCGCAAGGTGAGTTTGCGTGGACCGAAAGGCACACACCGCGTCGAGGGTGAGACTTACTCGCTCGGCGAGCAGATTCAGTACACGGACATCTGGGCGAACGACAACTACCTGCAGTTCATGTACGAGCGACTGCAATTGATGCGGGAACTGGTATCAGACACCGGAGTCCTCTGTCTTCATTGTGACTGGCATCGCAGCCACGTGCTGAGAGTGCTCGCTGACGAGGTGTTTGGGGCCGACAGCTTCTTGAACGAAATTGTCTGGCAACGCACTTTCTCAAGAGCCGCATCGAAGACAATCAACAATATCCACGACACACTCTTGCTCTATTCGAAGTCGGACGCGTTCACATGGAACGAAGTGACTGTGGAGCCGACAACGGATTACCTCGAATCTCGATTTACACAGCTCGACGATGCGACTGGAGAACGCTTCCAAGGCATCGTTCTGACTGGGCCGGGACTGAGCGGAGGCGCCACCGGTAAGCCTTGGAGAGGGATTGATCCATCTGCACAAGGAAGGCACTGGGCGCATCATCCACACACCTTGGAGGAGTTCGACCGCCAAGGGTTGATTTACTGGCCGTCCAAGGGTGGACTCCCTAGGTTCAAGCGTTTCGTGGGGGACGTGAAGGGGATTGCTCTGCAGAGTATCTGGATGGACCTCAGCCCAGTCAATTCGCAGGCCCACGAAGACACGGGATTTCCCACACAGAAACCGGAGGAACTTCTCGACCGAATCCTCCGATGCGCTTCTAATCCCGGCGATCTCGTTCTCGATTGCTTCATCGGCTCCGGCACCACCGCTGCTGTCGCGCAGAAGCTCGGACGCCGCTGGATTGGCTGCGACATCAACAAGGGCGCCATCCAGACCACGCTCAAGCGACTGCAGCCGATCATCCGCGAGCAGGCTGAGGCAGCCGCACCGGCAAAGGTGAAGCACCTGTTCGACGACTTGAAGGACGCGCCGGTGCACGGCCCGCTGGCTATCGATGTCTACCGCGTCAACGACTACGACCTGCAGATCCAGCACAACGAGGCGGTCGGTCTGGCCTGCGAGCTGCTCGGCGTGCAGCGGAGCCGCAGCGACGCCTACTTCGACGGCACGCGCGGCAAGCAACTGGTCAAGATCACGCCGTTCAACCACCCGCTGTCGCCGCTCGACCTCGAGGTGTTGCAGCAAGAGCTGAAGAGCCGGCCAGACGAGGACCGCAACATCCTGATCGTCTGCCTGGGCATGGAGCTGGCGGCCAAGCGTGCCGTCGACGAGTGGAATGTGCACCGCAAGGGCAAGAGCGGCATCAACCGGATCGAGGTGATCGAACTGCGCTCGGACCCGAAGTACGGCCGCTTCATTGCCCATGCCCCGGCGCAGGCGAAAGTCACAATCGCCCGCAAGAAGGACACGCTCGTCATTACCATCGACGACTTCGTCTCGCCCACCATCGTCGAGCGCTTGCAGCAGCAGGCCGGCGTGCTGCAGCCGCGCATCGACGACTGGCGCGCCATGGTCGACAGCGTGATGATCGACCCGGCGTACGACGGCACCGTGTTTAATGTCGCGCTGAGCGACATCCCCGAGAAGAAGGCCGACTTCGTTTCAGGCCGCTACGAGCTGCCCGCGCCGAAGGGCAAGACGGTGGTGGCGGTGAAGATCACCGACATGCTTGGCGAGGAAGTGCTGGCCACGCGGGAAGTGTAGGACCGGAGCGGGTCGGGCAGGTGGGGCGGGTCAGGCGGGTTGGGGCGGAAATAGCCACTGCAGCATCGGACCCACCCGCGCCGACCAGTGCCGCTTTCAACAGCCGCGCATCGTCCAGGCCGAGGCGCCCTTCCGCCGTGCCCATGTCGACCCACAGGCGCAACCGCGGCTTCGGCCGCGTCTGCCGGACCGTCGTCAGGATGGCGCGCCGATCCCACCAGACGGAGGGCGAGAGCACGGCGAGACGGCTGAAGACGCCGGGGTGCGTGAAGCCGAGATGCAATGTCACCAGCCCGCCGAGCGATGAGCCGCCGAGTCCGGTGTGGGCCGCGTCCGGCCTCGTACGGTACGTGCGATCGATCAGCGGCTTCAGCTCCTCAACGATCATCCGTCCGTATTCGCCGGCGAGACCGCCGCCCAGTCGTGCGTCCTTGGTCGGGGTGTACTCGTGAATGCGTTCTTCGCCGGTGTTGTAGATGCCGACGATGATCAACGGATCGAGCAGGCCGGCGGCGATCGAGTTGGCCGCGGTCTCGCCCAGGCGCCAGTGCTCGCCCTTCTGGAAAGCGGTGTCCGGGTCGAACAAGTTCTGGCCGTCGTGCATGTACAGCACGGGATAGAGGCGATCGGCCTCGGCGGCATACCCGGGAGGCAGCCACACCAGGACGTCGCGGGCGTCTGGCAGGAACGCGGAACGAAACTGTTCATGCCGGTGGAGCGAGGCGGTCGGAGAGTGCATCGAGCGGCACGATCAGTATATGTTTCTGGGGTGCTGGGGTGCTCAGGTGCTCAGGTGCTAGGGTGCAGACAGCACCGATGCACTTGAGCACCGCCGCACCTGAGCACCCGAGCACCCGAGCACCCGAGCACCCGAGCACCCGAGCACCCGAGCACCTGAGCACCCGAGCATCCTATGACCCGTGATCATCACAAGTGGTTCTCGCGCTCCCTCAACCGGGACATGGAGATGCTGATCTTCGGGCATGACGGTCCGCCGGTCATGGTGTTCCCATCGTCCATGGGCGCGTTCTTCGAGTACGAGGATCGCGGGATGGTCGGCGCGCTCGCCGACAAGTTGGAGCAGGGCCGGCTGCGCCTGTTCTGCCTGTCGTCGGTCGACAGCGAGAGCTGGTACTGCAAGAAGATCCACCCGCGCCACCGCGTCGAGCGCCACCTGCATTACGAGGACTACGTCCTCAACGAGGCGGTGCCGCTGGTGCGCCACCTGACCCGGCACGACGGCATCGGCGTGACCGGGTGCAGCTTTGGCGCGTATCACGCCATGGCGCTCGCGCTGCGGAATCCCTATACCTTCACCTCGTGCATCACCATGGGTGGCGCCTTCGACATCTCGCAGTTTCTCGACGGCTACCACGATGAGGATTGCTACTTCCTCAACCCGCCGGCCTTTCTGCCAGGACTCTCAGACCCCTATTACCTGGATCAGTTCCGGCGCAACAAATGGGTGATCGTCACGGGCGACCAGGATATTTGCCGCGCCCCGAACGAGCAGTTCTCCGCGATCATGCACGCCAAGGGCATTCCGCACGCGCTGCATGTGTGGAATGATTCCAAGCACGACTGGCCGTACTGGCGGCCGATGGCCCAGGCATATGTGCCGTGACTTGCGGCTTGCGGCTTGCGGCTTGAGTGACTGATATGAAAAAAATCGGCGTCCTGTTCGGCATGGAAAATACGTTCCCTGGTGCCCTGGTTGAGCGCATCACCGCGATGAACGTGACGGGCGTTTCGGCGGAGTTCGTGCAGATCGGCGACGTGCGCATGGCCGAGCCGTGCGGCTACGACGTGATCGTCGACCGCATCTCGCACGACGTTCCTTTCTACCGCGCTTACCTGAAGAACGCCGCACTGTGCGGCACCCAGGTCATCAACAACCCGTTCTGGTGGAGCGCCGACGACAAGTTCTTCAACTACGCGCTGGCCACCAAGCTGGGCGTGGCGATTCCGCCGACCATCCTATTGCCACACAAGGAACACCCGACCGGCACCACCGAGCGGTCGATGCGCAACCTCAAGTACCCGCTCGACTGGGACGCGATCTTCGACTACGTCGGCTTCCCCGCGTTCCTGAAGCCGTTTGATGGCGGCGGCTGGCGCGACGTTTACAAGATCAACACCCGCGAAGAGTTCTTCACCGCCTACGACCAGACCAAGACGCTGTGCATGACGCTGCAACGCGGCGTGAACTTCAAGGAGTACTTCCGCTGCTACGTCGTCGGGCAAGAGCAGGTGCATATCATGCCCTACGATCCGCGGGCGCCGTTCCATGAGCGCTACGTGATGAATCCGCCGGCCTATCCCAAAGAGCTGCTGGCGCGGGTCGAGCGCGATGCCCGCACCCTGTGCCAGGCCCTCGGCTACGATCTCAACACGGTGGAGTTCGCGGTCGAAGACGGCGTGCCGTACGCCATCGACTTCATGAACCCCGCCCCCGATGCCGATCTGCATTCGGTGGGTCAGGCGAACTTCGATTGGATTGTGAATGCGGTGGCCGATCTGGCCGTGAAGAAAGCAACCGAACCGGCGCCCCCCGCGAGGTATCGCTGGGACGCGTTGTTGAAGGGTTAGACTTACGTAAACCGTAAAACTGAAGCAGGTTCACTTTGCTTCTTCTCACGCGCCTTGATGGACGAGCGGGGGGCGACCGGCGCCATCGAGCCGAAGCTCGTTGAGCTGCAGGCCTTTGCGTCACTCTACGGCTTCCAGGTCGCGGTGGCGGAGGCGTACCGCGATGATCTCGAGGTGGAGTGGGCCGGGCATCCGTCGTGGTACTTCCAGATCAGCAAGTTCTCCATTCCGTGGCTGAAGCACCGCTCGGTGCCGGAGACCACGTTCCTGCATGAGTTCGATCGCCTGCCAGCGGATCGCGAGCGCTACCTGCTGAAGCCGCTGTTCTCGTTTGCGGGCGGCGGCATCATGGTCACGCCAACCGATGCTCAAGTGGCCGCGATCCCCGAGGCCGAGCGGCGCAACTACATCTTGCAGGAGCGGATCCAGTTCGAACCGGTGATCGAGACGCCCGAAGGACCGACGCAAGCGGAGATCCGCATCATGTATGTGCGCAACTGGGTCGGCGCATCGGCCGGGCCGATCGGCGGCTGAGACCCGGCGTCAGGGAACGATCATCCGGATGATGCCGTCCCGTTTGTTCATCACGAACAACTGCCCCTGCGGGCCGACGCCCAGCCGCAAGTCGGCGCGCGGTGCGGCCGTCTTGCCCTGCGCGGCGTTCTTCTCGCGGATCAACTGCAGCAGCGTTCTGGCCGTGCCTTTGTCGTTGAACAGGATGCGGCGAATCGGATCCTGTCCGCCCTTGGGCACGTTGTCGGCGTCCACGTAGAAGACCTCGCCGCTCGGGTTGTCGCCGAAGATGATCTTGTTGGTCAGCGCCTTGACCGTGGTCTGGCGGTACACATACACGCCGGTCACCGCGGCGCGCTGCATCAGCGGATCCCGGTGGTCGTACTCGGCGATCGGATAGATCAGCCCGGCCTCGCCACGCTGGTTCGCCGTGCCGACACCACCGCGCCCGAGAAACGTGAAGCTGCCCTCCCACTTGTTCCAGCCAAGATTGGCGCCGATCGTCACCGGACTGATCTCTTCGACCATGTTCTGGCCGATGTCGGCGACGTACATCGTGCCGGTCTTGGCGTCCCACGAGAAGCGCTGAGGATTGCGCACACCGTAGGCGTAGATCTCGCCGAGCGTGTCGTCCTTGCCGTCGGCGGCGAAGGGATTCGCGGCCGGGATGCCGTACTGGCCGTTCGCGCTGTTCTTGCCGAGAGGATCGATGCGCAGAATCTTGGCGAACGCCGACGCGAGATTCTGTCCGTGGTTGTAAGGATCGCCGCCGCTGCCGCCGTCGGCGAAGCCGACATAGAGCAACCCGAAGTCGGCGGCGCCGGGACGGGCCATCGGGTTGAACGCGATCTGACCGCCGTTGTGGTTGCCGAACGGGTGGGCAGCGCGGAACATTTCGCGCGGCGCACCACCATCGTAAGTGGCCGCGGCGGGGTTCTTCGCCGTCCATTCGAGCAGCACGGTGTCGTGCGTGCGGCCGGTTCCGCTCGGCACGAAGTCCGGCTTCGCATTGATGTTGGCGGTGTCGGTGTGGGTGTAGACCTTGCCGTAGCCGGGCGTGCCGCGCTGACCGAATTGCGGATGAAAGGCGATGCTCTGGAAGCCGCGCTCCGAGCCCTGGAAGTTGACGTTGACGTTCCAGGCCGGCGCGTGGATGTCGAGATACTCGGCCACCGCCTTGCCGTCGTAGCTGACGCTGTAGATCTGCCCGCGCATGGTGTTCACGAACAGCCGCCGCGTGCCCGGCTCGTCGACCAGCGTGTTCATTCGCGGCGCTTCGGCGCCAGCGGCGTCGGGGATGGTCGCGAACTCAACGAAGTTGACCGTGATCACACCATCGGTGGTGTTGATCGGCGTCGTGAACGGATCGTTGGTGCCTCCTGGCGGAACGACCGGCGGCGCTGGCCGGACTTGAGGCACCTGAGGCACCTGAGCGAAGGCCGGTGCGCCAAGCAGCACGGCAAGACAGAAAGAGCGAATTACGGTCATGGTCTTGAAATCCCCTGTGTCACACATCATCTCTCCGGCGGCCCTGCCTTCACAACTCGCCCCGTCTCGAGCTGCAGCACGCGGTCGGCAACCGCGTTGAGCTCGCTCTCGTCGTGCGTCACGTAAATCAGCGGCACGTGCAACTCGCGGCGGATGCGCAGCAGGTACGGAACGATTCGATCGCGGCGGGCGCGGTCGACGCCGGCCAGCGGCTCGTCGAGCAGCAGCACTGCCGGCTGCGTCATCAAGGCGCGGGCAATGGCCACGCGCTGCCGCTCACCACCCGACAGCTTCTGCACCCGCCGCTTCAGCAGATCCGGCAGATCGAGAATGTCGATCAGGGTCGAGCGATGCGCCCCCTCGGCGCGGCCGTGACGAACGCCGTAGTCGATGTTACCGGACACGTCCAGGTGGGGAAACAGCAGCGAGTCCTGCGGCACGTAGCCGATGTGGCGGTCGCGCGCCGGCAGGTTGATGCCGGCCGACGATGAGAACAGCACGCGGCCGTCGACGACGACTTCGCCGGCGTCTGGAGTGCGAATGCCGGCCATGACCTCGAGCAGCGAGGTCTTACCGCTGCCCGACGGCCCGAACAAGCCCAGCACTTCCACAGACGAGGTATCGCGCACCTGGAGCTCGAACGACTGTTGGCGAAGCGTGACGTCGATAGTGAGGGCAATCATGTGAGGCGCACACCGCTAGGCATGGCGCGCCTCCACCAGGCGGTTCGACGCGTAGATGGCGCCGAACGCCAGCAGCGCCGAGAGCAGCACGAGTCCCCATGCCGCCTCTTCGCGCCCGGTCTCGACATAGGTGTAGATGCCGACCGCCAGCGTCTGCGTGCGGCCGGGAATGGCGCCGGCCACCATGATGGTGGCGCCAAACTCGCCCAGCGCACGCGAGAAACCCAGGATAGCGCCGGCGACAATGCCACGCGATGCCAACGGCAGCGTCATCGTTCTCAGGATGCGGAACGGACCAGCGCCGAGCGTCGCCGCCAGGTCCTCGTACCGTCGATCGACCTGCTCGATGCCCGAGCGCACGCTGCGTGCGACCAGCGGAAAGCTGACCACCATCATCGCGATGACCACGGCCTTCCACGTGAACACTACTTCGATGCCGATCGCGTCCAGAGCCTGCCCCACCGGGCTGCGGCGCCCGAACAGCCACAACAGCAACAGCCCGGTCGCCACCGGCGGCAGCACCAGCGGCAGCGACACGATGGTCTCGACCAGCGCCTTGCCTGGAAACGAACGCCGCGCCAGCAGCCATCCCGCGGCAATCGCCGGCGGTAGTGTCAACGCCGTCGCCACAAGCGCCATCAACACGGTGAACCGCGCGATGGCCCAGGTTTCAGTGCTCATGGTGCGCCGAAACCGCGCCGCATGAAGACCGCGCGCGCGGCGGGGCCCTGCAGGAATTGGAGAAATCGCCGCGCTTCGGCTTCGGCGGGTCCGGCGATCACGGCCGCAGGTTGCACGATGTTCAAGTACGCGTGATCCTTCGCCGGCACCGTGCCCACCACGCGCGCGCGCGACTCGCGGGCGTCGGTCCGGTAGACAATGCCGGCGTCGACGCGGCCGGCTTCAACGGCCGACAGCACCGCGCGAACCGTGGGAAACGGAATGACCTTGGGTTGCAGGCGCGCCCACGCGCCCTCGTGCTCGAGCCAGCGTCGCCCATAGACCCCCGCGGGCACGCTGGCGGTCTCGCCCATGGCCAGCCGGGCCACGCGCCCATCGAGCACGGCAGCCAGCGTGAGAGAGGCGGGCGCATCCGCCGGCACGACGACCACGAGTTCGTTGGCAAGCAGGCGGGTGCGGGTGCCGGGCACCAGGCGACCGGCCTTCTCGACCACGTCCATCTGCAACTCATCGGCGCTGAGAAACAGTCCCACCGGTGCGCCTTCGACGATCTGGCGCGCCAGGGTGTTTGAGCTGCCGGTGTTGACGGCAACCGTTACGCCCGATGCCGCACGATACAGGCCAGCGATCTCAACCAGCGCGTCATGTATGCTCGCGGCTACCGACACCACGAGCCCGGGCGACTGCGCCGCAACCGCGGCGCTGACCACGACGGCCAGGGCGACGCCGATCGGCAGGCGCCTCATCAACGTCACGATCGCATCAAGCTTGGTCATTGCCAGTCAATTTAGTATGATTCAAAGCGTTTTTTACAACGATTTAAGGTGATTATTCAATGATGGAAAGAATCGTGAAGGCCGCAGCGCGCGTCATCCTGGCCACTGCCGCCGATGGCCGGCCCTTGCTCCCCGACACCGGTCCCCTTCAGATCGTGGTGCCACTCGACCAGCGCCCGGCCCGATGGATCCGGCAGGTGACGAAGCTGGAAGTGCGGAACGTGAAGTGAGCGGCCTGCTGACAGTGCGCGCCGCCGCGGACCAGTTGGGTGTGGCCTACTCCACGCTCAAGCAGTGGATCTACGACGGTTCGGTGCGCACGACGCGCACCAACGGCGGCCATCATCGGATCGCAGAGTCGGAGATCACCCGGCTGCAGATGGCCCAAGGGGCAGCGGTGCCGCCTCGTCCGGCACGCGGTCGCACCCCCGCCCTGGGCGTGCTGGTGGCCCTCAGCGGCCGCAACCAATTGCGCGGCATCGTCGAAGAAGTGCGCAGCGACGGCCTGCTGTCGCAGATCCGACTGCGGATTGGCGATCAAGTGCTGACGGCGGTGATCACGAAAGATGCGGTCGCGGAGCTCAAGCTCAAGAAGGGGCAGGAGGCCGTCGCCATCATCAAGTCCACGGAAGTGATGATCGGACGACTGCGCTAGCCGCTTAGGTCGCGCGGGGCCGGAGCCAGCCAACACGGTCTGTGTCTAATCGTCGGTAGCGATGCGTCGCGCAACACGTGGCAAGACAGCAAGCTCTACGTGATGAACGTCGACGGCACCAACGCCCGCATGGTGTCGGGCGAGTGGGACCGCTCGCCGCACAACGTGATGTGGAAGCCGGACGGCACCGGCATCTACTTCACCGCGCAGGATCAGGGATCGCAGAACCTGTATCTGCTGCCGATGGCCGGCGATCGCACCGATGTCGTCCAGCCGCTGACGCGCGGCACCTACATGCTGACGACGGCGAGCGTGGTGAAGGGCAAGGCGGTGGGCGTGCTGACCTCGCCGCACGCGCCGGCCGACATCGTGTCGTTCGACGTCGCCGCGCCGTCGCAGATCAAGCAACTGACCAACGTCAACGAAGATATCCTGGCCGGCAAGAAGCTCGGCGAGGTCAAGGAGATGTGGTACACGTCGGCCGATGGCATGAAGATCCAGGGCTGGTACATCACGCCGCCGGATTTCGACGCCACCAAGAAGTACCCGATGCAACTGCACATCCACGGCGGCCCGCACAGCATGTACGGCGTGGGGTTCAACTACGGCTGGCAGGAGCAGGCGGCCAACGGCTACGTGGTGCTCTACACCAACCCGCGCGGCAGCACCGGCTACGGCAGTTCGTTCGGCAATCAGATCAACAACGCCTATCCGAGCAAGGACTACGACGACCTGATGGGCGGGGTTGACGAGCTGTTGAAGAAGGGCTTCGTCGACGAGCGCAACATGTTCGTCACCGGCGGCGGCGGCGGCGGTGTGCTCACCGCCTGGATCGTCGGCAAGACCAACCGCTTCGCGGCGGCCTCAGCGAATTGCCCGGTGATTGACTGGGTCAGCTTCGTCGGCACCACCGACGGCGCCAGTTGGTACTACAACTTCGAGAAGCTGCCGTGGGAGGACCCGTCGGAGCACCTGCGCCGCTCGCCGCTTACCTACGTCGCCAACGTCAAGACGCCGACCATGCTGATGACGGGCGTGCAGGACCTGCGTACGCCGATGCCGCAGACCGAACAGTTCTACAGCGCGCTCAAGCTCCTCAAGGTGCCCACCGCCATGCTGCGCATGAACAACGAATGGCACGGGACGACCACCACGCCGTCGAACTTCGTGCGGACGCAGTTGTACCTGCGGTACTGGTTCGACAAATACAAGCGCGGACCCGCGGTGACGACTACGGCGGCGCCACAACAATAGTCTTTGAACACGAAGGTCACGAAGAACACGAAGAACGCTTAACAAAGGGTTGCTTCGAGCGCTTCTCGATCCACATGACCGCGCCGCAGACGGCGGCGCTCGTCGGCCAGCCGCGATCGAACTCGCCGTCAACCAGCGGCCCGGTCGCCGCCGACGTCGTGCATCTGCAGGCCGCGACCGAAGGTGACCTCGCCAACGAGGTGGTGATCACGGGCGCGCACTTCGACACCTACCCGTACGCGACCGGCGCCACCGACAACACCACCGGGTCGTCGGCGACGGACGATTCGCGTCGCGCTGTGGGCGGCCGAGGAGCAAGGACTGCTCGGCTCGCGTGAATATGTCGCGCGCCACTTCTTCGACGACGCCGGCATCCCGGGCTTCCAGTTCATCCAGGAGCGGCTCGCATACACCTCACGCACGCATCACTCGAACATGGACACCTTCGATCACGTGCAAAAAGACGATGTGATCCAGCAGGGCGCGGGAACGTCGGCGGCGTCATCCAAGCCGTAGATCGCGGAGATCCGCGGGAATTCAGCGCAGTGCCGTCGCGGCCTGCTGCACGGCGTCCGCCAGGGCCGCTGCATACCGCGTACTGATGGCCGTAAAGATCCGATCGGCAAGCTCGGAATGGGAGACGTGGCTGGTCAGATTCCGGTCCTGGAGCATCTCGAGCCACAGCCCCTCGTCCCGCACGTGACCCAACTTGTGACCCGCGATCAAGGCGCGCTTCGGCGACTCGGCGTCGAGACCTTCCCGCTCAGCGACGTATTTCAGGAGCTTCCACGTGGCCTCGAACGTGAACTCGAACGCCTGAATGACACCCGCACGATCCCGATCCGTCAGGGCTGGCTCGCGCAAGAAAGCCGTTAACTTGGCCACCGCGGCCTCGGCGTTTTCGAGGGCTCTCGTCGTCACGATGGGCGCTCGTAGACGACCCGGCCGGTCGTGGCAATTTCGCGGGCGAGGGTCGGATCGCACGTCCCGATGTCGACCAGATCGATATCAGAGGTCGGTGTGGCGTCGCCGCGCGCGTGCGATCCGAACAACCAGATCCGCGTTGGAGCGACCAGCCGGACGGCCCGATCGACGACGTCGCCGACGATGCGATCCAATCGAGGATTCCCGGTCGGTGCGCGCACGCTCAGAGGGTATCACGCCGGGCCGAGCGCGAGGTATTAGGGGCCTCTCCGCGCCACGGAGTGACCTCATGACCAGCTCGCCCATGCGCTTTGTCCGGTCGCGTCTCGTGTCCGTTTGTGTGCTCGGTCTTGTGCTCGCGGGCTGTCAGTCCACGCCGCCGGCCCCGACCACATCGCCAGCCCCGGCGACGGGCACCGAGATTCTGTGGGATCGCTACGGCGTGCCGCACATCTTCGCGCCCGATCACCCCAGCCTGTTCCAGGCCTACGGCTATGCGCAGATGGAGGCCCATGCGGAACTGCTCGTCCGCCTCTACGCTCAGGCGCGCGGCCGTGGCGCTGAATTCTACGGGGCGCAGTATCTCGACGCCGATCGCTCGGTGCGCACCAACGGCCTGCCGGCCACGGCAAAGCAGTGGGCGGCCGGGCAGAGCGCGGAGTTCGCGCCGCCGATCGAGGCCTTCGCCAAGGGGCTGAATGCCTGGGCGCAGGAGCACAAGGCCGAGCTCAGCGCCGAGGCGCAGGGCGTGCTGCCGCTCACGGTCGAAGACGTTCGAGCAATTCTGGCAGATGGGCCTCGCGAAACACTTCTCCGAGTGGGAAGCGGCCATGCGCATGCGGCAGCTCCCGCTCTTCCATACCGCTTACGCGGATCGCGATGGCCGCATCGCCTACGTTTACAACGCGACGCTGCCGGTGCACCCCACCGGCGACTACCTACCGCTTCTGGCAGGGCGTCGTGCCGGGCGACCGGTCTGACCTGATTTCGAACACGATCGTGCCCTACGACCAGATTCCGAAGGCGGCCGACCCGCCCGGTTTGCAATTCCGCCGCTGGATCAACTACCCTTTTCAGGTCATGTCGTTCGTCCATCACGCGCACCGAAGCCATCATCACCGTTCACAGAACGGCACGGCAGGAGTTTGCGCGTAGAGACAGAGACGACATCCAACAGGATTCGTTTCACGCACAGGCCCGCCGGCACCGGCGGGTTTTTGTTTTTGAAGGCAACCACGAAGGACACGAGGGACGCGAAGGCAGTCATGGACTTTTCAAAACTGGACGGGCTGATGCCGGCGGTCGTGCAGGACGAGACCAGCAACGAAGTGTTGATGGTGGGTTTCATGAACGATCAGGCCTGGGCACTGACGCAGGAGACCGGCTATGTGACCTTCTTCAGCCGCACGCGCAACAAGCTGTGGATGAAGGGCGAGACCTCGGGCAACCGGCTCGCGGTGCGGCAGGTGTTTGTGGACTGCGATCGAGACACCGTGCTGATCAAGGTAACGCGCGAGGGCGACGGCAACGTCTGTCACACCGGCGAGCGCAGCTGTTTCTATACCGCACTGCCGGGATCCGGGACCCGGGGTCCGGGATCCGAACAAAGCAAGGAGACGAGATGAAGTTGAAGTTGGGCATTCCGAAAGGCTCGCTGCAAGACGCGACGATCCAGATGTTCCAGCGTGCCGGCTACCAGATGCGCGTCGACTCACGGTCGTATTTCCCGTCGATCGACGATCCCGAAATCGAGTGCATGCTGATCCGAGCGCAGGAGATGGCGCGCTATGTCGCCGACGGCGTGCTCGACGCCGGCCTCACCGGCCAGGACTGGATTGCCGAGCACGAGATTGGCCACCCCGAACAGACGCCGCTCGCCCGCGTCTGCGACCTGGTCTACGCCAAGCAAAGCTTCGGCAAGGTGAAATGGGTATTGGCCGCACCGGAAGACTCGCCGTTCAGGACCGTCGCCGACCTCAACGGCAAGCGCATTGCCACGGAACTGGTGCGCGTGACCAAGAACTACTTCACCACCAAGGGCATGGACGTCGACGTGGAGTTCTCGTGGGGCGCCACCGAGGTCAAGCCGCCGGTGCTCGCCGACGCCATTGTCGAGGCCACGGAAACCGGCTCGACGCTGCGCGCAAACCGCCTGCGCATTCTCGAGACCATCATGGAATCCAACACGCAACTGATCGCCAATCAGCCGTCCATGGCGGACGGGTGGAAGAAGACGAAGATCGAGAACCTGGCGCTGCTGCTGCGTGCGGCGATCGACGCGCAGGGACGCGTCGGCCTGATGCTCAACGCGAAGCGGACCGATCTGGAGAAGCTGATCGCGCTGCTCCCAGCCCTGCAGCGACCGACGGTGTCGTCGCTGAGCGATCCGGAGTGGGTCGCGATCAACACCATTCTCGAAGAGAAGGTCGCGCGGGATCTGATTCCGCGTCTCAAGGCGGCGGGTGGCCAGGGCATTGTCGAGTACCCGCTCAACAAGATAGTGATCTGAAGGCAACCACGAAGGACGCGAAGGACACGATGCGAATCGTTTCAGCAAGTAACCGCCGCGCGGTCGCCGGACTGTTATCGGCCACCCGCATTCGCGACCGCGCCACCGAGACACGGGCCGCTGCGATCGTTGATGCGGTACGCAAGGGCGGAGACACCGCGCTGCTGAAGCATGCGCGTGAGCTGGATGGCCTGTCGGGCGCGATCGAAGTGCCGCGACGCGTGTGGGAGGCGCAGGCGAAGACGCTGGCGCCGACCGTGCGCGCGGCCATCAGGCGTGCCGCCGCTAGCATCCGCACGGTTGCCAAGGCGCAGGTGCCGAAAGGCTGGCGCAAGACGATCGGCGCCGGCATCAGCGTCGAGCAGCGAGTCATCCCGCTCGCGCGCGTCGGCTGTTATGTGCCGGCCGGCCGCTATCCCCTGCCCTCGTCTTTGCTGATGGCCGCCATTCCCGCCCGCGCGGCGAGCGTGCCCGAGGTGATCGTCGCCTGCCCACGACCCGACGCTGCGGTCTTTGCGGCGGCGCTGGAGGCGGGCGTCGATCGGTTGTTCCAAGTCGGCGGCGCGCACGCGATTGCCGCGATGGCCTATGGCACACGCACCGTGCCGCGCGTGGACAAGATCGTCGGCCCTGGCAACCGCTGGGTCTCGGCCGCGAAGTCCCTCGTCTCTGCCGATTGCGGCATCGACTTCTATGCCGGTCCCACCGAGATTCTGATCGTCACCGCCACTGGTCCGGGGGCCGCCATCGCCGCGGATCTGATCGCGCAGGCCGAGCACGATCCTGACGCGCGAGCGGTGTTCATCACGTGGAACCGCCGGCTGGCCGAACAAGTGGCGCGCGAAGTGGCGGCGCGGATGCCCGACACCGGCCCGGCTCCGCAGTCGCTGGAGAAGCACGGCGGCATCATCATCTGCCGCACCATGAGCGAAGCCATCGACCTGGCCAACGAGGCGGCATCAGAACACCTCGTGGTGGGAACCGAAGCACTGGCCAAGCGCGTACGCAATGCTGGGGCGGTGTTCGTCGGCGCGTGGACCGCGCAAGTGGCCGGCGACTACGCCATCGGTTCCAATCACGTGCTGCCGACGGCGGGCGTAGCCCGCTATCGTGGCGGCCTGAACGCCGCCGATTTCGTGAAGCTGGTCTCCGTCCAACGCCTGACGCAGCGCGGACTGAAGAGCATTGCCGATACGGTGACCACTCTGGCGCGTGCGGAAGGCCTCGAAGGCCACGCCCGCTCGATTGAGATTCGATTTTCGGATCCCGGATCCCGGACCCCGGACCCCGGCAGGAAACAAGTATGACCACCATCCAAGGCGTACCCGACCTGGGCCCCGGCCTTCGTCTTCACCTCAACGAGAACACCGGCGGCTGCTCGCCGAAGGTGGTCGAGGCCGTGCGGGCCTTCGATGCGCAACGGCTCGCGACGTATCCCGACTTCCGCGCTGCGATCTTCGAGACCGCGGCGTTTCTCGGCGTTGACGCCGACCGCATCGTGCTGACCAACGGTCTGGATGAAGGCATTCTGCTCGCCTCGATTGGCTACCTGGGCCACCGCACGCCAGAGGCCCTCGTCGAATTGGGCGCACCGCTGACGACGATGACCGGGACGCCAGAGATACTGGTGGCACAGCCGGCGTTCGAGCCGTATCTGAGCACCGCGCACGCCATGGGCGCGCGCGTCGTGTCGGTGCCGGCCGGCCCCGACTACGCCTATCCACTCGAGGCGGTGCTCAAGGCCATCACGCCCAACACGCGCATTGTCTATGTCAACAACCCGAACAACCCAAGCGGCCAGCCGATACCGCAAGCAGCGATTCGCCGCGTCGCGCGCGAGGCCGGTCACGCGCTGGTGTTCGTGGACGAGGCGTATCACGACTTCCTCGGCGAGAACTTCCTCAGCGAAGCCGCCGACTATCCCAACGTCATCGTCGGGCGCACGTTCTCGAAGGCGTTCGGCCTGGCCGGCATGCGAGTGGGTGTGATGATTGCTTCGCCCGCGGTGCTGGCGCCGATTCGGCGCGCCATGCCGCTCTTCAACCTGAACGTCGTCGCTGTCGCCGCGTTGCGGGCGGCGATTACTGACACCGAGTTCCGATCCTGGTATGTGGCGCAGGCGAAGGCGTCCAAGGAGCTGGTCTACGCGGCGTGCGAGCGCGCGGGGCTGCGCTATTGGAAGAGCGGCGGCAACTTCGTATTGATCGACGGCGGCCAGCGCGCGCGGGCGCTCGTCGACGGGATGATTGCGCAGGGCGTGTTTGTGCGCGATCGCACCACGGATCCGGCGTGCTCTAATTGCTTCCGCCTCACCACTGGCGTGGTGGAGCACACGCGTCACGCGGTCGCAACGCTGGAGGCATTGTGCGCCGCGCAGTGATCGATCGGCGAACGGCCGAAACGCAAATCAAAGTGACGCTGTCGCTCGACGGCAAGGGCAAATACGAGAACCGCACCGGCATCCACTTTCTCGATCACATGCTCGACCTGGTGGCACGGCACGGCGGCTTCGATCTCAAGGTCAAGGCCACCGGCGACCTTGACGTCGATCAGCACCACACCGTGGAAGATACCGGCATCGCACTCGGCGAAGCGGTGCTCGCGGCGATTGGCAACAAGCGCGGCATCAATCGCGCCGGCTACTTCGTGATGCCGATGGATGAGACGCTCGCTGTGGCCGCCATCGATCTGAGCGGCCGGCCGCACTGCGCGATCGACACCAAGGTCACGGTGCTGCTGGTTGGTGATCTGCAAACCGAGCTGGTCCACGACTTCTTCGACGGCTTCGCCATGGCGGCTCGCGCCAACGTTCACATCAAAGTGATGTACGGCCGGTCGAATCATCACAAGATCGAAGCCTGCTTCAAAGCGTTCGCGCGCGCGCTGCGCGTGGCGTGCTCAAAAGACAAGCGGATGGCGCGCACGCTGCCCAGCACCAAGGGCCTGCTGTGATCGCACTCGTCGACTACGGCGCCGGCAATCTCACGTCGGTGCGCAAGGCGCTCGCAGCGATTGGCGCCGAAGTCTGGACACCCGCCAGTCACGACGAACTCGGCCGCGCCCACGGCATCATCGTCCCCGGTGTCGGTCACTTCGACGCCACGCGCGGAGTGACGGCCGACTGGCGCGCGGCAATCAGCGCCACCGTCGCCGACGGCACGCCGCTGCTCGGTATCTGCGTCGGCCTGCAGTGGTTGTTCGAGGGGAGCGATGAGGCACCCGATGTCAGCGGCCTTGGCGTTTTCTCGGGGCGGTGCGCTCTGCTGGCCGCAAGCCGCAAGCCGCAAGCCGCAAGCCCTTTGAAAGTGCCACATGTCGGCTGGAACAGCCTCTCGATGCCGCGGCCAAGCAAGTTGATGGCCGGCGTCACGCCCGGCACGCAGGTGTACTTCACACACTCGTACGCCGCACCGGTGATTGAGGACACGGCCGCCACTTGCGACTACGGCGGTGCCTTCAGTGCCGCCGTCGAGCGTGACAACGTGTCGGCGGTCCAGTTTCATCCAGAGAAGTCGGGGCCGGTTGGTCTCCACATCCTCAGCAACTGGTTGCGCGATGCTGTCTAAGCGCATCATCGCGTGCCTCGATGTGCGCGACGGCAAGGTCGTGAAGGGCGTGAACTTCGACGGCCTGCGCGACGCCGGCGATCCTGCGGCGCTGGCCCGGCGCTACAACGTGGAGGGCATCGACGAGATCGTCATCCTCGACGTCACCGCAACAGTCGAAGCGCGCCAGGCGCGTGCGCACACCATCGCCGCGGTCGCGAAAGAGATCTTCCTGCCGCTCGCCGTGGGTGGCGGCATTCGCAGCGAGGCGGATGCCGCGGCCGCCATCGAAGCCGGCGCCGACAAGGTGAGCCTGAACACCGCCGCGCTCAAGACACCCGAATTGATCACGGTGCTGGCCAACCGATACGGCAGCCAGGCGGTGATCGTAGCGATTGATGCCAAGCGGCAGGACGGGCGGTTCGCGGTTTACGGGCGCAGCGGCCAGGCGGCCACCGCACGCGATGCCGTGGAGTGGGCGCGCGAGGCCACCGACCGCGGCGCGGGCGAAATCCTGCTGACCTCGATCGATCGCGATGGGACGAAGGCGGGGTTCGATTGCGCGATGACCGCCGCGGTATCAGACGCCGTGAACATCCCCGTGATCGCCTCAGGCGGAGCCGGCACCTTCGAGCACTTCGCCGAAGTGTTCCGCGACGGCCACGCTGACGCAGCGTTGGCGGCGTCCATCTTCCACTTCAACGAACGCTCCGTACTTGAGTTGAAAGCTTTCTTGAGCAAGTCCGGTATTCCCATAAGAATGTGATTTCTCTGTGTCCTCTGAGTCCTCTGTGGCCAACGTATGTTGATACCGTCAATTGATTTGCAAGGCGGCAAGGTCGTCCAACTCGTTCAGGGCGACAAGCTTGCGATCTCGTCCGACGATCTCGACGGCTGGATCGCAAAGTTTGCGAAGTTCCCGAAAGTGCAGCTGATCGATCTGGACGCCGCCATGTCGCGAGGAAACAACGACGCGCTGGTTCGCCAGATCGCGGCGCAGTTACCGTGCCGCGTCGGCGGCGGCGTGCGCAACGTTCGACGCGCCGAAGAGTTGATCGCCGCCGGCGCGCAGGCCGTGATCGCCGGCTCGGGCCTGTTCCGGAGGGGCGATGGCAGCGACCTGTCGCAGATGATCGATCACGACTTCGCGCGGGCTCTGGCCGACACGGTCGGCATGAGCCGCGTCATCGGCGCCGTCGACTCGAGGGCCGGACGCGTCTGCATTCACGGCTGGAAGACGGTGCTGCCACTGACCGCGGTGCAGGCCGTGCGCCTGCTCGAGGGCTACTGCGACGAGTTTCTCTACACCCACGTGGACAAGGAAGGCCTGATGCAGGGCACCGACATGGACGCGATCAAGGCCGTGGCCAAGGCGACCGAACGCAAGATCACCGCTGCCGGCGGCATCACGACGTGGGAGGAGATCGACGCCCTCGACGCCCTCGGCATCGACGCCGTCGTTGGCATGGCGATCTACACAGGCTCGCTGGCACTCGATCGCAGGAAATAGCGCGCGCGGTCCTGGCCGTCCTGCCAGAGCCTTCGTGCCTCGCGCACGCTCGGCTGTTCCGACACCTCCGCCACCGCCACGTCCCACCACGAGTCATATCCCGGTACGCCAAGAGCGGGATCGACTGGCACGCACACGACGACGTCCTCGGGGTGGGCGGACTGGTTGACGGCGCCCACCACTTCGGCTTGCGCAAACGGCACCCCGCCGCCCGGCGCCACCAGGCGTTCCACCTCGACTGTCCACGCCTGGGCGCGCGCGGCCACGGTGGCGCGATAGTCCGGGCCGGTCGAATATCCCGACACCCGTGACCCGAGCTCCTCCAGCGCCATGCGTGCGTCGGCGACCACCGGAATCGCGGCGTGCTTGAAGGCGTCAAGCTCGCACACGTTGATCGCCACAAACCTCACGTCCGCATTCGCAAACGCGGTCTTCGACATCGTCGTGAAATCGCCCAGCCGGGTGCCGACGGCGATCACCAGGTCGGCTTCGCGGGCGAACTGATTGGCCGCCTGGCTGCCGGTCGCTCCAATCGCCCCGAGCGCGAGCGGATGGTCCCAGGGCATTGCGCTCTTGCCCGCCTGGGTCTCGCACACGGCGACACCCGTGGCCTCGGCGAAGCGCCTCAGTGCGTCGGTGGCTTCGCTGTACAGCACGCCGCCGCCGCCGGCAATGATCAGCGGCGAGCATCACCGCGCCGGTGTCGGCGGGTGACGTGAGGACACGCATCACCTCGGGCAAGGCCGTCACCAGCTGCTCGGGCCGGTAGATGCGATCCCAGTACCGCGACACCGGCCGGAAGCAGTCGTTCACCGAGACGTCGTGTGTATGAGCGGCTTCGAGCTGCTGCAACACCGGCGCGGGAACCCGGTTCGCGAAAATGTCGCCAGGCAGCAACAGCACGGGCAATCGATTGATGGTGGCGCCCGCGGCGCCGGTCACCATGTTGGTCGCGCCTGGGCCGATCGACGTCGTGCAGGCCAGCGTCCGGGTGCGGTTCGACATCTTGGCGAAGGCCGCCGCCGTATGCACCATGGCCTGCTCGTTGCGGCACTGGTAATAGCGGATGCGGTCGCTCATTTGATCGAGCGCTTGTCCGATGCCTGCGACGTTGCCGTGACCGAAGATGCCGAGAACGCTGGAGGACACGGCGCGATTCTACAGCGCCCGACTACTTCGCGTCCGGGCTGGGCAGCATGACGTCACGAATGAGCTGGTTGAACTCGGCGCCGGCGGCAAGAAACTGCCGCAGCGTCCGCCGCGTCGGGGGATATCCGTCGAACTCATCCACCGAAAGCGCGTTCTCATCGTAGGCGAGGCGGAAGTCCCCGAACCGGCGATGGAGGTCGCTGACGATGGCTGCCTCGACTGGGGTGTCGATGCGCGGCACCATCTGGATATCGCTGGCGACGAAGCGTTTCTGCCACGATGAGGGCGGCGAGATGACGACATCGCCGCCGATCAACTCGCTCCAGTGCATGTGGTTTCGGAACGCCGCCGACAGCAGCCGCAGCCGATAGCCGCGCTGGCGGAACAGGCCGTAGGTCTTCTTGAAGACTGCCACGCCGGCCCACTCGAGGTGGCCGGGGTCGGTGCTGATTCCGTCACGTTCCATCACGGCCTTCAGCCAGTCGTCCAGCCGACCGACCATGATCGTGCACACGGGACCCATGCTGCTGATGTCGCGGCCCGCGGACTGACGCTTCTTCAAGCCGCGCTCGACCGCCTCGGCCACGGCCACACACTGCGGCAGGGTGAAGCACACGGTAGCGTTGATGCTGATCCCCTCCGCGGTCGCGGCCTCGATGGCTGCGATGCCCGCCCGCGTCGCCGGAATCTTGACGATCATATTGGGCGCCAGTCGATCGAACCGCTGCGCCTGGCGGAGAATCGCGGCGGGGTCACGATAGAACCGGGGATCGGTTTGAATCGACAGGCGGCCGTTGCGGCCGTTGTGGGCCAGGAAGGCCGGTTGCAGGAGTGCCGCGGCAGCCACCGACAACTGCTCGACGACGGTCCAGGCAATCTCGTCCTCGGTCGCCGAGGGCGTCTGCCGGACCAGCGCCTCGATCCGCGGACGCCACTCCGACTGGTGCGCCTTGAGTACGGCGTGCGCGATCACCGGGTTGCACGTCGCGCCGACGCCGCCATGGTCGATGGCGAACTGCAGCTCATCAATCGCCGCTGAATCGTTCCACAGATCATGTCATGGTGGTCTGCGTCATCTGGTGCAGCGGACTCTTCCACGCCGCGCGGCTGTCGGGTGCGGCCTTTAGGCACCGTAGCTCAATCGGCGTTAGGATGAGGTAGAAGGTGCTTCAATGTCCACACCCACCTTGGAATCTGTCGTTCGGTGTGACCCCGAAGTTCTGGGGGGAACCCCGGTCTTCGCAGGCACCCGAGTCCCGCTCAAAAACCTTGTTGATTATCTGGCCGCCGACGATCCGCTTGAGCGCTTCTTGGAACACTTCCCGTCTGTCACACGGGAACAAGCCGTCGCTAGGTTGGAACTCGCGGGCACGTTGTTGGCTGCTCGTGCGAATCCTGCTCGATGAGTCGCTCAGTTGCCGGCCCAACGCATTGCCGCTCAGCCGCGAGCGGCGGCGACATGATGGCACGAGACAGCCGGCGCGCCGGCTCCATGTGGATGATCCTCTCATACAGCCCTCCCCCTGCTCCCACTCATTGTGAGTAGGCTGACGCAGGGTAAATGCGCAACGTCGCGCAGGAGGAGGACCGATGCGATTCAAGAACCACCAGCACTAGCATTACTGCGGGATCGATCTCCACGTGAAGACGATGTCCGTCTGCATCCTGGACACGACCGGCCAGGTGCTCGTGCATCGGAACGCGCCGTCGACGCCAGCGGCGCTCCTCGAGACGGTCGGACCGTACCGCGCGGATCTCGTCGTGGCGGCCGAATGTATGTTCACCTGGTACTGGCTGGCCGACCTCTGCGCGGCGGGATGCTTCGGCGGCGTCGCTTGCTTGAGGAGGCCGGTACGAGGGCACGACTGAGTTTCTAGGCCGCGCACGCGCGCGCGCACTCCGCCCCGGCGGAGTCTGAGCCTCAAAAGGTGTTGGGTGCCGCGTTATTGACGGGCACCAGATCTGGAAACGAAGACGGCATTGAACGGGACCGCGGTGATTCGAAGGATCTTCGCACGGTCGGAGAAGATCTGCGTACTTGACGGGGGGAGATCTGATAGGTGTTAGGCCTCAACCTGAAGGACTTGCCCCGGTTGCACGGCGTCAATGGCGGCCAGCGCGGCTGGTACCAGTGGAAGCAAATCCTCGAGCGCGTTGCTGGCCGCCTTGAGAACGACCACGCCGAGCCGCCGCTTCGAGAGATTCTGCTGGAACTCCAGGTTCTGGTCCGCCGTCATGAACACCACAAAGCCGGCGGCTTCGGCCTCCGTGAGCAACGTCCCGTTCTTCATGCCGGCCCACGATTCCTGCTGGACCGTGCGAACTTCGTGACCGATCAGGTACGGCCCAATCTGCCGCGGCAGCTGCTCATCGAGCAGAACGCGCACGGGTGGTGACCGCTTCGTGGGCGGCTTCGAGCGCCGCTACCGCCTGCGCCCGAGACACGGTCGGGAACGAATCCAGGAATTCGTCGAGGCTGTGATTTCGTTCGAGATAGTCGATCAAGTTCCGAAATGGCACCCGCGTGCCCACGAACACCGGTGTGCCGCCCAAAATGTCCGGATCGCTGTGAACCACCGCCACCGTGCTTGGCATGTCCCGCTCTCCCTTCGGCGATTCTAGCTCGATGCTCGCATTGAGGCCAACGGCTTGGCGTTGAGCAGCGCCGCGCGAAGCAACGATACCACCGAGCGCGGGAACACAGTGGGCGCGAACGCGACCGCTGTGCGTCGGCTCCAACGCCGGGGTTCCTCGGTGATCGATCCACTTGGCCACGATATCTCCAGTTCTATCGTCTCTTCACCTAACCGACACTCGGCTTCGAGCGCCGCACCCACACCCAGCACCCATCGAGGGCGAAGCCGATCGATGAGTCGCCGAAACCCCGCATACGCCTCTGTCGTTGCTATCTGCTTTTCGCGGGACTGCTGCGCGCGTGCTCGTTCCTCACGACTTGGTCCGAACAGACCCACGATGCGCCTCCTTCAGAGAGAATCGTCTGCCCTGAAGAATACGCCGAACGGGAAGTGCTGGACAATGGCTCGTCGGAATTCCCGCGACACACGCGGAAAGCGCAAGGGTGACTCTTCGATTCGCGCGAAGGTGGCGCGGAGCGCATCGCTGAATTCAAGCCCAAGTCCTGCCCGTTCGCCCTCGTACCAGAATGCCACTTCAAGGGCGTCGGCCTCCGCCTCCGGCCTGACCTTCAGCCGAGGCATTACCGGCCGGCGTGGAGACGGCCTTGGATTCGGTCGATGACGTCTTGCCAGGGCTGGGAATCCTCCGGCGCTCGGCGATGCGCCGAAAGCCGCTCTTCCAAGAGGGCTTGTTGCCACTGCTGAAGCGGCACTTGGTCCACGCTAACCGCGATCCGGTCCCACAGCGACTGTATATACTCGATCTGTTCGTCGACGGGCAGGGCGTCAAACCCTGGCGGCGGCAAGGGCAGCGCATGTGGCATGTCCCGGACTATACCACCAGGGCGGGGGCGGTTTCGACCGGCGTCCCACAGAAGATCGGTGGTCGGATTTCGTCGGCCCAACGTCTCCGCGTGCCTCGTCGCCGCAAGTGCGACTACATAGTCCACGCATCCCTGAGTCAACTTCGACAGAACCTTTTCGATCGGAAGCGGAAACCAGCCTTCGGGACATTCGTCAGGATTCAGGCCGAAGCGTTCGATGATTTCGTTGCGCAGCTTCTGATGGTCGCTGTTGGCCGGATTGCAACGACCGGAACCGTGAGCAAAGACATTGCGGAGTTTCCGGGCCAAGCGTAGTTCCGCCCACCCTGGCAGCTGCGTATTGTTCTCGATTTGCTGGCCCGTGACTCGATGGGCGTCAAGCACCGCGCACAGGCGGACGACAAAGTTCTCATTGATCCATTGGCCCGCTTCATGGACCGACCGCGCTGTCTCCAAATCGAGCCGTGGCTCGAACCGAAAAGTTACCGCGTGGCCCTTCGTGAAATTAGTACGGGGCCGTCGGGAACTCCGTCCGCCCGACGAGAGCGTCGGGGATGAACGGAAACGTCGCTCGGGTTCGAGTCAACAGCTCTTGATGTGCGCGAATCGCTGCAATCACTTTCTCGGGTTTGAAGGGACCCGGCTCACGCCGAGTGGTCTTCGCTCCCTCCGCGTAGGTACATACAGCACACTTGTGCCGTCCAGTGCCAGCCTGAGAGATTGGCAGTTCGGACAGCAGGTCTCGCGGAGCTTGGTTGCCGTGATCACAACCTTCGAAACTAGCCATGCTGATGCGTCTCTCAGCGGTCTAACGCATGCCGCGTAAGCCGCGGCGGCTCGGCGACGCGATCTTGCCACAGACAGTGAACGCCGCCGGCTTCACGCGGATGTTAGCCAGGCTCACTCGCCCTGGCGAGCCAATAGAGGGGGCGCCGCTTGCCGTGGGCCACGGCGAGAATGAGGATGTGGTCGTCATGCGTCTCGAAGGCCACGACGTACGGAAACTGGTCGGCTCCGGCCCGACGAATCGGCGTTGAGGCTGCACCCGTGTCAGGCCACGCTGGATACACCGTCGGCGATGTCGCGAGCCGATCGAACAGCTCGGCGATGTGTTCGATGAACTGGTCGCCAAGGCCCTGCTGCCGCTCGTCGTACCAGAGTGCCGCCGCGCGGAGTTCGACGAGCGCTTCAGGATGTAGCTCGACTCGCACGACGCTGCCCTAGCTCGCCGAGGATCTCAGCGCGTGCGGTGCTCCACGGAACGGTCGCCACCCGCCCAGCCGCAACGTCTCGGGCCCGCCGCACGAGCTCGTCTGCCCACGCGGCGGCAACCGCGTCATCCGCCTCTTCGAGACTGGACAGCAGCTCGGCAGCGACACGCGCGCGTTGGGCCCGCGACAGTCGAAGCGCCTCGACGAGAAGCTCCTCTGTTGACATTGGACGATTCTAGCACCGCCAGTACTTAGCAGTACGTCGCGCAGCTCTGGCTAGACAGTATGACGTCGGTTCAAGTTCACGGCTGACCTCCGACACCTCGTTAGCCTGATCCAGGCCAGAGCCGCACCGCTGAATCCCCAGCGGTGCTGTGAACCGGAGGTCAGCCATGTCAGAGCCTACTCCGCTGTTCGTCGGTCTCGACGTCCATAAAGATTCGATCGCGGTGGCCCACGCCCAAGGGCAGAGCGCCGATCCGCCCGTGTACGTCGGCGCGATCGGCACGCGCCAGGCGGACCTCGACAAACTGATCCGGCGGCTCCAGGCGAAGGCGCCCACGCTGGTGTTTGCCGATGAAGCCGGGCCGTGCGGCGACGGCCGGTATCGCGACCTGACCGGCCAGGGATTCGCCTGCCAGGTGGTGGCCCCGTCGCTCATCCCGAAGAAGCCCGGCGACAACGTGAAGACCGACCGACGCGACGCCGTCGAGCTCGCGCGCTGACTCCGCTCGGGGGATCTCACGCCGGTCGACGTCCCCACCGTCGACGATGAAGCGATTCGCGATCGCTGCCGCGCCCGCGATGCGGCCCGCCTCACCATGAAGAACGCGAAGCGGCGATTGAAAGCGTTCCTGCTGCGCCTCGGCTTGCACGATGTCGGTCGGGCCGATTGGAACGCCGCGCATCAGCGGTATCTCGCGAAGGTCGTGTGTCCGACGCCGGCGCAACAGATCGTCTTTCAGGAAGCGGTCAAGGCGGTCGACGAGCAGGTCGATCGACTCGCCCGGTTCGAGGCCGAGCTGCGCGCGTGTGCGTCCGCCTGGCGGCTGGCGCCGGTCGTCCACGCGCTGCAGGCGTGGCGTGGGGTGCAGTGGCTCGTCGCCATCACCGTCGTCGCGGAGCTCGGCGACCTCACCCGGTTCACGTCGCCGCGTCAGTGGGCCGCGTTCGTCGGCCTGATTCCGTCCGAGTACTCGAGCGGGCCGTCGCGCCGACAGGGCGGGATCACGAAAGCCGGCAACGGCCGCGCCCGGCGGGTGTTGATCGAAGGGGCCTGGGCCTATCGCCATCCCGCGAAGGTCTCCCAACACATGCAGACCCGGATCGACGGACTGCCGAAGCCCATTCAAGACCTCGGCTGGAAGGCGCAGGTCCGGCTGTGCAAGCGGTTCCGTCGGCTCGTCGGCCGCGGCACACATCCGAACGTGGTCGTCACCGCGATCGCACGCGAACTCATCGCCTTCATGTGGGCGATTGCGAAGGAAGTCCCGGTCGCCGGCTGAACCGGCGACCCCGAGTCTCGGGTCGGCGTCGGGGTGCGGCCCCGGTTTTCCGCGTCACCCTCGACGACGTGAAGAGGCGGCTTCCGTCGTCAGGTTCCGAGGGTTTGTCGGTTTCGGATTTGCGGTCTGCGACGGCCTGCAGAGCAGCCGGCCGAAGAAGGACCAGCCATGGACTCCCAGCTTCTACCGCCCGTGCCACCTATTCTGGGTACTCCCAATGGATCGGTTCCGTAAACGGCACGTACTGAGAATCGTGCACCGCAACGCTCAGTCGCTCGATCAGAAGGTCGCGGTCGGCACGCTTCTCGTTCGTGAGATAGACGCAGTACTCGGCCAGAGTGGAGACGGCCTCCTCCTCAAGCTCGACAAAGAACAGCGGCGCCACCTCGCACAACACCGCCCGGTCAGTCACCGGATGCTTCCTGAATTGTTCGTAGAACGTCCCGAGGGTAATCGCGAGCGCCATTTCATACGCGGACATACCTTGGGCCATGAATTGCCGAAACATCGCCGGCAGGGTCGGGTCATTCGTAATGCGGTGCCGGTTCTGGCGATATGCCGCCCGAGCTGAAGACCTTACTCGCTCAGCGCCGTCGAAGAGGAGCTTGAACCAATCCATGCACTTCTCAAGACGTCACATTCGTATGGTCAACGGCTTGACACGGCCCGCCGTCGGGAGCATTCTTCGCGGGATCTTCGTCGTTCGCACGAAGCCCACCACCATGCCTCCGTCACGCGTATTGTTTCGGTCGTCGCCGCCGCCCACGGGACGGACGGGCACCGCCGTGAACATCACGCCGTCGCGGGCGGGATGGCGCTTCGTGCACTTCGCCGTCCGCCACGTCGCCCCG
>JBCKZH010000023.1:0-38608 GCA_038919385.1 Vicinamibacterales bacterium | reverse complement strand
GCGCTCATCAAAGGACATCGGAACATCTTGTGATTTTGTGATCTCGTGATCTCGCGATCGATCTGGTGATCTCGCAGCCGTGAGCGGTCGCTCTCGGCTGTCCACGCGCGGCGGCAGGGCACGGGTCGACCGGAGCGGAGACACGCGGCTCGCGGGGCCGTGCTTCGTACAGGCTGGACCGACCGACGCCCGCTGTTGCAGGCCGATCCCGCGTTTCATTGGATCGACTCGCTCGACATGCTGCTCGATTAAATCGACGAAGCGATGCGGCATTCTGCAGGCCTACCTGAACCACGTCTATTTCGGGGATGGCTACTACGGCGTCGAGGCGGCGTCGCGTGGTTACTTTGCCAAGTCCGCGGCCACGCTCAATGCCGCCGAATCGGCGACGCTCGCGGCCCCGATCAGCCGGCCGTCAGGCTACGCGCTGCGGCGGACGCCGGCGCGCATTCGGGCGCGCCGCGACGGAGTGCTGCGCCAGATGCGTGACGCACACCAGCTTGATGACGCGGCGTTCGGCGTCGCGATTGCCACGCCCGTGAATGCCATGCTCGCCGGCGCCGCCCAACGCGCGTCGGTCGATCCCGCCGCAATGAGTTGATATCTTCTGCGTCTGCGGCTAGGCTAAGACCGTTCTCATATCTAATTGGTTCGGAGGCGGCTTTCATGCAGGTGATTCCGGTAACGGCCGTCCACCGTGGCTTCGGGCAAACGTCCCGCAAAGACATGTGGTGGGCGCCACCTCTCGGTGTGTTCCTCGGTCTCTCGGCCTTCGTCGTTTACGCCACCTGGGCGGCATTTCAGGGTGAGTACTATCACTTCGGCCCGTATCTCTCACCGTTCTATGCGCCGGAGTTGTGGGGCAGTTCGCCACATGCGTGGTTCGGGCCCAAGCCGGCCTGGTGGCCCGCGGTGGTGCCGTTCTCGCCGGCGCTACTGATCCTGCCGTTCCCCGGCGGCTTCCGCTTCACCTGCTATTACTATCGCGGCGCCTACTACAAGGCGTTCTGGGCCGACCCGCCGTCGTGCGCGGTGGGCGAGCCGCGCAAGAGTTACCTCGGCGAGAACTCCTTCCCGCTCATTCTGCAGAACGTCCACCGCTTTTTCATGTGGGTGGCGATGATCTTTATCGTGTTCCTGGCGTACGACGTCTGGGTGGCGCTGTGGTTCACTAGTCCGGTCACCGGCGCCAAGGAATTCGGCATCGGTGTCGGTACCATCGTTCTCGCCGTGAACGTAGGGCTGCTGGCCTGCTACACCTGGGGCTGCCACGTTCTGCGCCACATCGTCGGCGGCCGGAAGGACGAGCTCTCGAAGTCGCCGGTGTGCGAGATGGCCTATTCGTGCGTGACCAGCCTTAACGTGCGGCACCAGTTGTTCGCGTGGTGCAGCCTGTTCTCGGTGATGGGCGCGGATGTCTACGTGCGCCTGTGCTCGATGGGCATCATCACTGATGTGAGGCTCTTCTAATGGCGGCGCACGCCACCTACTCCTATGACGTCCTGGTGATCGGGGCGGGTGGCGCCGGCCTGCGCGCGGCGATCGAAGCGGCCGACGCCGGGGTGTCGGTCGGCCTGATCTGCAAGTCGCTGCTCGGTAAGGCGCACACCGTGATGGCCGAAGGCGGCATGGCCGCGGCCATGGCCCACAACGACGACCGCGATAGCTGGCAAGTGCACTTCGCCGATACCATGCGCGGCGGCCAGTATGTGAACAACTGCCGCATGGCGGAGATTCACGCCAGGGAAGCGCCGGATCGGGTCCGCGAACTCGAGGCCTGGGGCGCCGTCTTCGACCGCACGCCTGATGGTCGCATCAACCAGCGCAACTTCGGCGGCCACCGCTACCCGCGCCTCGCGCATGTCGGCGATCTCACGGGGCTCGAATTGATTCGCACGCTGCAGGATCACACTACTTACCTCGGTGTCACCGTGCATATGGAGCACACGGTGATCGAGCTGATTCTCGATGGCGGGCGCGCCGCCGGCGTGCTGGCCTACGACCGCGAACGCGGCCGCTTCCACGTCTTCTCCGCCAAGGCCATCGTCATGGCCACCGGCGGTGCGGGCCGCGCCTTTAAGATCACCAGCAACAGCTGGGAAGGCACGGGCGACGGCCACGCCCTCGCCTATCGCGCGGGCGCGGAACTGATCGACATGGAGTTCATCCAGTTCCACCCGACCGGCATGGTGTGGCCGCCCAGCGTGCGCGGCATTCTCGTGACCGAGGGCGTGCGTGGTGAGGGCGGCGTGCTGCGCAACAGCGAAGGCCGCCGCTTCATGTTCGACGACATCCCCGACAACTACAAGCCGCAGACGGCGTCGGATCCGGAGGAAGGCTGGCGCTACACCCAGGGCGACAAGACCGCCCGGCGTCCGCCCGAACTGCTGACGCGCGACCACGTCGCGCGCTGCATCAATCGCGAGGTGAAGGCGGGCCGCGGATCGCCGCACGGCGGCGTGTTCCTCGACATCGCCTGGATCAAGGAGAAGATTTCCGGCGCGCCGGAACACATCAAGCGCAAGCTGCCGAGCATGTACCACCAGTTCAAGGAACTGGCGGACCTCGACATCACGACCACGGCCATGGAAGTGGGACCGACGACGCACTACATCATGGGCGGGATCAAGGTGGATGCCGACTCGCAGGAGTCGACCATTCCGGGCCTGTTCGCGGCGGGCGAGTGCGCCGCCGGCCTCAACGGCGCCAATCGGCTTGGCGGCAACTCGCTGTCGGACTTGATCGTGTTCGGCAAGCGCGCCGGTGAATATGCCGCGCAACTCGCGCGCACGAACCCCCAGCCGAAAGTAGACGAAGGCGCGGTGGCGCGGGCGCTGAAGGCGTCGCTCGAGCCGTTCGAACGCGGCGCCTCTGGCGAGAATCCGTACAAGGTGCAGCAGGACCTGCAGGACGCCATGCAGGCGCTGGTCGGCATTGTTCGCAACGAAGGCGAAATGCAGGAGGCCGTGCACAAGCTGGCCGGCTTCAACGAGCGCGCCTCGCGCGCTGGCATCGACGGCCATCGTGAGTACAACTCCGGCTGGCACACCTGTCTCGACTTGCGGAACCTGCTTGACGTGTCCGAAGCGATCGCCCGCTCGGCGATCGAACGGAAAGAGAGCCGCGGCGGGCACTTCCGCGAGGACTATCCCGACAAGGTCGCCGAGTTTGGCACTTTCAATATCTCCACCAGGCGCTCAGCGGACGGCTCGATGAAGGTCTCGCGCGTGCCGCTACAGGAAGTCCCGGCAGAGCTGAAGCAAGTCATCGAGGAGCAGAAGCAGTGAGCCAGGCGACCTTTCGGATTTGGCGCAGTGAGCCCGGCGGCTCCGGCAAGTTCACCGACTACACGACCGAGATCTCCGAAGGCATGGTCGTGCTCGACGCCGTGCTCACGATCCAGGCGGAGCAGGCGCCGGACCTGGCGTGCCGCTGGAACTGCAAGGCCGGCAAGTGCGGGTCGTGTTCGGCTGAAATCAACGGCAAGCCGCGCCTGATGTGCATGAGCCGCCTGAACTCGCTCGACCTGAACGTGCCGGTCACCGTCGAGCCGATGCGTACGTTCCCGTTGATCAAGGACCTGGTCACCGATGTGTCGTGGAATTTCCGGGTCAAGAAGGGCCTGAAGAAGTTCAAGCCCCGCACGCCCGACGCGGCCGACGGCACCTGGCGCATGACGCAGCGCGACATCGACCGGGTGCAGGAGTTCCGCAAGTGCATCGAGTGCTTCCTCTGCCAGGACGTGTGTCACGTGCTGCGCGATCACGACAAGCACGAGGAGTTCATCGGGCCGCGCTTCTTCGTCTATGCGGCTGCACTCGAGATGCATCCGCTGGATACCGAGGATCGCCTCCCGGACTTGAAGGACAAGAACGGCATCGGCTACTGCAACATCACCGGGTGCTGCACCACGGTGTGCCCGGTGGGCATCCAGATCACCGACAATGCGATCATCCCGTTGAAGGAGCGGATCGTGGATCGGTTCTACGACCCCGTGACGCGCTTCTTGCGGATGATTACCGGGTAACACGCGGCGACTAGCGAAAGGCGGCCCCATGTTCGAGCTCAAGCGGCTCTCGACGTCGGCGATCCCTTCGGCGTTGGCCAAGGCTGAACGGTACCGCCTGCTGAACGAGCCCGACGAGGCGCAGAGCATTTGCGAAGATGTGCTGTACGCCGACCCGTCGAACGCCGACGCCGTGCGCACGCTGATCCTGGCGCTCAGCGACTCGTTCCCGCATCAGGATGGCAAGACCGTGAGCCGGGCCCAGGACCTGGTGGCCAAGCTGCCCTCCGAATACGAGCGTGCCTACTTCGCTGGCCTGGTAGCCGAGCGCCGCGCCCGGGCGCTACTCGGCAAGGGCGGGCCGGGCCGCACGCTGCCGGCGGGCGATTGGCTGCGAGAGGCCATGCGCGCCTTCGAACGCGCCGAAGCAGTGAAGCCGCCGGACAACGACGATGCGTTGCTGCGGTGGAACGCGTGCGCGCGCCTGTTCCAGCGCCATCCGGAGTTGATGACGGTGGACGACGAGCGCACCGCTCCCGTGATGCTGGAGTGATGGGCCGAGCCGGCCCTGGCACACCCGCCATCTGATAGACGTTTTTTATTGGTCGCGGTATACTGTTGATATAACGGGCTTTAGCCCGGCGGTAGCGAAGACTCGCTAATAGCAGGGAGACCAGTGTTCATGTTCGATAATTTGAACGGTTCGGGCGTCGATCGTCGCTCCTTCCTCCGCGGTTCGGCGATGTTTGCCGCCGCCATCGGCGTGTCGGTGCTTCCCGCCTTCGCGCAGCAGGCGCCGCGGAAGCCGGAAGACGAGAAGAAGAAGGAAGAGCCGAAGGATCCGTTCGCTGACGGTGACACGAAGGACGGCGAAAAGAAGCTGGTTGACGCCGAAGGCCGCGAATACCGCGTGTGTCCGCAGTGCGCCTACAACATGTACAAGCAGGGCCGCATGTGGGTGTGCGAGAACTGCGGATATAGCTACGTCGAGTAAGTCGGCAGCGCCAACACCTCACTGACGCCCGGTTCCCGCGAGGGGGCCGGGCGTTTTGCATTTCTAGCCACCGAGGACACCGAGGCCAATGCTCTGGGCACCGTTTAAGAATTCTGGGTCTTCTGCATTTTTAGTGGGTGATTTTTGATGGTTTTAGATTTGCGGGAGCATGCAGGTGAGAATCTTGAGGCGCAGATACTCTTCGTCGCGTAGGCCGTAGGCGCGCCGCTGGATGACGCGGATCTTGTTGTTCAAGCCCTCCACGAAGCCGAGCGCCACCTTGTTCTCGGGCTTGCAGTAAGCGGCGATGCCATCCCAGTGACGATCGATCATCTCGGCGAACTTCTCGTAGGGCTCGAGACGTTGCCACTTGAGGGAATCGCGCCAGTTGTCGAAGAACCGTCGAGCCCAGCCTTCCGTCTGGTAGTCCCAAAGCTGCCCGAATGCCTCCTTGAGCACATAGGCTGTGTTGAGCCTCTTGTTGGCCTTCAGCAGCATCTTCAGGCTCCGGCGTCCCGTCGTCGTGAGGTTCTCGCGCCGAGAGAGCAGTGTGTACTTCTGGCCCTTGATGAAACGCCGGTCTGTGCCGGTCAGCCGGGCATACTCGCTCTTGCGCACCTGGTCCAAGGCTTCGCCGAGATGCCGCATGACGTGGCACTTGTCGAACAGGATGCGGGCCTGCGGCGCGTGAGCGTCCTTGAGGGTGGAATTCCGAAATGCCTTCCACATGTCCATGACCGCAAGCCGAATCCGTGTGCTCTTCTTGGGCCCCAGCCACGTGTAGAACTCGTCCATGCTCTCTTCGGAGCGGTCCTTGCCCCCGAACCAGATCGGCCGCCGCCGCAGCAGGTCGCTGACCACGATGCGGTAGGTGTGTCCCTTCCGGATCGAGATCTCGTCGACCCCGATCACCGTGGGAGCCGGGGTCCCCGCTCTGCGCAGCTGCTCCCGCATGTACTGCATCTCCAAGTCCTTGACCATCCTCCAATCCAGGTGCGTTTCCTGGGCCACGTCCGTGATGGTCGAGACTCGGCAACGCCGTCCCACGAAGAAGGCAAAGCGTGTGCTGTAGAACGGATTGTCCGCGAGCCAATCCAGCTTCTCCCGCTTCACCTTGCCGCATCGCTTGCAGTCGATGCGCCGGCTCTCGATCTCCAGGTCGATCCGATGGTCTCCGCACGCCAAGTCGCGCACTCGGCGCAGCGTGCGGTCGTACCACGATCGCTCGAAGTAGCCACAGGCTCCGCAGACCGTTTTTTTCCCCGCCGATGCAGACCGATCACGCGGGCCTTCGGATCACCGAAGATGCCGTGTACCGTCGAGTTCGGACGGAAGCTCGGGAAGCGGTACGTGTCCCACAGACGTCGGTATTGTCGCACGCAGATATCATGTCGGATTCTTGACCCTGAACACAGCAAGATCTCCGTCGTGCGTGGCACGGCCGACGCCTGGGATGACGCGCGACGACGGTCCCGCAGCTATGGAAATGACGCGCCTATGGAAATCACAAAACGATTTCCACAGCCGCTTGGAAATCTCGCACAGCACGCGAGATTCCCACATTCCCACAGCTGAAACTTCTTGCTCTTCTTGAAAGGAAGAAGAAAAGAAAGAACCCGACGAACGGAGACCAAACGTGTTACCCATGTATCCGGTCTGATTTGTTACCGATGTTTCCGGTTGCACCGTGCGCAGGTTTGTTTTTCATGCTATTTTCACCCACTAAAAATGCAGAAGACCCAGAATTCTCTGCGTCCTCTGTGATCTCAGTGGCTAACGTCCGGTAACGATCTTCTCGACCAGGCGCAAGAACGCGGTGATCGACTTCTCGAGATGCGGCTCTGGCGTGTCCTCTTCCTTGCAGTGCGACAGGCCGTTGGACGAATAGGCGAACATCATGACCACGGGCATGTGCGGCACCATTTCCGCCGCATCGTGCAACGGGCCCGAGGGCAGGTGCGGCGCGTCGCCCGTCACTTCGCGGACCGCGTCGGCGCACAGCGCGATCAGGCGAGGATCGAACGGTCGCGGATCGATCTTCCACACCTGCTTCCACTCCACCGACACGTGATTGTTCCGGGCCGCCCGGCTCGCGGCCTCGCGCGCAGCGTCCAGCATCCGCGCCAGCACAGTCGCGTCGAGCGCGCGTTGATCGAGCGAAATCTCGCACACGCCTGGTACGGCGGTCACGATCCCCGGCTCGACCTTCACGGTCCCCACGGTGCACACTACGCGGGCCTCGGGCGTCGTGTGGTTCATGGCAATCTCGCGGAAGGCGAGGGCGCTTTCCGCGGCCGCCAGGAACGCGTCACGCCGCATCGGAATGGGCGTCGAACCCGAGTGAGCCGCCTGGCCGATGAACCGCAGCACGTGGCGCTCCACACCGAAGGTGCCCTGCACGACGCCCGTAGGCTTGTTCATCGCTTCGAGCACCGGCCCCTGTTCGATGTGCAGCTCGAGATAGGCCACGGCATCAATGGCTTTGAGAAACGCTTGCGACTCGTGCATCCGGGTGAGCTCGACGCCGTTCTCCCGCAGCGCATCGACGAGGCGCGTGCCGGTCTTGTCGACGAGGTGTTCGACCTCGCCGATCGTGAGCGCCCCGGCAGCAGCGGACGACCCGAGTAGGCTGCGTCCGAAGCGCGCGCCCTCTTCGTCGGCCCAGTCCACCACCTTGATCGTGACCGGCGGGCGCTGGTCCTTGAACATCCTCAGCGCTTCGAAGCCGGCCATCACCCCTAGCGCGCCGTCGAGCCAGCCGCCGTTGGGTACCGAGTCCAGGTGACTGCCGATGATCACCGTGCGGTCGGACGCGCCATTCACTGTCGCCCAGCTATTGCCGGCCGCATCGATCTCCGGAGTGATGCCCAGTGTGTCCAGCTTGCCGTTGAACCAGTGCCGGGCCTCGCGCCAGACCGGTCCCCAGGCGAGCCGCTGGGCGCCATCGGGCGTGGAGGTCAGGGCGGCCAACTCACGTAGGTTGGCAATGACGTCTCGTGCGCTCATGACGCGAGAGTATACCGAAGGCCACGACAGCCGCGCGCCCAAAGCAAGAAGGCCTCACCGGACAGGCCGCTAATACGGACTCAATACGGCCTATCGTCGTCTCTGCGCTCGGTCCTCGATTCTCCTCAGGAAATCCTGCCACCGCTCGGTACCCGTTAGCTCAGATCCACACGCGCCGCTTTCGGCGTGATGTTCATAAGCAATCGTCAGCCTGCGAAACGCCGGGCGCGCAGGCGCTGGTGTTCTGCAAGACCAAGCACGGCTCGAATCGCGTCGGCCAGTACCTCGAACGCGCCGGCATCAACGCCGCGGTGATCCATGGCAACAAGTGCCAGGGCGCGCGCACCAAGGCGCTCAGTGATTTCGAGGCGGGCCGGGTCACGTGCTTGTGGCCACCGACATTGCCGCTCGCGCGACGCCGCCTTGAGGGCACCGAGATTGACGCGATCGAACGACGGTGCCAGCCGATGAAAATGCGCGAGCAGAGACGCGCGAGCCGCAACCGAAGCCGCGAGTATTCCCGCTGTTGCACCGCGAGCCGTGTCGCGGCGCTAAGTGCAGAACCCGTATTGCAACAAGCGGCCGATGCGGCTGACATCGACACACGAACCACGATCAGCGCCTCACTTCCCCAGCTCGGCTCTCGTGTCGCGAACACAGATCTCGTCGTCGACCGAGGCGCAAGTGCGGAGTGCGATGCGGAATTCCTCTACTGCACGGGTGCGATCGCCGGCGTTGTTCGCCAGCTTGCCCAGCTCGAGGTGCGTGCGGCCTCGCACCCAGTCCAAGGCGTCTCCCTGCAACGCGCTGCGAAACTGTTGGGTGGCGGCATCTCTTTGCTTCAGCTGTGCCAGCGAGACGCCGTATTGATAACGCCATCGGGCGAGCTCTCCAAAGGCCCGCGGCCGCGTATCGGTCTCGAGCATCCGCAGACCGCGCTCGACCGAGGTGCGGGCGTCGGCCGCCCGGCCGGCGGCGGACTGAATGCGCGCGGCTTCGAGCCATAGGATCCGATTACCGGGAAAGCGCTGTTGCAGGCGCGTGACGATATTCAGTGCGTCGTCATGGCGCGACAGCCGGGTGTAGATGCCGATCAGCCCGAACATCGCACTGGCCTGCGTCGAGCCTTCGTGGCTGGCGGTGTATTCCACTAGCCGAAGGCCCTGCCCGGCATCGGCATCCACGCCGGCGACGCGGGCGACGAGCCGCGACCAGATCGGCAGTTGCGCGGCCCAGAAGCGAAACATGCCGACAGTGAATGAGGCATCGGCCCGGCGCGGATCGATGGCCAGGACCCGTGCATGCTGCTGGTAGGCGCGCCGCGCCGCTCCGAGGCTGTGCCATTGGCTGCCTTCGATGGTTCCAGCGAGCGTCGAAAGAAACCGATATGCAGCGCCGATCTGATAGATCGCCTCGACATTCGGCCGTGCCGCGCGTCGCGTTGTCGCGTCGAGTACCTCGGTCCTCCGCAACAGGTCCTGTGCTGCATTGTCGAGCTCGGGACTTGATTGACGAGCCTTCGTCGGGGATCCTGTGTCACCCAGGAAGTCGTCAGCGGTAATGGCTCCCTGCTTGAAGAGCGCGCTGGTCCACAGCGCGGTGGCAAGGAGCCGATAGCCCTCCAGGCTTTCGGGATCGGCGGCGATTGAGGCCTTGAAGGCAGCGACTGCCCCCGCGTGATCGAGGTCGAAGCCGAGTGACAGTCCACGGTCCCGAAGCTCGGCCCCGCTCTGTCGCGCCGCTGCTGCGACGGGCAGCAGCAAAACGACAAGAACCAGCGGGGCGCACCGACGGGAGGTCATGTCTGAATACTACTGCTGCCCCGCCATCCTGGGGAAAGCGCCCGGGCGGGCACTAGGCGCCCGGGGTGACAACGGGGCTCTTGTTAGCCGGTCTGGCCTCGCCGTAGCACGCGACGAGGTCAGCGTCCTCATCGTTTCTCAGCTCTTCCTCAGGTCCGACTCAGGACTTCGCCGGCGGTTCACGCATACACTTCGGGTCGTGAAGAATGGTATTCGCGATCTGAGAGGGAAGGTCGCCGTGGTGACGGGGGCCGCGAGCGGGATCGGCCGGGCTCTGGCCATCGGACTCTGGCAGAAGGGTTGCCATCTTGCGCTCGTCGATCTGGATCCGGATGGTCTCGCACGTCTCCAACAGTCACTCAGCGGATCCAGTCGTGACCAGCTGGCGACCACGCATGTCGCGGATGTCGGCGACAAGGTTCGCATGGCGGAAGTCGCCAATGAGGTGGTCGCGGCGCACGGCGCCGTGCACGTGCTCATCAACAACGCCGGTATTTCGTATGAGGCAGCGTTTCCGCAGACCAGCCTCGACGACTGGGAGCGGATCGTCGGCGTGAACCTGTGGGGCGTGATCTACGGGTGCCACTTCTTCATGCCTCACTTGGCGCGCGCCGATCGCGGCCACATCGTGAATATCTCGAGCCTGTTGGGCATCGTGGCGATGCCTGGCCAGTCTGCCTACTGCACGACCAAGTTCGCTGTGCGCGGGCTCTCTGAGTCGCTTTGGGAAGAGCTTCGAGCGACGTCTGTTGGCCTCACTGTCGTGCATCCCGGCGCCGTCGCGACCAACATCATGAAACGCGCCCGTGGCGATGACCCAGAGCTCCTGCAGCGGATCAGTCGTTGGTACGAGCGCCATGCGATCTCGCCGGAACGTGCCGCGGCACGGATCATTCGAGCCATCGAGAATGGCTCGCGGCGTCTGCTGATCGCGCCGGAAGCGGCGTTCGGCGACGTCCTCAAACGGCTGATGCCGGTCACCGGTAACAAACTCTTCGTCGACGCGGTGATTCGCACGATCGGCGTCGAAGACATGCGCGCCAAACGGATCGCTCAGTGGCGCGAGACCATGGTGAGTCCGGCGAGGAGGCGCGATGACGCCTGAAGTCGAGACCCTCATCATCGGCGCCGGCATCAGCGGCATCGGTGCCGGGATCGAGTTCCTGCGTCGCGGCCACTCATCGTTCGCGCTGCTCGAGGCGGCGAGCGGAGTCGGCGGGACCTGGCGCGACAACACCTATCCCGGCGTCGCGGTCGATATCCCTTCCGCGTCGTATTGCTTCTCGTTCGAGACCGACTATTACTGGTCGCGCAAGTTTGCGACCGGCGCCGAGATCCAACGCTACGTCAGCCACTGCGCCGAAAAATACGGCGTGACCGCACACATTCGCTATCGCTCGCGGGCGGTGCGTAGCCAGTTCGATTCCACCACGGATACGTGGACGACTCAGCTCGACGATGGCACCGCCGTCTCGTCCCGCTATTTGATTGCCGCGACCGGATTGTTCGGCGCGCCGGTGTGGCCGTCAATTCCTGGGCTCGACACTTTCGACGGAAAGGCCATGCACACGGGCCGCTGGGACCACACCCATGACCTGACGCTGAAACGGGTCGCGGTCATCGGCACTGGCGCATCAGCAGTGCAGGTGATTCCGGAGATCGCTCCTCTGGTCAAGGAACTTCGAGTCTTCCAACGTACGCCAATTTGGATCGGTCCGCGTCTGGACCCGCCCTCACGCCCCAACTCTCGGCTGTCCATGCGTCGGTTCGCCGTGATTCGCAAGCTGCAGCGGCTGGTCTCCGAGTCGGGTCTCGAGTTCCTCACGTTTTCGATCGTCAACTACCGCACATTGCCGTTCATTGTCCGGGCGGTCCAGCGATGCATCCGCATCCTGATGCGGCGACAGGTCAATGACCGTGAAACCGCCGAGCGCCTGTTGCCCGGCTACGGCCTCGGCTGCAAGCGGCCGGCGATCTCGAACCGCTATCTGCCGGCGTTCAACCGTGAGAATGTGCGCCTTGTCACGCAGCCAATTGCGCGCATCTGTCCGGAAGGCATCGTCACCGATGATCACACCGTGCACGAGGTCGACACGATCATCCTGGCGACTGGCTTCCTGACGACACAGCAGGGCAACGCACCCACTTTCGAGGTGGTCGGCAGGGACGGGCTCGAGCTGGGACAGTTCTGGTCGGAGCATCGGCGTCAGGCCTATGCGGGTGTGTCGGTGCCCGGATTCCCCAATTTCTTTCTGACCGCTGGTCCCTATTCCGGCGGCTTCAACTGGTTCGCGATGCTGGAGGCCCACCTGGCCCACATCATGAAGTGCATCGATAGCGCCCGCGCGCGCGGTGTCACCCGCGTCGAGATCAGGCGCGACGTGCACGAACTGTACATGCGCCACATGTGGCGGCGCGCCGACGGCACGGTGTTCAAGGACCGCTCGTGCGACTCGGCCAACAGCTACTACCTTGATCGGCATCACGATGCCTCGTTGCCCCTGCCGCACACGCCGTGGTGGCGCGCGATCCGCGGGCGCCGGGAGGGGACGCGCGGTTACCGCTTTGGCGCGCCGGCCTCGCCTGAAAGGGCCGCGTGATGTCATCGATCCTTGCGCCACTTTACGAGTGGACCGAGCGCAATCCCGACAAGCTGCTCTTCGCCTTTCTCGATGGCGAGGGCCGCACCACGGAGTCCTATAGCTACGCACAGTTCCTGCAGCGCACGACGGACATCGCGTCGCACGTCCAGCGGACCTTCCCGATGCAGGCAGGGGAGCGCGTGCTCCTGGCCTATCCGCCGGGCGTGGAGATGATCTGCGCGTTCTTCGCCTGTGTGCGCCTCGGGCTGATCCCGGTTCCTGTTTACCCACCGACCAGCTCCGGATTTCAGGCCGCGCGCGACAAGACCGAGTTCATCGCGCGCGATTGCCAGGCGGCCGCGGTGCTCACCGATCGCTCCTACTACTGGTCGATGAAGTTGAACCAGACGAGGAACAGCGTCGCCACGCTGTCGTTCAGGGGTGCCTACCTTTCGACGCTCAAGTGGATCATCACCACCGACGCGGACAAGGGTGCGCGTGCCGACTTCGCCGACGCCCATTCGGACGTGCTCTTCCTGCAGTACACGTCGGGTTCGACGAGTGAGCCCAAGGGTGTGATGGTGACGCACGACAACATCGTGGAGAACTGCGAGGCGGTCGTCGACCACCTCCCGGTCGGCGTGTCCTGGCTGCCGCAGTACCACGACATGGGACTGATCGGGTATTACATCTTCTTCGCGATGAAGGGCGGTACGACGTACGGGTTTTCACCGGTGGACTTCATACAGCGGCCGGTGCTATGGCTCGAGACGATCAGCAGGTATCGCGGCACCGCTTCGTCCGCGCCGAACTTCGCCTACGAGTATTGCCTGCGGCCGGACAAGCTGCCGGCGTCAGCGCTCGAGGGACTCGACCTGAGCTCCCTTCGGTTCCTCATGACGGCCGCCGAGCCAGTCCGTGCCAGCGTCTGCCGCGACTTCATTCGAAGATTCGAGCCGTACGGTCTCAACCCGAGGAGCTTCTTTTCAGCCTATGGCCTGGCCGAATACACGCTGGCCGTTTCGAACTATGGCCGCACGATCAAGGACTTTGACCGCGCAGCGCTTCGCGAGCATCAGGTCCAGCGGGCAACGATCGATGGCGCGGCCGCCGACATCACGACGCTCGTCAGCTGCGGCAGGACGTTGGGCACCACGGAGGTCAAGATCGTCGATGTGACGGGCGCACTGCGCGAAGCAGGCGACCGCGAGGTCGGCGAGATCTGGATTCGCGGCGGCAGCAAGTGCCGCGGCTATTGGCGACGGCCGGAGTTGACCGCAGCGATCTTTGAGGCGCGGCTTCCCGGCGACTCGGAAGGTTCATCAGGGTGGCTGCGAAGCGGCGATCTCGGGTTCCTTTGTGACGGCGAGCTCTACGTCTGCGGCCGCCTCAAGGACATGCTCATAGTTCGCGGCCTCAACTACTACCCGCAGGATATTGAAGCGCTGGTCGAAGAAGACCCGCTCGTCAGGAAGGGCTGCGTCGCCGCCTTTGCCTGCGATGCAGACGGCCGCGAAACGCTCATTGTCGTCGCCGAGTTGAAGAATCCGGTTCACGTGCCTGACGCCCGGGCGCTCAACCTGCGGCTGCTGCAAGGGCTGGGCATCGCCGCGGCGTCGTTCGTCTTCATCGAAGCGCGCACCATTCCCAAGACCAGCTCGGGCAAGATCGTCCGCCACCTCGCGCGTGAGCGATGGCGCGAGGGCCGGCTGCACGTGGTCAGTCAGGTCGACTCGGCCCTGGAGACGGACACTCCCGACGTCGAGCCGAACGCGTTGCTGCGACGATTCGGCTTGACCGGCGCCGAGACCTGGACGCTGGCTGACGCGGGATTCGATTCCATCAAGCTGGTCGAATTCTCCCAAGCGCTCAAGGAGCAGTTGGAGAGGCACGGCGACCACGACCTGTCGCGCGCCGTTGACTTGCGGGTGCTGCAGAAGATTGCGGTCTGCGAACTCTTCGGCTTGCTCGATCAGGTCTCGGCCGCGGCTCCGCATGCCAGGCTTCGCCTGCGGCGCGCGCTCTCCGATCTCGGCCGCGAGCACCGGGCGGTCGAAGCGGAGATGATGCGTCACGACACCAGCCTGCGCTTCGACATCAAGGCACTTCCAGCAGGGACGGATGCGCTCTCCGCCGCCGACGGCGGGGTGCTGCTCACCGGCGGGACGGGGTTCCTGGGTCCGTTTCTCCTCGCGAGCCTGCTGCGGCAAACCACCGACGACATCTATGTGCTGGTCCGCGCCAACGACGGCGACGACGCAATGCGGCGTCTCTGCGAGGGGCTGAAGTCCGTTGCCGCCGATGGGACGACATGCCCCGATGGATGGGAGCGACGGGTCCGCCCGATCTGCGGCGACTTATCGGCTGCGAATCTCGGCCTCACCGCGGATACCTGGCGGACCCTCGCTGATCACATTCACACCATCTATCACAATGGCGCGTTGGTGAATTACCTCCTGGACTACCACTCCATGCGCGACACGAACGTCGGTGGAACCAACGAGATCATTCGCCTCGCGATGAGCCATCGAGCCAAGGTCCTGAACCACATCTCGACGACGTTTGTGTTCGGCTGGTCGGTGAAGGAGTCGCTGTTCGAGCGTGACACCAACGCCAACATGGACCACCTCGACTTCGGTTACAGCCAGAGCAAGTGGGTGTCCGAACAGGTGGTGCGCGACGCGATGCAGCAGGGGTTGCGGGCGCGGATCTTTCGTCCCGCGCTGCTGACCCCGTCCGTGCACGGCGGCGGCTGCAACTTCGACATTTCGATCCGGTTGTTGGCGTTCATGATCAACCACGGCATCGGCACGACCGCCCGGAACCAGGTCAGCTTCTCTCCGGCGGATCTCGCGGCCGACAACATCGTCGCCATCTCGCGTGTCCCCGGCAGTGTCGGCGCGACCTACCACGTCACCCGCGATGACTACGCGAGCCTGTCGGATATCACGACGATCCTGGGCGAATTGACCGGCCGCACATTCCGGAACTACCCGTTGGATGCGTTCGTGCCGGAGGTGATCGAGCGCTGCCACTCCGGCGACATTCTGTTCCCTCTGCTGGAATTCCTGGTGCGATCCGTCGACAACATCACGGCCATGGAGTTCAAGCACTACGACAACAGCCACTACCGGCAGGTCCGCGACGCCTCGGGCTTCGGCAAGGCCGATCCGCCGCTGCACGACGTCGTGCTGGGCATGCTCCGATTCATGCGCAAGCAGCGCCTCGTCAACGTGTGAGCGAAGGGCAGAGCCATGTTCGAAGGAAGAATCAGCAACGTTCCGCATGTGCCCCGTAGCCGCGCGATCCTGGATTCGCGCGCCATGGTCCGCAACCCGGTATCGGTGTTCGAGGAATACCGGGCGCGTTTCGGACCGACGTTCACCCTGCACTTTGGGGGCGTGAAGCCCTCGGTGGTGTCGACGGATCCGGTGGTCGTCGAGCACGTGCTGCGTGGCAACCGGGACAACTACGAGAAGTCCCACATCCAGGTCGAGCGCATGGTCGAGTTCCAGGGCAAGGGCCTGGTCAACAGCCATGGCGATGTCTGGATGCGACAGCGCAAACTGCTCGCGCAGGGCTTTAAGGCCAGTCGCCTCACCAAACTGTTGCCGATGCAGCAGGACGTGTTACAGGAGCTGATGGACGGATTCGACCACGACGTCCGGAAGGGAGCCGTGGATGTGCACCAGCAAATGGTGCGATTCACGCTGCGCCTAGTGGGCAAGTCGCTCTTTGGCCGGAGCATGCGCGATGAGGAGCTCGAGCAGATCGGAGAGATCATCTCGGCGATCCAGGCGTTCATCCTCCGTCAGGTGGTACAGCCTTGGAAGATTCCGTGGTTTCGCTTCAGCGGCCTGTCGGAACAACACCAACAGTTGCGCCGAGACGGCGATGCGATCGCGTTGCGGCACGTCCAGGCGCGGCTGACAGAGGGCATCGGCGACAATGACTTCCTGCGGATCCTGACCGAAACGCCCTATCACGACACCGGGCTGCCGATGAGCGAGGCGATGGTGTTGATCGAGAGCCTCCAGTTGCTGGTCGCCGGCAACGAGACGTCGTCGAACGCTCTGACCTGGATCTTCTACCTGCTCGCCCGGCACCCGACGCACATCGTCGAGATTCGCGACGAGGTTGCGGCGGTCATCGGTGACAACGCCATCGACTATCGTAATCTGCACCAGCTCGAAGCGACTGTGCGCGTGATCGACGAGGCACTTCGGCTCTACCCGCCGTTCTGGATGATCGATCGCATCGCGCTGAAGGATGACGACATCGGCGGCGTCCACATACCGGCCGGAGCGATGGTGATTCCCTACATCTATGGGACGCACCGCAATCCCGCGCATTGGGAGGATGTCGAGAAATTCGATCCGCGCCGCTTCGAGCGTGACCGGAGCAAGGACCGCCATCCCTTCGCCTACATTCCGTTCGGCGGCGGTCCCAGGACCTGCATCGGCAGCAACATGGCCGTGATGCAGATGCTCATGATCGTGGTGGCGTTCGTACGAAAATACGATTTCTCTTTGGCGAAGAACGAGCCGGTCGAGATTCAACCGATGCTGCTGCTGCGGCCGCGCGGCGCCGTCACCATGACGTTTAGGGCCGTGTCGTGAGCACGGCCACGCTCGCGGCCGGGCTCGAGCGGTGGATGAGCGATGCCGAGGGACGTCTGCGCAAACCGCGCTTCGCGGTGGTCCTCGCGGTCTGCTATGCACTGTTTTCCGCGACCTACCTGCCGATCAACGAATTTAGCGTCGGCCGCGCCGCTCACACGTTGTTCCTGCCAGGCGAGGAGCGGCTGCCTTTTCTGCCCGTCTTCGAATACCTGTATGTCCTCACGTATTTTCTCGCGGCCCTCCTCGTCGTGACGGTCCGCGACTACTCCTCATTCCGGCGCCTCGCCCGGGCCACCGGGCTGGCGCTACTGACCGCGTACACGACCTATCTCCTGTTTCCGGTGTACTTCGAGCGGCCTCGCCTCGAGGTGTCGTCGCTGCATACCTGGCTCCTCTCGCTCCAGTACCTGGACAAGCCCTACAACCACTTTCCGAGTCTCCATGTGACCTTCAGCTGGCTCGCGGTGCACGCCTCGCAGGTGTCCGGCCGATCCCGGATCGGCCTTGGTGTTCTGGCCGCCGGCACCAGCGTCTCCACACTGTTCGTGAAGCAGCACTACATCGCGGATGTGCTGTATGGTTTCGCGTTGGCCTGGATCGCCTGGTGGCTCGCGCGTTCCCGCGGCCCTGAGCGGTCTGTTCCGGCGAAAATCGCTCAATCCGCATCTCCGCACTGATCTGGGTATACTCGACAAGTCTCTGCGCTCGGTCCTCGATTCTCCTCAGGAAATCCTGCCACCGCTCGGAACCCGTTAGCTCAGATCCACACGCGCCGTTTTCGGCGTGATGTTCGTCAGTCAATCGTCAGCCTGCTGTGTATGCGGTTAGAGAACGCTCCAGGCTGTGGCTGGTTCATGAGCGCTGGGTCCGAGAATGCAGAGCGTTGTTAGCGTAGCACACAGCGCATGCCCTCCAGCGGTAAACTCACGCTAGAATGGTTCGAGCCATGTCCCTCAAGAACCGTACGCTCTTCATCACCGGCGCCTCGCGCGGCATTGGCCACGCCATTGCCCTGCGCGCGGCCGCCGACGGCGCCAACATCGTCATTGCGGCCAAGACCACCGAGCCGCATGCCAAGTTACCCGGCACCATCCACACGGCTGCCGCCGATGTGGAGAAGGCCGGTGGCCAGGCGTTGGCAGTGGCCGTGGACATTCGCGATGAAGCGCAGGTCGAGGCAGCCATGGCCGCGGCGGTGGCGCGCTTCGGCGGCATCGACATCCTCGTGAACAACGCGTCAGCCATCGGTCTCACCAACACCCTGGACACGCCGATGAAGCGTTTCGATCTGATGCACCAGGTCAACACGCGTGGCACGTTCCTGTGCTCGCAGAAGGCCCTGCCGCATCTGGCGAAGTCGACCAACCCGCACATCCTGAACCTCGCGCCGCCGCTGCAATCGACCCTGCAAGCGAAATGGTTTGCGCCCCATGTGGCTTACACCATGGCTAAATACGGCATGACGCTGTGCGTGCTGGGGATGGCAGAGGAATTCCGCGAGCAAGGCATCGCCGTGAACGCGCTGTGGCCGAGGACCGCGATTGATACCGAGGCGATCCGCCTGATCGCTGGCCCAGCAGCGCGAGGAATCACGCGGTCGCCCACGATCATGGCCGACGCGGCGCACTGGGTACTGACGCAGCCAAGCCGCGCCTGCACCGGCAGGTTCTTGATCGACGAGGATGTGCTGCGGGAGTCGGGCGTGACCGATCTATCGTGCTATCGCGGCGCCGGTGTCAGGGAAGAAGAGTTGATGCCAGACTTCTTCCTCCAAGAGCCGGCAGGCTCACATTTCGGTATTCAGGCCTGACATCACGAATACTGTAGGGCATGTCCGGTGCCCAGCTTTCGGCCGCCCAACTACACGAGCCCATCCTCCCGCTGGCTCATCCCCCGCTGGCCGTTCTTGCTCCCAATCAGACCATCGACGAGGCCCTGCGGGCTATCCGCGCGTCGGCAGCAAGTTCGATTCACTACTTCTACGTCGTCGATGCCGACCACACGCTGGTCGGCGTGGTGCCGAGCCGGCGGTTGTTGGCTGCGGAACCGGACGAGCGAGTGGCCGACATCATGGTCACCCATGTCGAGGCCATACCCGACTGGGCGACCGTGTTGATCGCCAGCGAATACTTCGCGACCCGGCGGCTGCTGGCATTCCCGGTCGTCAACGCACAGGGCCAGCTGGTCGGCGTGGTCGACGTGAGTCTATTCACCGACGAGGTGATTGACCTGGCGCGCCGGACCTACGACGACATCTTCCAGCTGATCGGCGTGCACGGCACGGCACAGCGGTCGACGTGGGACGCGTTCCGGGACCGCTTTCCTTGGCTGCTGTGCAACATCGCCGGTGGCTTGATGGCGGCGTTCATCGCCAGCCGGTTCGAACACTTGTTGCAGGACGTGGTCGTGCTCGCGCTGTTCATACCCATTGTGCTTGCGCTCGGTGAAAGCGTCAGCATGCAGGCGCTGAGCCTGACGCTGCAGAGTTTCGCCGAGGGCCCGTTCGTGCCGAAGCGGCTGTTCGCGGCCTTGTGGAAAGAGTTTCGCACGGCCGCCATGCTGGGCCTCGCCTGCGGCGGGGTGGTTGCCGGTGTCGTGATTGTGTGGCGCGGCGAGACCGTCGTCGCTGCCGTGATCTTCGCGGCGATCGCGCTGTCGATGGTCGTGGCGTGCCTGCTCGGCGTGGCGTTCCCGGCGATCCTCCGCGTGGTGAAGGCGGATCCGCGCATTGCCGCGGGTCCGGTCGTGCTGGCCGCGGCCGACGTGGCCACGTTGCTGTTCTACTTCGGGCTTGGTGCCCGCTTCTTGCGCTGAGGCCGGCTGGGGAAGGCGCGTTCCAGCTCTTCGTCCGTGACCCTGCCCTCGACCGTGACCAGATAGATCCGAGGCACACCCGATGCCGGATCGGTCAACCAGTCGGCCAACCGCGTGTCGTTGGTCAGGATCGGCAGCCCGCTGGTCGCCAGATCGAGGCGACCGACGGGCATGACCGGAACCGGCACTTCGGTGAGCAAGTCAAAAACGGTCTTGCGTCCTTCCGGGTCGGATCGCGTGGTGACGACGCCCCGTGGCTTGTGCAGGATGATGGTGAGCGGCCGCGGCGGGCGGGCGGCCGTGCCGTCGATCGCGATCGCGACGCGTTCAGGCACCACCAGCGTCGCCGGGTTTGTCACGCTGACGCCATCGACACAAACGCGCCCAGCCACAATGAGCGCGCGCGCCTGCGTGCGGCTGGCCAGCCCCAGCTTCGACACCGCGCGATCCAGCGGAACGTGCCCGCGCTTAGCGGTAGTTGCCAAACTGGAGAGAGACGCCGAACTCCTTGGCGCGCAGGGCCTGCATGGCGTCCTGCAACTCGTCTTTCGAGGCGGAGGTGACACGGACCTGGTCGGCCTGGATCTGCGCCTGCACCTTCTTCAGCTTCAAATCCTTCAGGTGCTTGACGATCTCGCGGGCGGCGTCGCTGGGGATGCCCTGCTGCAGAGTGATCACCTGCTTCACGGTGCTGCCGGCAGCCGGCTGAATCTCTTCGCGCTTCATGTTCTTCACCGGCACGTCGCGCTTGATCAGCCGGGTCTGCAGCACGTCCCAGACCGACTCGAGCTTGAAGTTGTCTTCGGCGGTGAGGGTCAGCGTGTGGGCCTTCGCATCGAGGTCGATCGCCGCGCTTGACCCCTTGAAGTCGAAGCGCTGGCCAATCTCCTTGCGGGCCTGGTTGACGGCATTGTCGACTTCGGGCATGTCGATGTTCGACGTCACGTCGAACGAATAGGTGCTGGCCATGAACTCGATCCTAACGCACAACCCTTCGCTGTTGTCGTCCGTCGCCGACGAAAATACCTAGGTATGCCGGGCGCGGCGGCGCGGGTAACGCTGCCAGGGTGATGTTGTTTCCGATTGCGGAGTACTGGTGGTTCTACGTCGCGTTTACCGGCTTCATCTTCCGATTGGCTGGTCGCTGGCCATCATTGGATCCCTGGTCGGAGGATCGATCGTGGCGTCTCTGATCGCCAACAGGCGGAAGGCGGCATAGACTTACCGGCAGCGTGCCAAGAGTGCCAGGGGTGCCAGGTCGTTCTCAGGGCAGCCGCGCGGTGACGATCACCCGTGGCGGTGATCGGCAGTCCGTGACCGATCGCGTGGCGGTTGAGGAGCCGATGGAGGTGCGCGTCAACGGCGCACCGTTCGCCGTGATCATGCGCACGCCGGGCGCCGATCGCGATCTGGCGGCCGGCTTCCTGTTGGCCGAAGACGTCATTCGCACGGCCGCCGAGATCGGCGCCATCGAGTACTGCGCCGATGCTGACGACGAGGGCCGTGACAACCTCCTCAATGTCACGGTGCTGGGGGACGCCGTGGCGCGGCTGGAGATCAGGCTGGGCGATCGCCGGCAAGTGATGATGACGGCGTCGTGCGGGCTGTGCGGGCGGCGCACCATCGCATCGCTGCAGGCGCGCGTGCCGGCCGTGGTGGGGAAGTGGACCGTGCCTGCCGGCATCATCGCCTCGCTGCCCGATCGATTGCGAGCGGCCCAGGCGGTGTTTGCCGACACCGGCGGTCTACACGCCGCCGGGCTGTTCGATCGATCGGGCGTGCTGCAGTTGTCGGCCGAAGACGTCGGCCGCCACAACGCGGTGGACAAAATCGTTGGCCGCACGCTGCTCGCGGACCAGCATCCGCTGGAAGACCGGCTACTGCTGGTGTCGGGCCGCACCTCGTTCGAGCTCGTGCAGAAGGCCCTCTTGGCCGGCGTGCCGGTGGTGGCGGCCGTGTCAGCGCCCTCGAGCCTGGCGATCGATCTGGCGGAGCAGGCCGGCATCACCCTGTGCGGCTTCGTCCGCGGCGACACCTTCAACATCTATACCCACGCCCGCCGGGTCGAATGATTGGAATGATGGGGGCCAGGCCCCCATCATCCGAGCTGACAGTTGGAACACCAGGAAATGGTGTCGCCCTCAGACCTCGAGCGCCGCGAGCGCGTCAGCGCGCGGACGCTTGCGCAACTCGCGCACGAGCTTGCCGATCGCCATCCCGAGTTCGACCGACCGGCCCGGTCCTTCGCCCTTCCAGAACGGCATCTTGCCCGGCTGTCCTGGAGCGGGGGAAACCATGACGCGGTCGTGAGTGATCTGGTCGATCCGCCAGGTTGACGCGCCGAGGAGGAACGTTTCGCCGGCCCGCGCCTTGTGTTTCTCGGCGCCCGAGAGGAACACGCCGTATCGACCGCGATCGGGAATGGTGCCGGCGTTCGAAATGGCCACACGCTTGGCGCCCTGGCGCCCCATCACCATGCCGTTCACGCGATCCCATGACGAAGAACAGCATGGAGCGATGCGACCGAATCAGCTCGACCAGCGCGGGATAAATGGAGCTCCAGATCGATTGCGCCACCGGCCCGCGCGCGGCCGGGCCGCTTCGGCGCGCTCGCATCAATGATGGTGACCGGTCGATACGTGACCGCGTGATCGTCTTCAAACTCGTCATGGACTGAGTCCCCGTAATCCGTCTTCGGAGTCGCTTTCTTCGTGTTCCTCGTGTTCCTCCCGCCTTCGCCAGCCGTTTGTTGCTTGCGGGCTATGGCGAGGTCTCGCCGTCGCGGGCGGCCGCCCGCGTAGGCGGACGTGGTTACCTTAGGTGCAGATCCGCTCAGGAACTTCGCCACCTCATCCAGCGGCCGTTGGGTCGCCGACAGGCCGATCCGTTGGAGAGGCAAGCTCAGGCCGAGCGGAAGACCGCCCGGAACCATTCGTCGACCGCCGGATGGAAGTGCGACTGCATGGGTTTGAGGATATGATGAGCGGCTACATGGGTGACGCTGGCGAAGGCCTGATTGACGCTGAAGCGCGCTTGCAAGAGCGCATGGACGAACTCGAGGAAGGCCGCAAGGTCGCAAAAGACCAGGGCTCGAAAGTCGACCCCGAGATTGCGCGGCAGACCGAATCACTGCGACTGGCGCGAACCGAACTGCAACGCCAGCTCGAGCTGACCACCCACCAGGTGCGTCGCGAACAGATTGGCGACGCCGTCGCGGAAATCGAACGCCGCCTCGCGGACGTCGGCGGCAAGAAGAAGAAATGAAGAGAGTTTAGGTAAGTTTCTTCAGTTCGCTCGCAAACGCGAGCGGCGACGCGGGCCGGGTGTCCTTGTCGAACGCGATGGCACGGCGGATCGCCGCCGCCATCTCCTCGGGCATGTCTCCGACATCGACGGCGGCCGCTCCGGCCGCCTGCTTCATCCCAATCTCAAACAGCGACGTGCCACCGTACGGCAGCTTGCCGGTCAGCATCTCAAACGTCATCACGCCCAGGCTGAACACGTCGGCCCGGCCGTCCACCCCTTCGCCGCGCAACTGCTCCGGCGCCATGTAGGCCGGCGTCCCGACGATGGTGCCGGCACTGGTCATGGTGCCGCCGCCGGTCGCGTTGGTCGTCAGTTTAGCGACGCCGAAGTCCACCACCTTCGGGCCGGTGCCGCTTTCCGGCAACAGGATGTTCTCCGGCTTCAGATCGCGATGCAGGATGCCCGCCTTGTGTGCCGATTCGACGCCGCCGGCAATACCCGTGAGCAGTTCAGCCACGCGAGCCGGCGTGAGTTGCCGCTCCCGCTTCAACAAATGGCGCAAGTCCTCGCCGGGCACGAACTCCATCACCAGGAACGCCGCGCCGTCGGTGAGCGTGCCGTAGTCGAACACCGTCACGATCGACGGATGCTGCAAGCGCGCCACAATCTGTGACTCGCGCCGGAACCGCTCGCGCGAATCGGGATCGGACAGCAGGTCGCCGCGTACGACCTTGATCGCCACGTCCCGCTCCAGGCGCACGTCCCACGCGCGAAACACCGCGCCCATGCCGCCCTGGCCGATGATGGCATCGACCCGGTACTTGTTGTCGACCATGGCGCCGATGTCGATGGCCGGTCCGCTGGCGCTGCTGCCCACCCTGACGGTGGGCGTGTAGGCCTGCGTGCCGCCAGGCACCTGCGCCGCGCTGACCTGCTGCCGCAGGCGCGACAGGTCGAGGGCCACGCCCATCTGCACCGCGATGCCGCGCAGCAACTCGCGATCTTCCGGCGTGTACGGTTCCTCGGATCGCTTGGGGCCGAGCGCGATCAGGCCGACCAACGGCCGCGGATCGCTGCCGCCGGCGAAGATCGGCACCAGCAACGCGGCGTTGGCCTCGGCCAGCCACCGGCGATCGGCGGGCGGCACGCGCGCCACCGGCGACTGCTCGTCATCCAGAAACACTGCCAATGGCCGGTCGGACCAGCGCAGCAACGTAATGACGCCGCTGTCGGCGCGCAGGGCCGTGGCGCTGACGCGCAGCGCGGTCACGGGTTCGAACGAACCACTCAGGCCGGCTCCCGGGGCCGCGCTCAGCGACTGCTGGGTGGCGTGCGCGAACATGGCGACACCTTCGGGATGCAGCGCCGTGTCGATCTGCGTGACGACCATGGCGACCAGGTCCCGCGGGTCGGCTTCGTAAGGGACGCGTCCGGCGAGCGACACCAGAATCTCGCGCGCGTCGTACTCGGCCCGGAAGAACCGCCGGTCGAGCCAGCGCTGCGCGGGGTCGCGATAGCGCAGGCCGAGGCCGAGCAGCGCGAGGCAGATCAGGTAGAACAGCGGGCGTCCGCTGACGATCGTCGCGATCGACAGATCGCGCTGTTGCACCAGCGCCGCGGCGAGCGCGATCACCGGCAGGACGACCAGCACCGCCAGCGTGCGGCGCGCGAACGTGTACTGCAGGCTGCGGCGCAGCACCGTCCGCGGGCTGAAGACGTGGCGCACGGCCACCGCATAGGGCAGGCCGAAGGCCGGCAACAAGACGATGGCCTGGAGCAGCGCTTCGAGCAGCCACGGCAACTCCACTGGCCGGCCCAGCAGGCCGGACAGCAGCGGGATGCCGGTCTTGAGCGCGTAGGCGAACACCGCCGGCACGCCGGTGAAGACCACGATCTGGATGCGGCGCCGCTCGTTGGCATCGGGGTTGTGCCGGTAGCGGCCGATGCCTTCGATCGCGATCAGCACGTTGGCGGCGAGACCCAGGGCGAAGCAGGCATCAAACGTCCACGCCCGTTCCGCGATCCACGTCAGCGCGGGCAGCACGACATCAACGCCGGAGAGAAACGCCGCGCCTAGGACACCAATCACGAACATCGGCACGGCGGCGGCGATCACGGCAGGCACGATCCAGCGTTGGCGATCGAGAATGTCGGCGCGATGCGGGAAGAACAGCACCGCCAGGCCGATGACCGGGAACGACAGCGGCGTGATGATCCAGTTGAAGATCAGTAGCAGCGACCCCAGGAGTGGAATCGCTTGCGCGCTGCCCAGCAGCGGACCGGCGTTCGCCGCGGCCGTCACGATCAGCGCGAGCATCATCAGGACCGCGGTGGAGCCGTGGGCGCCGAGCGCCAGCAGTACGCCCGCGCCGGCGAGAAACGCCGTGACCTGCGACAACGGCCCGAGGTGCAGCCGCAACCACGCCGCCCACGTGCCGCCAGCCATCGACCAGATCGCCGGTTGTTCGAGCACGACCGCGCGCGTCGCGCCGTCGGCGTTGGTGATGGTGAGCGCGAGTGCGGTGCCGGGAGCCACTTGCTGCGTGTCACGCCAGCTGCGCAACACGCCGGACGGATCAGACGGGAGGCGGCGGACGATATCCCCGACGCGGATGCCGGCGCGATCGGCGACACCGCCGGGCCACACGCGCGTAACGCTGACCGGTTGGCCAACGGTTCCGCGCACGTCGGGAGGGCGAATGACCGCCACCGGCCGCGGCTCGGCCATCGCGCCCATGACGGTGTCGCCCGAAACGGCAAGGCCGGCGCCGGCGGGCCACAGGTGTGGCCGCAGGACGAAGGCCTGGACGACCAGCGTGACGGCCGACAGGGCGAGCACCGCCCCGACAATCAGCCGTTCGGTGGAGACCCGCATGCAGCTGCGATTGTAGTGCGTGTGATATCCTTCACAAGCACCTTGAAATCCCGCGTGCGGGACAGATATTTTCCGGGCGATCAGGACATGGACGGCTGGGGCGGAATCCTACTATTTGCGGTGATCGCGGTCGGCTTCGGCATCGTCTCCGTGGTGCTGTCGCACTTCCTTGGCCCGCGCAATCCCACGCCCGAAAAGCTGGCGGCCTACGAGTGCGGCATGCCGCCGGTCGGCGATGCCCGCGAACGGCAATCGGTGAAGTTCTATCTCATCGCGATGATTTTTCTGCTGTTCGACATCGAAATTGCGTTCCTTTATCCATGGGCAATGGCGATGCGGACGCTGTCCTGGCCTGGCCTGATTCAGATTGTCGTCTTCTTCCTGATCCTGACCGTCGGCTACATCTATATCTGGCGCAAGGGCGTGCTCGATTGGGGTCCCGAGTATGACCGTGACTATAAGCACGCGCCCAAACCCGGCCCCGCCGTGGTGAAGAGATACCGTTATGGGACTCGAAACTGATTACGAGATTCCGGTCGTCACGACCAGCGTTGAATTCGTCGTTCAGTGGGCGCGCCGCTCGGCAATTTGGCCGGTCACGTTCGGGCTGGCCTGCTGCGCCATTGAGATGATGTCGATGGCGTCGAGCCGCTACGACGTGTCGCGCTTCGGCGCCGAGGTGTTCCGTGGATCGCCTCGTCAGTCAGACCTGATGATCATTGCCGGCCGGCTGTCGCGCAAGATGGCGCCGGCGCTGCGCCGCATCTACGACCAGATGCCCGAGCCCAAATGGGTGATCTCGATGGGCGCCTGCGCCTCCTGCGGCGGCGTCTTCGACAACTACGCCATCGTCCAGGGCTCCGACCAGGTGGTGCCGGTGGATGTGTTCATTCCCGGCTGCCCGCCGCGTCCTGAAGCCGTGATCTACGGCATCGTCCAGTTGCAGAAGAAGATCGCGGCGTCGAAGATGGATCAGTCGCCGAAGCTCCGCATCGCATGACCGCCGACGAGATCATCGCGGCGATCGCACCGGCGGTTCCTGGTGCGACGTTCGCGGCGCTCGCCTCGTCTGATTCGGCCGTGACACCGTCGCTGCTCGTGTCGAGCGCGCACATTGTCGCCGCCTGCCAGGCGTTGCAGGGTCCGGGCCTGGAGTTCGTGGCGTTCTCCGACGTCACGGCCGTTGACTTTCATCCCAATCGTGAGCCGCGGTTCGACGTGGTGTATCACCTGGTGTCGCCGCATCGCCGGGCGCGCGTGCGCCTGAAGGTGCGCGTGAGCGCCGAGCAGGCGGTGCCGACACTGAGCGACCTGTTTCCAGGCGCGGGCTGGCCCGAGCGCGAACTCTACGACTTGTTTGGCATTGTGTTCGACGGCCACGCCGACTTGCGCCGCCTGATGATGCCAGACGATTGGGAAGGCTACCCCCTGCGCAAGGACTACCCGGTGCAGCTCCGCAAGGACGCGCAGACCTACATGCCGCTGCAGATTACGGAAGAAGAGTTCCGGGCGAACATGGAGCGCGATCGGCACCAGCGGAACCAGGCGCCCTCGCGCGGCCCGGTGGTACCGCCGGCGCCCGGTCAGCGCCAGAGCTAGTGGCTGACGATCCGCGCTTGGCGCACGTGGTTCGCGCGCTGCGCGAGGCGGCGGCGGCGCACGAACGGATGACGGCGAGCGTCGAGCCGATCGTGAAAGCGGCGCAGGCCATGGCGGCGGCACTCAGGCAAGGCCGCACGGTGTTTGCGTTCGGCAACGGCGGCAGCGCCGCCGGCGCGCAGCACTTCACCGCCGAACTGGTGGGGCGCTACGAGCAGGAACGGCGCGCGTGGCCGGCGGTGGCGCTGACGACCGACACCAGCGCGCTGACGGCGATCGGCAACGACTACGGCTTCGATCGGGTGTTCGCGCGACAGATCGACGCGCTCGGCCGGCCCGGTGATGTGGCGCTCGGGATCAGCACCAGCGGCAACTCGCCGAACGTGCTGCGGGCGCTGGAAGCCGCGAAGGCGCGTGGCCTGGTCACCATCGCCTTGACTGGGCGGGGCGGCGCGGCCGGCACGATTGCGGCGCATCACGTGAGCGTGGCGGAGGATCGCACGCCGCGCGTGCAAGAGGTTCATACGACGTTGTTGCATGTGATGTGTGAGTTGATTGAGATGGAACTGGCCAATGGCTGACGTTCGCACCGAGACGATGACGGTCAACATGGGGCCGCAACACCCCAGCACGCACGGCGTGCTGCGGCTGGTGCTGGAGCTCGATGGTGAAACCGTCGTGTCCGTGATGCCGACCATCGGCTTTCTCCATACCGGCATCGAGAAGACCTGCGAGCAGAAGAGGTGGCAGCAGGTGATCCCGCTCGTCGAGCGCATGGACTACCTGGGGCCGCAGTCCAACAGCCTGGCCTACTGCCTGTCGGTGGAAAAGATGCTCGGCCTCGAGATGCCCGAGCGCGTGAGCGCGCTCCGCGTGCTGATCGCGGAGCTGGACCGCATCAGCAGCCACCTGGTGTGGTTCGGCACACATGCCATGGAGATCGGCGCGATCACCGGCATGCTCTACGCCTTCCGCGAGCGCGAAATCCTGATGAACCTCAACGAGCTGCTGGGCGGCTTCCGCTTCTTCCCGAGCTACATCCGGGTCGGCGGACTGCGCGAGGACATCCCGCGCGGCTACAAGGAAGCGGTCAAGGCGTTCCTCGATCGCCTGCCGGGCAAGCTCGATGAGTACGAGACGCTGATCACCAAGAACCCGATCTGGCTGGACCGCACCCGCGGCGTCGGCGTGATCACCTACGAAGACTGCTGCAAGTGGGGGCTCTACGGCCCGATCGCGCGGGCGTCCGGCGGCGACTACGACGTCCGTCGCGCCTTCCCGTACTGCAACTACGACACCTACGAGTTCGACGTGATCGGCGCCTCGAACGGCGACGTCTACGACCGCTACCTGGTCCGCGTGGCCGAGATGCGCGAGAGCGTCAAGATCTGCACGCAGGCGCTTGAGCGCATTTCGCCAATAGGCGCGTCGGACTGCGGCGACCGGCGCATTGTGCCGCCGCCCAAGGACCAGGTCTACACGGAAATGGAAGCGCTGATTCAGCACTTCCTGATCTACTCGCAGGGTTTCACGGTGCCCGCGGGCGACGCGTACGTGCCGGTTGAAGGGCCGCGTGGCGAGCATGGCTGTTACATCGTGTCTGACGGCGGCAACCGCCCGTGGCGCGTGCACATGCGTTCACCGAGCCTGATGGCTTGCCAGTCGCTGCATAAGTTCATTGTCGGGGGCATGATCGCGGACGTCATCGCGGTGATTGGCTCGCTCGACGTCGTGATGGGAGACGTGGATCGATGAGCTTTCATCCCACGATGCCCTACGGTACGGAGGGCTGGCACCGCTCGATGCGGGCCACGCTGCCGGAGGGCCCGGAGTTCGCGTTCAGCGCCGGGACGCGCGCGACGTTCGAAGAGTTTGCCGCGCACTACGCGCCCGAGCATCGCAAATCAGCGGTGCTGCACGCGCTCTATCTCGCGCAAGAGCAGCAGGGCTACATCACCAACAACGTGACGCGCCACATCGCCGAGGTGATTGGCTGCACCACCGCCGAGGTTGAGGACGTCGTCTCGTACTACGTGATGTTCCACCGCAATCCGGTGGGCCAGTACGTGCTGCAGGTCTGCACGACGCTGTCGTGCGCGCTCGCCGGCGCCGAACGCGTCGTCGAAGAATTACAGAACAAGCTCGGCATTAAGGCCGGACAGACCGACCCGACCGGCATGTTCACCATTCAGCCGATGGAATGTCTCGGCGCCTGCGACCGCGCGCCGGTGATGATGGTGAACAACGACCACTGGCACGAGCACCTGGCCCCCGAAGCGGCCGGCGCGCTGGTCGACAAGATGAAGACCGGGGGCCTGAAGGCGCTCGGCGGTTGCCACCTCGCCATCGAAGGCCGTCCCGAAAGCGAGTGGCAGGGCAAGACCACCACGCCAGTGAAGCCGAAGGCGGTGCCCGACTACGAACCCGTGCTCACCAAGTACGCGTTTACGCCGGGCGGCGCGGAGTTCGCTCACTACGTCAAGAACCAGGCCGGCTACGAAGGGCTGAAGCAGGCCCTGTCGATGACGCCTGACGCCGTCATTGAAGACGTCAAGAAGTCAGGCCTGCGTGGCCGCGGCGGCGCCGGCTTCCCAACCGGGCTCAAGTGGCAGTTCGTCGACAAGAAGTCGCCCAAGCCCAAGTTCATCGTCTGCAACGCCGACGAGAGCGAGCCGGGCACATTCAAGGACCACCTGCTGATGGAACGCAATCCCCACCTGCTGGTGGAGGGCTGCGTGATCGGCTGCTACGCGATTGGGTCGAAGGCCGCGTACATCTACATCCGCGGCGAGTTCCAACACCTCTTTCCGACGATGCAGAAGGCGATCGACGATGCCCGCAAGGCCGGGTTCATCGGCAAGAACATCCTGGGCTCGGGGTTCGACTGCGAGGTCTACCTGCACCGCGGCGCCGGCGCGTATGAAGCCGGTGAAGAAACCGCGCTGCTCGAGTCGCTCGAAGGCAAGCGCGCGCAACCGCGCTTCAAGCCGCCCTTCCCGGCGGTTGAAGGCGCCTGGGGTTGCCCGACTGCCGTCAACAACGTTGAAACGCTCTGCAACGTGCCGCTGGTGATGACGCGCGGCGCCGATTGGTTTGCGTCGCTCGGCCCCGAGAAGAACGGCGGGCCCAAGCTGTTCTGCGTGAGCGGTGCCGTCAAGCGCCCCGGCGTGTTCGAAGCGCCGATGAAGGTCACACTAAAGGAACTGATTTTCGATTACGCCGGTGGGCCGCTCGATGGCCACACGCTGAAGGCCGTGATCCCCGGCGGATCATCGGTGCCGATTCTGCTGCCGGATCAGATCGACATCCCGGCCAGCTTCGATGATGTGCAGCGCGCCGGCTCGATGCTGGGATCGGCGGCCATCATCGTGCTCGACGACACCACCGACATGGTGTGGCTGGCCGACAACCTGTTGCACTTCTATCGCCACGAGTCGTGCGGCAAATGCACGCCGTGCCGCGAAGGCACCGACTGGCTGTATCGCATCCTGCATCGCATGATGAACGGCCAGGCCACCGACAAGGACATCGCCCTGCTCGGCAGCGTGGCGAACCAGATCAACGGCAAGTCGCTGTGCGCCTTTGGCGACGCGGCCGCCATGCCGGTGCTGACCACGCTCCAGTTCTTCAAGCCGGAGTTCGAGGCCTACGTGAAGGGCACGCCGCCCAAGCCGGCCGCCTATCGCACGCAGACCCCCACCTTTGCCGAGGCTCCCACCTTCGCTAAAGCTACGGTGGGCAAGCCGGTGGGCAAGCCGGTAGAGACGCACTGACGTGACGGCCATCATCGACTGGGTCACTTCGCCGGCGTTCATCGCCTACGCCACCATCGTCGGCGTGGTGTTCATGGCCCTGCAGATTTCGGCGGCGGTGATGGTCTACGCCGAGCGCAAGGTCTCGGCGTTCATGCAACAGCGCAACGGTCCGAACCGGGTCGGGCCGCACGGTCTGCTCCAGCCGATTGCCGACATCGTCAAGCTGTTCTTCAAGGAAGAGCTGCGGCCGAAGGCGGCCGACGCGTTCCTGTTCTCGCTGGCGCCGATTCTCTCGGTGGCCACCGCGTTCCTGGCGTTCGCGCCGGTGCCGTTCGGCGCGCCGACGACGTTCTTCGGCCTGCTCGACGAGCCGATGGCGCTCATGATTGCGGACGTCAACGTCGCGGTGCTGGTGACCTTCGCCGTCGCCTCGATGGGCGTCTACGGCATCGTGCTCGCCGGCTGGGCCAGCAACTCCAAGTACTCGCTGCTCGGCGGCCTGCGCAGCTCGGCGCAGATGATCAGCTACGAGCTGGCCTTCGGCATGTCGCTGGCCACGGTGGTGATGTTCGCCGGCTCGATGTCGCTGCGCGAGATCGTCGATCACCAGCAGGGCTACTGGTTCGGCTTCATCCCGCAGTGGTACATCTTCATCCAGCCGATCGCATTCTTTGTGTTCGCCTGCGCCGGCATTGCCGAGACCAATCGCGCGCCGTTCGACTTTCCCGAAGCGGAACAGGAACTGGTGGCCGGTTATCACACCGAATACAGCTCGATGCGCTTTGCCATGTTCTTCATGGCGGAATACATCAACATGGTCACGGTGTCGGCGGTCGCGGTCAACCTGTTCATGGGCGGCTGGCACGGCCCGTTCATCCCACCCGAGTACGGCTGGATCTGGTTCCTGATCAAGCTGGCGTTCCTGTTGTTCTGTTACCTGTGGCTGCGTTGGACGCTGCCGCGCTTCCGCTACGACCAGTTGATGTCGTTCGGATGGAAGGTGCTGCTGCCATTGGCGACGGTCAACCTGCTTCTCACAGCCACGGGGGTGCTCTACTTTGGGCTCTGACGCGTTGCTCTTCTATCTGTTCGCCGGCGCCGCTGTGCTGGGTGCCCTGCTGGTGGTGACCCAGAAGAACCCGGTCTACAGCGTCCTCGCGCTGATTGCCTCGTTTTTCGGGCTGTCGGGCCTCTACGTGCTGCTCGAAGCGCCGTTCGTGGCGGTGGTGCAAATCATCATCTACGCCGGCGCCATCATGGTGCTGTTCCTGTTTACCGTGATGCTGCTTAATGTGCCGCGGGAAGACGCGACGGAATGGGACCAGACCCACCCGCTGTATCGCCCGATGGCAGTTCGCATTGGCGGCGCGCTGGCGTTGTTGCTGGCGCTGGAACTGGGATGGGCGCTGTCGCGCACCGCCGGCCTTGGCGGGGGAGTGGCGGACGAGCACCCGGCGGTGTCGTCGGTCGCCGAGCTCGGCCGCGTGCTGTTCACCGATTACATGTTCGCGTTCGAAGTGACGTCGATTCTGATCATCGTGGCGATGGTCGGCGCCGTCGTGCTCGCGAAGAAGAGAGAGGAGTGACCATGTCCATTGGCCACTATCTCGTGCTTTCGGGTCTGTTGTTTTCGATTGGTGCGGCCGGCGTGTTCCTGCGCCGCAACCTGATCACGCTGCTGCTGTCGGTGGAGATCATGCTGAACGCGGTCAATCTGGCGTTTGTCGCCTTCGGCCGCCAGCTCGGCATCGTCGACGGCCAGATCATCACGTTCTTCGTGATGACGGTGGCCGCGGCCGAGGCCGCGGTGGGCCTGGCCCTGGTGATTGGCTTGTTCCGCCATCGCGAGTCGCTCAACCCTGAAGCGTTCACGTCCTTGAAGTGGTGACCCGGTGCTAGCGCTTATTCCTCTGCTTCCGTTCGCCGGCTTCCTCGTCAATGCAGGCGTGGGGCGGCGGCTGCCCAAGGCAGTGACCGGCGGCCTCGCCTGCGCGGTGATGGTGATCTCGTTCCTGCTCGCCGTCATGCAGGTGTGGTCGCTGGCGGCCATGCCGCCCGAGTCGCGGCAGATTAACCAGACGCTATTCACCTGGATTACGGCCGGAGATTTCTCGATCGACCTGGCCCTGCGCCTCGACGCGCTGTCGGCCGTGATGGTCCTCGTCATCACCGGCATCGGCTCGCTGATTCACATCTACTCGACCTCCTACATGCACGAGGAAACCGATGCCGACTTCGGCCGGTTCTTCTCGTACCTGAACCTGTTCTGCTTCTTCATGCTGATGCTGGTGCTCGGCTCGAACGTCCTGGTGATGTTCGTCGGCTGGGAAGGTGTCGGCCTGTGTTCGTATCTGCTGATTGGTTTCTATTACGAGAAGAAGTCGGCGTCTGATGCGGCGAAGAAGGCGTTCGTCGTCAACCGCATCGGCGACTTCGCGTTCATTCTGGGCGCGCTGATGTTGGTGGTGACGTTCAACTCGCTCGACTTCACGACCATTGCGCTGGCGGTGAAGGCGATGCCGGTCGAGGTCACGTTCGGCACCCTGTCGCTGATCACGCTGCTGCTGTTCATTGGCGCGACCGGCAAGTCGGCGCAGATTCCGCTGTATGTCTGGCTGCCCGACGCGATGGAAGGCCCGACCCCGGTGTCGGCCCTGATCCACGCCGCGACCATGGTGACCGCCGGCGTCTACATGATTGGCCGCAATGCCGTGCTGTTCGAGCATGCGCCGATCACGCTGACGATTGTGGCGGTAGTCGGTGCGTCGACGGCGCTGATGGCCGGCACCATCGGCCTGGTGCAGAACGACATCAAGCGCGTGCTGGCGTATTCGACCGTGTCCCAGTTGGGTTACATGTTCCTGGCCATGGGCATGGGCGCATTCGGCGCCGGCATCTTCCACCTGATGACCCACGCGTTCTTCAAGGCCTGCCTGTTCCTCGGCGCGGGCGCGGTGATTCACGCACTGCACGGCGAGCAGGACATCCGCAAGATGGGTGGCCTCAAGAAGCACATCCCGATCACTTACTGGACGTTCCTGACCGCGTCGGTCGCCATCGCCGGTGTACCCGGCCTGGCCGGCTTCTTCTCAAAGGACGAGATCCTGTTCGAGACCTTCCTGCACGGCCACCAGATCCTGTGGGGCGTTGGCGTGCTGACGTCACTGCTGACGGCGACCTACATGTTCCGTCTGGTTCATCTGACGTTCCACGGGGAAGAACGCTTCGCGCACCCGCGCACCCCAGCACCTCAGCACCTGAGCACCCCAGCACCCCAGCACTCACATGGAGTGCATCTGCATGACGCGCCGGCGCCGATGGCCTTCGCGCTGATCGTCCTGGCGATTGGCTCAATCCTGGCCGGCTATGTCGGCGTGCCGCACGCGCTTGGCGGCCACAATAACCTTGGCGCCTGGCTCGAACCGGCGTTCCAGGCCACCAACTGCGGCCAGCCGGTGACTACCGGCGAGCTGGCGGGCATTGCCATCGAGGAGTGCCTGCCGGGCGAGGAAGCCGGCGCCGAGGATCACGCCGCGCTCGAACTGTCGCTGATGGCGGTGTCGTCGCTGGTTGCCTTCGCGGGCATCGGGCTGGCGACCTTCCTCTGGCTGAAGCGCAAGGACATTCCGGCGCAGATGGCGACACAGTTCTCGGGTGTGCACCGGTTGCTGCTGAACAAGTACTACGTGGACGAGGTCTACGACGCGACCATCGTGCAACCGATCAAGGTGGTGTCGCAGGAGGGCCTGTGGCGCGGCTTTGACGTGAAGATCGTCGACGGCGCGGTCAACGGCGCAGGCTACTTCGTGAGCGGCGTCAGCATTGTCCTCCGGCTGCTGCAGAACGGGTCGGTCAAGACCTACGCAGCGTCCATTTTTGCAGGCGCGGTCGCGATCCTCGCCTTTTACCTCTGGAGATAGCGCGACGTGAACGGGTTGCCCCTACTCTCCATCGCCATCCTGCTGCCCATCATCGGGTCGGCCCTGCTGTTGTTCGTGTCGAACCGCGACGGTTCGAAGAACGCGCTGGTCCGCAACCTGACGCTCGCCATTTCGCTGGTGACCTTCGGCGTCACCTTGCTGCTGTGGGCGGGTTTCGATCCATCGGCCGGCGCGCCGGCGTTCCAGTTCGTCGAGCGCCACGCCTGGATCCCCGCGTTCGGCATCGACTACTACGTCGGCATCGACGGCCTGAGCCTGATGCTGCTGGTGTTGACCGGCTTTCTCACGCCGCTGGCGCTGCTGACGTCGTGGGACAGCATCAAGAAGCACGTCAAGGAATTTTCGATCTTCATGCTGCTGCTCGAGGCGTCGATGCTCGGCGTGTTCAGCGCACTCGATATTTTTCTCTTCTATATTTTCTGGGACTTCGTCCTGATCCCGATGTATTTCCTGATCGGCATCTGGGGCTACGACCAGCGCATCTACGCCGCGGTCAAGTTCATCCTCTACACCATGGCCGGCAGCGTGCTGATGCTGGTGGCGATTATCGGCCTGTCGTGGATGCATCAGTCGGCGACCGGCGAGTACAGCTTCGACTTGCTCAAGCTGTACGAGCTGAGCATCCCGGCCGGCACCCAGTACTGGTTCTTCCTGGCGTTCACCATCGCCTTCATCATCAAGGTGCCGCTGTTCCCGTTCCACACCTGGCTGCCCGATGCCCACGTGCAGGCGCCGACGCCCGGCTCGGTGATTCTGGCCGGCGTGATGCTGAAGATGGGCGGCTACGGCTTGATTCGCCTCGCCTTCCCGCTGTTCCCTGAAGCCGCGCTCTACTTCGCGCCGCTGCTCGCCACGCTCGCGGTGATCGCCATCGTCTACGGCGCGCTGGTAGCGATGGTGCAGCCCGACATGAAGAAGCTGGTGGCCTACTCGTCGGTGAGCCACATGGGGTTCGTGGTCCTGGGCATTGCCGCCATGAACGTGCAGGGTGTGCAGGGCGCGTCGTACCAGATGCTGGCGCACGGCGTCACCACCGGCGGCCTGTTCTGCATCGTCGGCATGCTCTCGGATCGCCGGCACACGCGCCAGATCGGCGAGTTCGGCGGCCTCAAGACGGTGATGCCGCGGCTGACGGCGGTGATGCTGATTCTGACGCTGTCGTCGATCGGCCTGCCCGGCATGAACGGGTTCATCGGCGAGTTTCTGATCATGCTTGGCGCCTTCAAGTGGGATCCGCGCTTTGCCGTGGTCGCCGCGCTCGGCGTGATTCTGTCGGCGGTCTACATGCTGTGGATGTTCCAGCGCGTGTTCTACGGCAAGATCACCAACAGCCACAACGCCGGCCTGCGCGACCTGTCGTTCCGCGAGTGGGCGATCGTCGGCCCGCTGGCCGCGGTCTCGATCGGTATGGGCGTCGCCCCGAATGTGTTCTTGAAACCCATGGAACCCGCGATCCAGCGCATCGTCGACCGCGTCCAGGCGCACCAGCCGCTAGTTGTGGACCTGGCAAGCCGCAAGCCGCAAGCCTCAAGCCTCGCGGCTGTTGCCGGTGAGGTGTCGTCCTCCTTCGCCAAGGCTTCGGAGGACAAGCGATGATTAGCAGCCAATTCGACGCCATCATCCCGATTCTCTGCGTGACGCTGGCGGGTCTGGTCGTCCTGCTGGCGGAAGCGTTCCGCGGGCGCGACGAGAAGATGCCGATCGGCGGCTTGGCCATCATCGGCCTGGTCGGCGCCGGCGCGGCGTCCATCCTGCTGTGGAACCGCAACGCCACCAGCTTCGGCGTGGTGACGGCCGACAACTTCTCACTGTTCGTGAACCTGATCCTGGTTGCGGTCGGCATCCTCACCGTGATCTTCTCGTCGCAAACCTTGGAGCGCGACAACATCCCGGCCGGCGATTACTACGCCATCATGCTGTTCGCCATTGTCGGCATGATGCTGATGGGGCAGGCCACCGACCTGCTGGTGATCTTCCTGGCGCTCGAGACGATGTCGATTGCGGTCTACGTGCTGACCGGCATCCGACGCGAGCAGCAGCAGAGCACCGAAGCGGCATTCAAGTACTTCCTGCTTGGCGCCTTTGCCAGCGCGTTCTTCCTCTACGGCGTCGCGTTCCTCTTCGGCGTGACCGGCAGCACCAACCTGGATCGCATTGGCTCGGTGATTGCGGCCCAGTCGATGAGCGGCAACCCGATGATTCTGCTGGGAGTGGGCCTGCTGATTGTCGGCTTCGCCTTCAAGGTGGCGGCGGTGCCGTTCCACATGTGGTCGCCGGATGCGTATGAAGGCGCCCCCGCGGTGGTCACCGGCTTCATGTCCACGGGCGTGAAGGCCGCCGCGGTGGCCGCGTTCGTGCGCGTGTTCCTGTCGTCGCTCGAACCGATGATCGCCGACTGGGCGCCGGTGCTGTGGGCGATCGCAGCGGCGACGATGATTCTGGGTACGGTGGTCGGCGTGGCGCAGACCAGCCTCAAGCGCATGCTGGCGTATTCCAGCATCGCGCACGGCGGCTACATACTGGCGGGCCTGGTGGCCGGCAACGACGTCGGCAAGGCCGCCATCCTGTTCTACCTGGCCGCCTACGCGCTGACCAACCTCGGCGCCTTCGGCGTGATTGCGCTGCTCGGCACTCGCGAGCGCGCCAACGACGACTTGCGCGACTACGCGGGCCTGTTCCACAGCCATCCGGCCCTGGCCGTACTGATGACGTTCTTCCTGCTGTCGCTCGGCGGCTTCCCGCCGACCGCGGGCTTCATTGCCAAGTGGTATGTGTTCAGCGCCGCGATCGGGTCTGGCTATTACGGCCTCGCCATCATCGGCGTGCTCTCGAGCGTCGTCTCGGTGTTCTTCTACCTGCGTATCGTCGTGATGATGTTCATGACCGAGCGCGACGCGCGGCCGGTGCCGGCGCCGATCACGGGCGTGGCGATGGCCGGTCTGGTGCTGTCGTTGATCGGCGTACTCTACCTGGGCGTCCTGCCGAGCGCCGTGATCGACTTCGCGCAGGCGTCGATCAGCACGATCTTCTGAGACAGGCGTTAGCCACAGAGAACACCGAGGACACAGGGCAGGCTCTTCAAGGTGCCGTGTATGCTGGCGCCGGGCGTCCACCGGACGCAGGACAATCCGCCCCGCACCACCACGGTGGACGTTCCCGTCGGCGCCAATGGCGGGGAGATCGAGTACATGGTGCGCATGAAGCAGGGCGAGGTGCTGGTCTACTCATGCGCGTCCCGGCGTGACCTGGCGCCCGGCTGGCACACGGTCGACCCATTTCTGCACATCTTGGCCATCCGCTCCCTGACCACACGGCCCGCGCCTGGGTCCACGGTGCCGGTGGTCCCGCCAGGGCTGGGACGGGCGT